>JAHJVW010000018.1 GCA_018828585.1 Bacteroidota bacterium
GGTGGATTTTTGTCAGATGTCAGCAAAACTGACTGTCAGTAAGTTGGTTTTCTCGTTTTAATACTTTTTCTATAAAATCAGTTATCGTTTCTCTATTTCTTAGGATCCGATTTTGTTTTGTTTTTTTATAATCAGAATTTATAAAAATCCTTTTATTAATTTCTTTGAGCAACGATGTGTAAGTTCCCTCAACTAAAACAACATCAACATTGGCGACGTCTAATACAATTTTTTCTTCTGAGTCATTTAACCAATTCATATGCGGTATTTCTATTGAAGTTATTTTATTTGATTTAATTAGCTTAAGATGTTCATCTAACAATGACAATCTGGCCTCTTGCGGACCAACATGGTTAAAATCCTTCATTCGAGCGATATGATTTTGCTGTGGAGGGAGCTTAAAATAATCGTCTTGATGAAGAAGCACTACTTTTTTATCTTCTTCTTCTTCTAACATCATTTTTATTGCTTTAGCCAAAGTAGTTTTGCCGCTTCCTGATTCTCCAGCTAAAGAAATAATAATTATTTTTTTTTTACCAATATTCAAATGAGAAATGATGCTTGCCGTTTGGACCTTTATTGTTTCATATATTTTTTCAAAATCAGTATGAGGCAACGACAGCTGATTCATAAAAACATTTTCATTTTTTAATGATTGTTGAGCTAATAAATAGCCTGAGGCACTAAAGCACAAATTTGAAACTCCAAATGGTTTGGCTTCAAAAAAATCAAAATATTCAGTAAATGGAGCTTTAGAATTTTCATTTATTAAATTCTGATTTAAAGCATCCATTATTAGCGTTGCCGTTTTACTAAAGCCCGAAATTTTAAGACCCGAAATCAAAAAACCATTTACTACAGGCCAAATACCACCATTATGGAAATGACCAGGATGATTTTTAAATCTATAATGATGGTTTAATTTTATAAAATCAAAGAGTTTATCATCACTAGTAATTAAAGGATAGAAAGCTGGTATTCCTTTTCCCTTCGTCTCTACAAAGATTTCATTAATGGCTTTTTCTAACTTAATTGCGCTCTGTTGTGAAGGTATTTTTAATAAAAACAGTAAGCCAATAGACCAAGTATCATACTTTTCTATCCTATCACCAGGTGAAAAAGAGGCTATAAATCTTTTTCCTAAATCGAAGTCTTTTAATTCCTTTCTTTGTGCTTCGGTATATAAACTATCTTCCAATTCGGCTTCTAAAAGATAGTGTTGTTTTATAGCCGTTTTAATAGCTGATGCTTTTTTATTCCAAATTTGTTGGTTAAAGTAATTTGAAGCTAAGTTTAAAGCCCAAAATCTTAATAATTGATCATATAACACATAACCATGAGTCACATATTCATCAGCCCAATTACTACTCATAGGAACATACATCAAATGCTTGCCATTAAACTCCCAAGAATCCGCTAAACGAAAAATTATTTTTGCTTGTTCGTAAACTGAGGATTTTAAAGCTGCATCTGGTTGCTGTTGCAAATAACTTATACTCATAATTAACCACCAAAAACTGGTATCCGTTCTTCCTACAGGACCTCCAAAACTAATCCCATTTATAACGCCTCCTTCATCAGTTGAGACATTAGACGGTATTTGTCCGAATAAATTTGCTGCACTTTGTAAAGTAAGAATGGATGCTTTAATATTAGGATAAAGATGAGTAATTTGGTTAGTGAGAATTGCTAAGGAAGAGACCGCACTATCCCTTGCCCATATTCTATTATAATTATCCGTATCCTCAGATGATGCCTTAATACCAACGTTACTTGAAGCGCCATTTAAAACTTTAATTGCAGCCGCTGTTAGTAATAAATCATTATTTCGCCAATTCATACTTTCATGAGCTTTAATTTAAAAAAGAACAGATAAACAACTCCGCTCTAATTAATTGTAAATTACATGACACATTCTCTTTAGTCATTCTATCAATAATATGATTTTGTAAAAATTGGAATACTTTCGCCGCTTACTTTATTAGTTCGACAATAATCAATACAAATAGTGTTTTTGTAAAAACATTATTTGTATTGATTTGTACAAATTTTGCGGCGTTTATTTAAACGATTTATAATAATTGGTTTTTCAAAATTATATTTAAAACCTATTAAACTTAGTGATAAAAAATACCTAAGTACAACAAACATTTTCGCAAAGCTTTGCGAAAATGTTTGTTGTGGAAAATTACTATATTGGAGTATCCAATTGTAATCATTTTGAAACCAAATGTAACCTTAAAAAAACTTGCAGAGATGCTGAATATGAGTATCTCAACAGTTTCGCGAGCTTTAAAAGATCATCCTGATATTTCAAAAGAAACAAAAGAAAAGGTAAGAGAATTAGCAGAAATATTAGAGTATGAACCAAATACTTATGCTATTAATTTACGAACAAATAATAGTAAAGAGTTTGGGGTAATCGTACCCGCCATCTCAAACTACTTTTATCATTCCTTTATTAGTTCGTTAGAAGAAGAAGTCAGACGATATGGTTACTCATTAATTATTCTGCAATCTGTTGATGATCCAGAAATAGAACTTGAGAATCTTAAAAGATGTAAACAAAGTAGAGTTGCAGGTATTTTTGTATCCATAACTTCAAAAACTGAAGATATTAAACCGTTTTTAAAAGTTGAAGATCAAGATATTCCCATTATATTTTTTGATAAAGTTCCAGCATTTGAAGCTTGTAATAAAGTTTGTGTGGCTGATTCTTTAGCAACTCAACTAGCAGTTGAAGCGCTCATCACCAAAAAGAAAAAAAAGATTTTAGCATTATTTGGAGATATAAATTTATCAATCTCTAATAAAAGATTAGCCGCTTTTGAAAAAGAGATGGCCAAAATGGGAAGTACAATTAGTTATACTATTGATTTTGCAAATAGTGCTAAAGCAGCAAGTTTAGCTTTTACTAAAGCTTTGGAAGAAAGTAAACCTGATGCCGTTTTTTGTATGAGCGATGAAATTTTAACGGGAGTAATGAAGGTGATACAAAAGTTAGCAATAAAAATTCCGAATGATTTGAGCATTGTAGCTATCAGTGATGGATTTATTCCTCAACTCTATTTTCCAGAAATTGCCTATGCTGAAACTAGTGGATTTAAATTAGGAAAGCTTGCATTTAGCCGAATGATGACTTGTATGGCTGGCAATTCTTTTGTGCAAGAACTAACTATTGATTCAGTATTAATAAATGGAGGATCTATTTAAGAAAATTAGAATAAGATTTTCTAATAAAATTTAGAGAATCTTATTCTAATTTTTATTAAGAATTAGTCCCCGCTTTTGGAATTGCTGAAGGAATAAACTTTGGTGCTTTCCTAGCTTTTGAAGCTTGTTCAAAAGCATACGCCATTTGAATTAGTTTTTCTTCTTGGTAAGCATCCCCAATGAATGAAATCCCGATAGGCAATTCATGTATCATGCCCATTGGTAATGTTATATGAGGATACCCTGCTGTTGCGGCTGGACCTGAAAAAGAAAATCCAGTTCCATAATCTCCGTTAATATTATCTATACAAGCAGCTGGCCCATTAGAAATACCAATAATCGCATCAAAATTATTTTCTTTTAATGTGCTAGATATGACTTCTCTCGATTTGGTAGATTTAGCAACCGCCTCTTTATATTTTTCGCTATTTAAACCTTCTTTTGCATCACTTTCTATTAAAGTTTCCTGCATAAAAAACGGCATCGATTCCTTTGCATGCTCTTCATTAAATTTGATGACATCAGCTAATGTTTTAACTTTAGCATTGGCTGTAGCCAAATATTTATTTAAACCATCTTTAAATTCAAATTGTAAAACTTCCCCCTCAGTGTTTCCAGTTTCTTTATAAACTTTAGATCTAAAATCAACCTCTTCTAAGGTAGCTCCTAATTTTTTCATGATATCGATAGACTTTTTGAAGATCGCAACCACTTCAGGGTTTCCACGCGTTAAAAAACCTTTTTCTATACCAATTCTTTTCCCTTTTAAGGCAGCTGTGTTTAAGTTCGCAGAATAATCCTTTTTAGCTTTACCAATACTCTCTTTAGTTACTGGGTCTTTTTCATCCACTCCAGCTAAAATACCTAAGAAAATTGCAGCGTCTTTTACTGTGCGTCCCATTGGTCCAGCAGTATCTTGTGTTGCGGATATTGGAATAATTCCTGTTCTACTTAATAAACCAACCGTAGGTTTAATGCCTACTAAACCGCTCATGGAAGAAGGTGAGGTGATAGATCCATCGGTTTCAGTACCAATTCCAATTACGCAAAAATTAGCGGCTACAGAAGCTCCAGTGCCCGAACTTGAGCCCGATGGGTTTCTGTCTAAAATATATGGCATCCGCGTTTGACCACCTCTTCCGCTCCAACCACTAGTAGAATTATCTGAACGGAAATTTGCCCATTCACTTAAATTAGTTTTACCCAATAAAATTGCCCCTGCAGCTCTTAATTGCTTTACAATAAATGCATCTTCGCTTGCATAGTTTCCTACCATAGCTAAGGCACCAGCTGTAGTCATCATTTTATCTCCTGTATTGATATTATCTTTAATTAAAACAGGAATTCCATGCATTTTACCTCTGATTTTCCCACTTCTTCTTTCTTTATCCATCTCCTCGGCAATCTTTATAGCATCCGGATTTAGCTCAATAACAGCGTTAATTGCTGGCCCCTTTTTATCCATCGCATCAATTCTTTTCAAATACATTTCGGTAATAGATTTAGCAGTTGCCTTTCCGCTTTCCATCATATTTTGTAATTGATCAATGGTAATTTCATTGAACTCAAAGTCATCATGGAAGAAATCTGATTGATCCTTTTTATTTAATTCTGATGCTTGCAGTTTAAAAGAAGTAGATGCTAAAGTAGTAGATGCTAGACCGACTACGGAGGTACTGATGAGGAATTTTCTTCTATCCATTTTGATTTAAGTTTTTGTTAAAAGTTGAAACACCAATTTAAGAAGTTAATATTAAAAAGTTAATAACCTTTTTGATACAAAAAACGCCCGGCTTAACCGGGCGTCTCCATTAGAATTTTTTATTTGTTTTCGCGATTTGTGGGTCTGAGATGAAATCCGTTAAGACTTGCATGCTTTCGTCCCTCACAAAATCATGTTCATCTTCTTTTGCAGGTTTAGCTTCGCCCTTTTTTAAAGGTAATAAACCTCTCGAAACTCTTCTTTCATTCTCACGACTTAAATTTTTAGTTTCTAATTCTTCTCTTTGCTTTTTAAGTGTTACCTCATTTAAAGGTAAAGAATTCTCTGTATCTCTTTTCTTAAATTCGGAAATATCTTGTAAAAGATAAGTGAACTCATGACTGACTTTCATCCTAGCATCATGCGAAATTTTTAACTCTCCAATTGCTTTACTTAAATCGGCATATTTAGTATAGTTGCTACTTTTAATCTCATCCCAAGGCAAAGCAGAAGGTTCTGAACTTTCTCCATATTTATCAGCTGGAAAAATAGTTGGAAATTCAACATCGGGAGTTACACCTCTGTGTTGTGTAGAGCTTCCAGTAATACGGTAAAACTTGCCCATCGTTAAGTTGATCTGTCCTCCTTTATCACCTAAATCAGGATTAACCCTTTTCATATCAATTGCAGATTGAACAGTTCCTTTACCATAAGTTTGGTTTCCGACAATAATTCCACGTCCATAATCTTGGATAGCTCCAGCGAAAATCTCTGATGCTGATGCGCTAAAGCGATCGGTCATGATTACCATCGGACCCGTCCAACTTACACTTGGATCTTCATCTTCATCAACTTCAACTTTACCTCTATAATCTTTAACTTGTACAACTGGCCCTTTAGGAATAAACAAGCCTGTCAATTCTATTGCCTCCGTTAAAGATCCGCCACCATTGCCACGTAAATCAATCACAATCCCATCAATATTTTCATTCTTCAATGAATCTAAAATCAATTTCACATCTCTTGTAGTTGATTTATAGTTAGGATTTCCTTTTTGCATTTCAGCGAAATCAGCATAAAATGCTGGTATTTCAATCACTCCATAGTTATAAGTTTTACCGTCACGAGTAACTGATTTTATTTTCTTTTGTACCGATTGATCTTCTAAAATAATTTTCTCACGAACCATCGAAACGGTCTTTGGTGTAGAGGATAAATCCTGATCTTTTGATAAGATTTTCAACTTTACGGTTGTTCCTTTTGTACCTCTAATTAATGATATTGCGTTATCTAATCTCCACCCTACTACATCAACAAAATCCTTATCCCCTTGTGCGACTGCTATAATTTTATCATCAATTTTCAATTGCTTACTCTTATCTGCTGGACCGCCTGTTACTACGCTTTTGATAGTTACAAATTCATTTTCGGATGTTAATGTTGCTCCAATTCCTTCTAAAGATCTTGACATATCAATATTAAAATTAGCGGCATTCGCTGGATTAAAATAACTCGTATGCGGATCTATTGAACTAGTGAAAGCCGTCATGATGACTTGAAATGCATCCTGATTATTAATTTTATTAGACTGAGCCAATAAATTTTTATAACGCTTTGTAAGTGTAGATACGATAGCTGTATCAACTTGCTTTGCTAATTTTAAATTTAAGAAATCATATTTAACCTTTTTTGTCCAAGATTGATTACTCTCACTTAAATCCTTAAACCAAGGCAATTTCTCCCTGTCATAAACATATGCTTCGTTTTTATTAAAATCAAAATGATTAGAAAGCGCATTTACTGAAAAACCCATCGTTTCGTTATACCTCTTTTGGTAAACATTAAACATATAAAAAGCGGCAGATAAATCTCCGTTTTTCATATCGTCATCAAAAGTTTTACGGTATTGCTCGAAATCCAAAATATCAGAAGCTAGAAAATAGCTTTTATTAGGATCCATCCCTTTAATGTAATTATTAAATATTACAGACCCTAAAGAGTCGTTAAGCACTGGCTTTTTATAATTTAGGTTTTGAACCAAATCTGCAATTTCTTTGGTAATCAACTCTTGACGAGGATCTGGCTTTAGATTATTAGACCCTGGAACATCCTTATCCACTACCCTTGGTGCAGCAGAACACGCTATTGTTGCTGCTATAAATAAACCTAAAAAAACTCTCTTTAACATATCTTTAAATTTTTCAAATTCTAAACTCACAGGAATCATTAACGTATAATATGAAATTTTAATGCCTAATTAAATAAAAAAAAAGACAGATCAGCTCTGTCTTTTCGTAACAAGTTTACGGATAATAAAATTTAATTCTAATGCCGTTTTATCAAAAATTTGTCAGGGTTTTGATTTAGATATTTTTAAGGTAATAATAGCAGGCAAAGATGGCTCACTTTCGTTTTTAACCCGATCTAATGTAGTAGTAACGTAAGTATAGGTTTTTCCTTTCTCAGCGGTAATATCTTCAAAGGATGTAATATCACCGTAATAAATAGATTTAATTGCCGATGAATTGGTTAAGTCCACTTTTTCACCTTCACTAAATCGATAAACTACAAACCCATAGGCTTTATCGCCGTCTTTAGCAATTTTTGGTAATTTCCAACTTAATAAAACGCCATTATCGTCCTCAACAGCTAATAAATTTAGCGGTTTATTTGGAGCAACAGAATCCAACCAAAGCATCAAAGGTGGTAAAGCTGGATTTTTAAAATAATTACCAATCAAAGTATCTTCTAATCCCACAGGATTTTTCGTTAAAGATTTAGAACTGAAGAACACACTGCCTTCAACTCTTGGATTTGCCCTGTTGTATCTAATTTGTCTGCCCACCTGAGCAGCCGATTTCCAATTCACATCTCTTGCGGCATTCACTTTATAAGCTCCAATTCCGATGTATAGGTGTCTGCCATAAGCGTTATTACTCCACCAATCAACTAATTTCCCATACGGAGCAGCAGTGGTTTCAAATGCCCAATAAATTTGAGGATTGATATAATCTACCCAACCCTCCTTAACCCATTTTCTAGAATCGGCGTAAAGCCCATAAAATGAATCTCCTCCAGCACTCTCTGAACCTTCAACATCTTGTCTCTTATTTTTCCAGATACCAAAAGGACTGATACCGAACTTCATATACTTCTTGTGAGCGTGAATACTATCATTTAAGCCTTTAATTAATACATCAACATTATAACGTCTCCAATCCTTGATATCTTTAATTCCATTATTATAAAGAATAAAAGATTCTGAGTCATCAATCTCTTGTCCTCTTACGGCATAAGGATAAAAGTAATCATCAAAATGTACCCCATCTATATCATAATTATCGACCACATTTAAAATTACTTTGTCGATATAGGCTCTAACTTCAGGTAAACCAGGATTAAACAATTTTTTGCCATCATATTTAAAAAACCAATTTGGTTTTTGATGAGTAATGTGATCAGCCGCTATATTTTCTTCCTTTCCGTCAAATGTGGCTCGATAGGGATTAAACCAAGCATGAAGCTCCATTCCTCTCTTATGACATTCTTCTATTGCGAATTGTAAAGGATCATAAAATGGATCGGGCGCCTGACCTTGTTTTCCAGTAAGATATTGAGACCACGGCTCAAAACTTTTTGCATAAAAAGCGTCAGTAGCAGGTCTTATTTGAAACATAACTGCATTAATTTTTTCCTTTTGATGTTGATCTAAGATTTTTATCAGTTCATCCTTTTGTTGCTGCGTAGTTAAACCTGGTTTGCTTGGCCAATCTATATTTACAACTGTTGCAATCCAAACTCCTCTAAACTCTCTTTTTGGACTAA
Source organism: Bacteroidota bacterium (assembly GCA_018828585.1). Taxonomy (GTDB): domain Bacteria; phylum Bacteroidota; class Bacteroidia; order Sphingobacteriales; family Sphingobacteriaceae; genus Pseudopedobacter. The sequence continues at coordinate 8,741 of JAHJVW010000018.1, forward strand.
AAGAGTCTTGAGCTAAAGTTAATTGAACACACGAGAAAATAAAAAATAAAAAGCACTTTAAAAACTTCATAAGGGAAATCGATTATATTACGTTTGGTAAAGATAAATATTCTATTTAAATGGTTTTAAATAGTTTATTGGTTATGTGAAACTAAATACATTTATTTGCATCATAATGGATTTAGCTGATTTACCAGACATAAATTTTGATAAATATTATGATATAAGTTTAAAAAAAATTAACTTCAAAGGTTATTGTTCAATAAAATTTAATGATTGAACAATAAAATTTTGTTGAAAGCACATATATAGAAAAGACACAAAAAAACCAACTAATTGGAATAGTTTTTGTGTTGAGGAGTAGACACACAATAAAAACATCATGGAAAATCAAGGGCAAAAAAAGAGAGATACAAATAAAATATTTTTTCTTGTTGCTGTTATAGTAGTTCTTTTGGGCGTTAATCTTTATTTATTTCTTCAAAAAACCAAATCTGATCAAAGAATTGTGACTGTAAGTGATGAGAAAACTGCATTAAGAACAGAACTAGAAAAGCTAGAAACAGAACTAGAACAAGCCAACAATTCAACCACTCATCTCTCTGATGATTTAAAAGTTAAAGACGAAGAGATTAAAGCAAAAATAGCCCAATTAAGGGTAGCTCTTAATAAAGGTAAATTAACCGCTGGTGAGCTAGCGAAAGCAAAAGAAGATGTTAAACAATTAAGGTATTTTGTAACTAAATATACTATAGACATTGACGACCTGCAAAAGAAAAATGCCTCATTAACTGGAGAAAGAGATAGTTTAAAAAATACGGTCACAAACGTTAAACAACTGGCAGATAATTTAAGCAGAACTAATGATTCATTGTCGATTAGAGTAAAAGCTGGTGCAGCAATTAAAACTTCTGCCTTGGCTATAAGTGCTTTTAGAGTAAGATCAAGCGGCAAAGAAACTGACGTAACAAGGGCTAGTACTGCTCAAAAAATTAAAGTGAATTTCACAATAAACACAAACCCTATTGCTGATAAGGGTACCCACGATATTTATATGAGGATTTTAGACCCCGCTGGGAATTTAATCATTGGTGAGGGTGGAAACTTTACGGCAAATGACCAAGATATGCAATACACCTATAAAACTGCCATAGAATTTAATGGAGAGGCTAAAAATTTCACCCTTGACTGGACCAATAGAAATCCATTTGAAGTAGGAAAATATACAGTAATTCTTTATGCTGATGGCTATACCATGGGTAGAGGAAATTTTTCATTAAGATAATCCTATATAGAGACAAAGCCTGAATTTAAAATTTGGGCTTTTCTTTTTTAAAAATATGCTCTTACTTGCAAACCTCCTGTATGTATCGTCTTAACCCCATCTGATTTTCGCCCGTCATAAGTAAAATTAAGTTGGATTCCATTTGAGATGGTTCTTTGAAAACCAACTGACCATGTTAAGTTATTACCTGGTTGTAAACCATCTAAAATCTCATAAGCAATAGATGAGTTATTTATTCCATTGAATTTATTATTAATTAGATTTAGCTGAGCTGATAAAGTTCCCTTTTTAGCTATATTATACCTTGTTTCCACACTTAATTTGAGATTTATATTGTTCTCTCCTCCATAATTGATCTCATTTTTCTGATTCTTTAAATCAAATTTAAAGGTGGTTTTAAAGTTTGAACTGTACTGATAACCAAACGCTGGTGCAACCTCAAAATAATTGATGTAATAGTTCCGCTCTGTAAATAGTTGAGAATTATACCTTTTCGAACCCGAATTTAAGCTCATCGTAAAACTAGTTTTTTTCAAAAGATTCCATCTTACTCTTAACCCTTCCTCTTGATTATTGCGGCTATCAAATCCGTTTGTTAATAAAAGTTTACTGGCTGTTTTTTGGTAATTAAAATCTATACCGAAAATTGGATTTGATCTATTAAAGAAAAAGGTATTTCTGATGAATGAGTTTAAGGCAACCAAGTTATTTAAATCAATTTGGGTTTGATATGGATTAATCTTAAGTCCGTTACTTGCTAAAACTTTTTTATCGATCCTTAATACACTGATATTAGACAGTTTGGAAAGAAATCTGTAAAAATCATTCTTATTATTTTTTAATAATGAAGCTGCGTTTAAGGTCAATGTTTGATTAACATTTGTAAAATTAGACCTAATAAATTCATTTGTTGGTCTAAAAATCTTAATAAATTTCGCCTCGTCCTGATATTTAGCAATTTCAAATTCGTTCAATTCTTTAATCCCATTTTTGTTATAATCTTTCCAAGAATAAATCCCTTGTCCAGCTGCTACTTCCAGATAAATAAACGCTCTCTTTGGCTCTTGCCCTGTTCCTAATTCATAAAAAGATTGGAAGTTTATAAATCCTTTTAAGGTGTTGAAATTATAATCAATTCGTCCTAAAAGCGTTTCTTCATTTTTCTTTAGCTTATCATTATTTAAATAGTTTAAAGTCCGATAAGTTGCATTTATCGAAAGATTAGATCTCGAGTTTTGAGCTAGCGTCCATTTACCAGTAAATGTATTGGACTTCGTGTTTGTATTTAATTTATTTTCGAAAGGTAAGTCATCAAAACGTTTGCTATATTGTAAAAGAAAAGCTTTTTTTGAAGAGTCCGCAGACTTTAAAAAGAAATCGTATTGCTTAAACGCGAAAGACTGAAAACTCAAACTATCCCCACTTTTATTTGATGTTTTATTTAATTCTTGTTCATAAATAAACCCGCTTTCGATAGATTTTATAGCTTTACTAAAAGCGAATTTTTGTTTCAGAAATTTACCATTATCAATATCAGTGGTGGAGTTTAGAATGCTCCCATTATAGGAGACTTTAAATCTATTTAACCCATAATTTACACTGAAATTTTGTTGCAAACCATTATAGTTTCCTTTTCTAGCAAAATTTGCAAAACCATAACTAAATTGCTTATTTGGTGATTTCAAAAGCTGAAAATTTAAAGTGCTCCAATATTCATTGGCGTCAGGTAAATTCACTCCTCTAAAATTAAAATCACGATCAAACTCTACTGGGCGATACCTCTCCAATGGCTTAAATCGCTGATTGGTATATTCATAACTGAGGCTAGTCTTTACTTTCCATCCTAAAGAATCTGAATTGTTCAACAACCGCTGATCGTTTAAAATGAACTTGTAGGCAACACCCTTATTTTGCGAGTTTTGAATCTTAGAGAAAAGGTTTAAATCATTATTACTCATTGCTACCTCAGAAAAAATATTGGTTCTTTTACTGATTTGATATTTAGCATTCAAAGTAATTAATTGTTGTTTTTTAGGTGTAACTAACAGTGTAACGGGAGCATAATCGCCTTGTAAAATTCCTTTTACTGGCACTACAAAACTGTAAACCCTACCATTAGCTTGTGAACTATTATTTAAACGATAATTTCCTCTATTTGGGCCTAAATAGGTAAAGCCAACCCTATACTTTGCTAAATTAGAATTGGTACTGTAAACGTAAACATCTCGAAAACCTAAGGAATCTATTTTTTTATAACGTATCTCGTTCTCGTTAAAACCTACGCTATCAATATTTGGATAAATTGCCTGATCTATCTGATTGCCAATCCTACTCAAAAACTGCTTTTGGTTATCGTTTAAATCCTGAAGAAATGGACGGTTAGGATTATCTTGCTCAGAGTAATAGTTGAAATTCATTTGTAACTTTTCACTTTTAAATCCTTCATTTAAATTGTACAAACTTCTGGCAAAAACTTTATCCGAATATTCAAACTCCGCAGTAATTCTAGCGTTTCTTGTGACCAATCGTTTAGTGGTAAAAGTTAATTCAGCAGTATTATAATCCATGATATAGTCATTGTCCTGTCCACGCAATAACAAATTTCCGTCTAAGTAAACTCGCTCAGTTCCTGATAAGACAATGATATACTGCTCCCCATTATTACCAGTTAAACGGTAAGGACCTTGATTACCTTCTATTCCATTAATCAAGTTTCTTGCTGATCTGCCTTTGGCAACCGCACCTGCAAATTTCGTCTCAAAATCATTTCCCTTTTTATCTTTAAAAATATTAGAAACAAATATTCCTTGGGTCCTTTTATAATAATTGGTGAAGTAACTATCAGGTCTTCTTAACTCGTAATCTCCTGCAATCAAAGTTGTTCCTTTTCTTTTCAGCTGAATAAATACCTTGTCAAAATCATTGATTTGTTGTGTATTCCCTTCTGGCTGAATGGGAATATTATCATCTGAAATAGCCGCTAAAATTTCAATGTCATTATTTAACTTTCCTGCTAACTGTAAAACTAAATTTGAATTGACGGATAAGTCCTGATTGTTCCCAAAACCAATCCCTCTAGAAATACTACCACTTTTATTAAATCCATCTAAGTTAAAAACAGCATTTTCTTCTTTACCTATGGAGTAGATATAAGGATTATTATCAATAACTTGTTGTTCTATTAATGAAGGATTCTTATGGAATTGTTTGGCCGATAAGGATAATGGCAAAGTTCTATATTGAACATTTAGAGAATCTATTTGAGGTTTAATTTTCCAAGTGAGTTGTGCTTTTGAATAATTAATCTGATACTGGTTGGAGGAAATTTCCAAAACGCCATTAAAAACTTTAAAGCTTCCTGGTAAAATACTCAACGAGTCTAAAATGATAGAATCTTTAACAGCTATTCTTTTAAACGAAATAAAACTGGCAGATTGAGCAATAACACAAGAACTAATACAAATTAAGAATAAGCCGATTATGATTCTTTTGACCATTTATTTACCAAAGGCAAAATGATGTGGAATGTTGTTCCTACATTAATTTTAGTGGTAAAATAAATATTTCCGCCCACATTCTCTATGGCTTGTTTTACAAAGGCTAATCCTAAGCCTGTTCCTGATGTTTTAGTGGTAAAGTTTGGTTCGAAAATACTACTCCTTAATTCTTCAGGTATTCCATTTCCATTATCATGAATGGTGATCTCGATTTTTTTGCTCGATTTATGCCCATCAATCTTAATAATTCCATCTCTACCTTCTGGCATTGCTTCAATGGCATTTTTTAGTAAGTTATTAAAAGATCTTAGAAGCTGATCTTTATCTACTTTAATGAAAATATTCTTTAAATCTTTTTCTTTCCAATTGATTTGGACATGATCCATTTGCCCATAAACTTGAATCGCCTGGCCTAAAACATCTGCCAACTCTATTTCTTCCAATTTTAACGCTGGCATTTTAGCGAAATTCGAAAATTCTGATGCGATATGGCTTAAGCTATCTATTTGCTCTAAAAAAGATTTACTAAACTTCCTGAATTTCTCATCAAATTTCTCATCCTTTTCCTTCCAAGATCTTTCCAGCATCTGAATCCCTAATTTAAGTGGCGTTAAAGGATTTTTGATTTCATGAGCCACCTGTTTTGCCATTTCTCGCCACGCTATTTCTCTCTCAGACTGTGCGAGTTTATTCGCATTTTCTTCTAAAGTTTCAATCATTGAGTTATACTCCTTAATCAAACTGCCTATTTCATCATTCCTTTTCCACTCTATCGGTTTATTCTTTTTCCCCATCATGGTTTTGGCAATACTGTCTTGAATCAAGCTCAGAGGACTTGTAATTTGATTTGCCACCACAAAAGCGAAAAATCCTATGGCTACAAAAACCAGCACATAAATATTAATCAACAAGTTCAAAAAAGTTCCGATTTTTTGGTTATAATCATCCTGATTGGAAAAATAGGGCAATTGTAAATAGGCAATTACGTTGTTTTCAACATTTTTAACAGGCATATATGCCGATGTAAACTTTAAATCTCCAATATTTTCTTCCTGAATAAACTCCGACTTTTGTTTTAAATGAAGGTTGATATAAGCTTGAGCATTCATTCTTTCGGCAATCAATCCAATAGCATAAATCTTATATTGAGTTGAATAAAGTAGCTTACCATCTTTATTGTATAAGTTCAAATCGGTACCGTACATTTTCGAAAACTCATCAAAAGATATATTTTTCTCATCACCATTTATGCTATTAAACTCATTGGAAATATTCTCTTCGAATGCGCTAGCAATTACTTTAATTTTACCTTTTATAAGGTCTTTTTGTTGATCCTTATATTGTATAGAAATATATGAGAAAGTAATAATACCAATAATTAAAAGAGAACTTACCACTGCTAAAACAAGTGCTACTTGAATACGCGTTTTATAAAGCAACTTGTTATTACTTAAAAAGAATTTTAACCTTAGGCTTCTTATATTTAATTCATAGGAGGAAATCACACTCCATAGCCATTTATAGGAAACAATGAGCAAAGCAAAAATCAAAAAGATGATAAAGAAGAAAGAGAGTGAGGCTAATTCACGCCAGAATGTGCTGGATTCGTGAGTGACTACAATTGTATTTTTGCTACTAGGTTTAAAAATAAGATGATCAAAACCATTTTTCTTTAGAATTACAAAATCTTTCAATTTCCCCTTAAAATCATTATTCTTTAAATCATAAACGTAATTTCCATATTGGTTTACGAGTTTTTTATTTTCATAAAATGCATAAGAATAATCGGCGAAATCTATTTGGGAATCTTTTTTACCATTTTGTAAAAGCTGTGGAAAAGCACCATAAGTCTCCAATTGTTTAGAAGTTAAATCTAGTACTACAGTTCCTAGATTTATTCCGTTGTCTTTTATCGGTATTAACGCAAAATAATCTTGCGAGCCAAAACTATTATTTAAACGATAAAAATAATTAGATACTTTGATGGAGCCTTTCTCGACTCTTTTCTTAAAAAATATTAATTGGGTATTGGTATGCTTATTAATCAGAGAATCTTTATCGTTAAAGATGTATGTATTGCAACTGAATTTATTCAAATATCCTCCCAAATAATTCGAATTAAACTCGTTAATTATTTTTTTGATATTTGGTGAACCTTGTTTAAATATAGATTTAAGGTTAGGATCTTCAGGAATATTTCGCTCAATTTCATAAAATGAAACGATAGCATAGGGATCATCTACAGTTTCTAACCTAAGTACCAGCCTTTTCCTAATTTCTAACTCTTTGATGTTGTCAAATCGTGTGAGTTTAATAGATACCAGTGTTGCAAAAATCAAAGAAACAATCAATAAAGCAGGGAAAATCATTTGCCCATTATGATTATAAATGAGACGACCTATGATCAAAATTAAAGCAAAAATTAGAATAAAAAATACAGTAAAGTTCCCTTGAAAAATCTCGTAAATGCTATAGAATAAGAAACATCCTCCAAATAATATCAGCTTTGTTTTAATTTCTATTTTAATATAAAAAGAAAGTGAGATAAGGATATCTACAATGATGTAAAAGCTCAACAGTCCAAGCATCATCATTAGTATCCCAAAAACGCTAAGCCAGTTAAGATTGACTAAGTTTGAAACTTTAAAATTGACATTTGAATTAAAAATTAACCCAAAAAATACATTGGAGTATGCATATGAAATGAAGATTATAAATACCCCTAAATAGATTAAGATAGGATAACCAAGCCATGGATTTTGAATCGGTTTAAAAATTTTATTTTTATAACTATAAATAAAAATAACAATCCAAAGGATGGTGATGATATTGAGAAATAAATCAGCAAAAGAAGGAAAGTAAAAGTTTGAGGCGTAAATATTTGGTTTAAATAGTTCTAAGCTATAAATAGCATCAGGAAAATGATACTTTAACCCTAAATACCTTAACAAAACGAAACAAATACTCAAAAGGGCTATTGCACCAATATGATATCCTTTATCTGCATAAAATTTACAAATGCTATTAATGAGTAAAGAAAAAGTTAGAAATCCTAAAATCCACATTCCAATTTCAATATTGCTATATGGCATATTAAAATTGTTTGGATTTCTTTTGATAGAAAAAAGGTATTTACCTTCAATATTTTTAATATCAGCAACCTTTATATCTTTTAAGCTGGCAATCTGGATAGATTTATTAACTATAAAATCATTATTAAAGTTATTATCTAAATACTTGTTTTGATAAGGATATTGCGATTGCACCAGAATCAGGAAAATAAAGGAGAAGTCGCCCTCTTGTTTCTTAATTACCTCGTACCAACCTGTTTGATAGTTTATAAAACTGGTACCTTCCTTTAAACTAGAAAAATTACTGGCTGTAACTTCATTATCAGACCAAAAAACGAGTTTATCCTTTTTAAATATTTGCAAATAAATGTGCTCCTCGTTAAAATAATTAATGACATTATCTGCTAAATCTGCATTAAAAGGAATATTTTTAAGATTATGGAGCTTTCTTTGATCAGTAAGATAGTCATAAACCTGAGTTTCCTTTTCTCCCAGATTTTTTGATATTTGATCAGCAATATCATTCAAATCAACCAACTTAGTAGATGCCCATCTTGCTGTTAAAGATGTAGCAAAAAGCCCAATAGTAACTATTAGTAAAAGCCAGCGAATTTTGGTATTAGTTTTCAATCAAATATTTGGTTTGTAGGATAAAATAAGTCGTACTTGTTTTACAAAGCTTGCGCCCCAAAATCAAGCCAAAAAAAAAGCAGGAATAAGTTCCTGCCCCGATTTTTTTTAAATACTTGCGCTTGAAGTTGGCATTGCTCTATTCACCTTTTTTACAAGGCCTTGCAAAACATTCCCAGGACCAACCTCAACAAATTCTGTTGCCCCATCATCTATCATTTTCTGATTAGTTTGCGTCCATTTAACTGGGCCGGTTAATTGCGCTATCAAATTATGCTTTATACTCATCACATCCTTATAAGGCTTGGCATCAATATTTTGATAAACCGGACAAATAGGTTCATTTATTTCTGTCGCTACTATTGCAGCCTCTAACTCAATTTTAGCAGCTTCCATTAAAGGGGAATGGAAAGCGCCTCCAACATTTAATTTAATTGCTCTCTTTGCTCCGGCAGCAATTAACAATTCACAAGCTTTATCAATTCCTGCAATACTCCCAGAGATGACCAATTGACCAGGGCAGTTATAATTTGCAGGTACTACAACATCGCTTACTCGTTGGCAAATATCTTCTACCGTAAAATCATCTAATCCTAAAACTGCAGCCATAGTTGATGGTTGAATTTCGCAAGCCTTTTGCATGGCATTTGCTCGCTTAGAAACCAAAGTCAATCCATCTTCAAATGATAGAGCTCCGGCTGATGTTAATGCCGAAAACTCTCCTAAAGAATGACCTGCCACCATATCTGGCTGAAAATCATCTCCTAAAACTTTAGCTAAAATTACCGAATGTAAGAAAATAGCAGGTTGAGTTACTTTTGTTTCTTTCAACTGCTCGTCAGTGCCGCTAAACATAATATCTGTAATACGGAATCCTAAAATTTCATTCGCTTTTTCAAAAAGTTCTTTGGCTAAAGCCGAGTTATCATATAAATCTTTTCCCATCCCAACAAATTGGGCGCCTTGGCCAGGGAATACGTATGCTTTCATATTAAATATATTTTAGTTTACCAGAAATAATTAATCTAGATTGGCTGAAATTAACCTTAAAAACTCTGATCTAGTCCGTTCGTTTACAAATTCACCTGTAAAAGCCGAAGTAGTAGTCACCGAATTTTGCTTTTGAATACCTCTCATACTCATACACATGTGCTTACATTCCATTACTACTGCGACACCAGAAGGTTTTAGAGTATTTTGTATACAATCCATTATCTCATTAGTCAATCGTTCTTGCACTTGTAATCTGCGGGCAAAAGCATCAACCACCCTCGGGATTTTGCTTAAACCCACAATATGCCCATTTGGAATATACGCAATATGTACTTTACCAAAGAAAGGTAACATATGATGTTCACACATCGAATACACTTCAATATCCTTCACAATCACCATTTGGCTATAATCTTCTTTAAACATGGCCGATCTTAAGATTTCGGCAGCATCCAAATCATATCCGTGGGTTAAAAATTGTAATGCTCTAGCTACGCGTTCAGGAGTTTTTAATAAACCTTCGCGATTTGGATCTTCACCAATTACCTTCAAAATTTTATGATACTGACCTGCTAATTCTTGTATGGCTTCCTCGTTATACGTTTCTTCTTTCTGGTAACCCATTTTAGATATATTACTCATTTTAAAAATTTAGTCCCCAAAGTATTCAACGAAATTGTTCGCGGTCTCATACAACTTAATGCAGTGTAAAGCCGCACCTCTAGAATTAATATGAGGAGCTAATTGTTTCCAAATCTCTATTGCCAGCACTTCGGTCGATGCCATTTTACCTTTCATAAAATCAACATCCAAATTCAAATTTCTATGATCAAGCTTGTCAACAACATTCACTAAAATGATGTCTTTCAAATCTTTTAGGTCAATTACAAAGCCTGTTTCTTCATTTATTTCGCCTTTTATGGTCACAAATAAATCGTAATTATGCCCATGCCAATTCGCATTTGCGCATCTACCAAAAACCGCTTCGTTCTTTTCTTGGCTCCACTCTTCTCTATACAGCTTATGCGCTGCATTAAAATGCTCTTTTCTCGTGATATAAATCATTCCAATCAAATAAAGTGCAAATATAAACAAAGGATTTACAACCATTCAGAACAATTAAATTCAATGTTCCTAAATTTGAAATTGCTAAGTTTGATTAAAAATTTTTGGGCGTTTTTACACGCTGTTCGCTCATACTGCTCAAGGCATTAGCCATAAGCCGGTATCCGCTGCCATCGTTAACGCAAAAAACAAAATCGAAACATGAAAATCCTACTGGTTGTCGCTACTTATCAAGAAATTGAGCCTTTCATTAAACACCATACCTCAAAATTTAATCCCGACAGTTTTACCAAAATAGAACAACACGAAGTCAAAATATTGATTACCGGAGTTGGGATGGTAGCAACTGCTTTTGCTTTAGGCATTGCGCTATCTAAAGATAAATTTGATTTAGCATTAAATGTTGGCGTTGCAGGTGGCTTTTATCGGAACCTTAAAATTGGTCAGCTGGTAGAAGTTCGTGAAGATATTTTATCTGAATTAGGAGCTCAAGATGACGAAGAATTCATCAGTCTGGATCAAATGGAGCTTGGCGAAGTAGAATTTAACGCAACCACCAGTTTAGCAGTAACTGAAGATTTAAGAAAAGTTACTGCAATTACAGTAAATACCATTCATGGTAATGCGGATAGCATCGAAGACATTAGAGAACTTTTAAATCCCACCATCGAAACTATGGAAGGTGCTGCATTTTTTTATGCTTGTGAAGAAATAGAAACTCCAGCCATCCAAATCAGAGCAATATCAAATTACGTAGAAAAACGAAATCGCGAAAACTGGAACATTCCATTGGCTGTTAAGAACCTAAATAATTGGCTAATAGAAAACATTAAGAACTTATAACATGAAATTGACCCTCGGTTTCTCGCCTTGCCCTAATGATACTTTTATTTTTGATGCTTTAATTCATCATAAGATTGATACTGAAGGTTTAGAGTTTGAAGTGGTATTTGATGATGTAGAAACTTTAAACAAAAAAGCTTTTAAAGCCGAATTAGATGTTACGAAGCTAAGCTATCATGCTTTTGCTTATGCATTAAAAGATTACGTTTTACTAGATGCTGGTAGTGCTTTGGGCTTTGGTGTTGGTCCGATGTTAATTTGTAAAGTTCCTCATGATTTAAATGATCCAAATTTAAGAGTTGGAATCCCAGGAAAGTATACCACCGCTAATTTTTTATTGAGTTTAGCTTATCCTCATTTAAAAAATAAAAAAGAAATGGTCTTCTCAGATATTGAACAAAAACTAATTAATAATGAGATTGACGTGGGCCTAATTATTCACGAAAACCGTTTCACTTATCAGAATAAAGGTTTAATAAAAGTAAAAGATTTAGGTGAATATTGGGAAGAAACGACCGATTGTGCAATTCCACTTGGTGGTATTGTAATAAAAAGAAGCTTATCAGATGAAATTAAACAAAAGGTTAACCAATTAATCAGAAAATCCGTTGAGTTTGCTTTTGAGAATCCCAAATCGGCTTTACCATTTATCAAGCAATATGCTCAGGAAATGGAAGAGAGCGTAATGTATCAACATATTGACTTATATGTCAATAAATATTCAGTAAATTTGGGTGATGAAGGTAAAAAAGCAATCAAAACGATGTTCAATCAGGCCTTTGATAAAAAAATCATACCAAATGCTGCTGATACAGATTTATTCTTAAATAGTTGAAAATCCATTTAGTGGAATAATTTTTGAGCCTTAATAAACTATATTTCACATATAACGTTAAAAATTAATCAAAATAAAAAATCATGAAATTAAAATTTAATTTTCCTTTAGTTTTTTCAGGCCTTTTTATGGTTGCAGCTCTTGGAGCATGTAATCAAAATAATAAAAGCACCTCAGGATCAGAAGATAGTACAAAAACTACTAAACTGACGATAGAACCTGTGACAGAGAGTGATGATTTTCCTAATGCGAAGTTGACCATGAATCCTGTTAAAACAGAAATGGTAGGTACAGATTCAGCAAAGTTAATGTTCAATTTTAATGTTGCTAATTACGAGTTGACCAAACAAACTATGGACATGAACTCAGGCGAATGTGCAAATTCTGATAAAGGTCAACACATTCACTTTATTTTAGATAACAAACCTTACCAGGCGATATACAAGCCTGAAAATACCATTACTTTACCTGTAAATTCTGAGCATTACCTATTGTGCTTCTTATCAAGATCTTACCATTTATCAGTAAAATCTCCTGACGCTTCAGTTTTGGTTCATTTCAAAGTTGATGAAAAAGGAAATTTTGTAAAAATGGATGACCCAACTGCTCCAATGTTGTTTTATAGTCGTCCTAAAGGTGAATATGCAGGAAAAGACACTCAGAATGTTTTGTTAGATTTCTATGTAAAGAATGCGAAACTAGCTTCTGATGCTTATAAAGTAAAGGTTAGCGTTGGCGATACTACTTTTACAGTGGATAAATGGCAACCCTATTTTATTAAGGGAGCCCCAATGGGTGACTTGAAATTAAGTATCCAATTATTAGATGCTAGCGGAAATCCTATGACGGGAGACAATACTTTGGTAGATAGAACCGTTTCATTGAAACAATAAAGTTTAGATTCTACAAAAACAGCCTCGAGATTAAAATCTCGAGGCTGTTTTATTTTAAATGCTTTTAATTAAAGAATTACCACTCCTTTAGCTTCGAAAGCTAACTGTTGTTTTGCAGTAGTTATTTTTGCGATTTCTTCTTTACTTGAACCACTATCTTTAGCGTAATGTCTTTGCATTTCAATAGAAATACTATCTATTTTTGCAATTCCCTCAATTACAATTTCTTTCCCTTTGATATCCTTTGGAACAAAAAACCCATAATCCTTAAAAGTTACCCTCATGGTCTCACCGTTTGGCAATTTCATAGTTAACCAACAACCCTTATCCTTACAAACGTCATCAATCACACCTTTTACTTTCAATTTCATACTTGGATTTTTTTGCATGACGGCTAACATCGCATCTACATCGCGAATATTATTATCTAAAACCGAGTCGCCGTAAACCATTCCTTTGATTGTTTGGGGTCCATGCAATTCTGTTTTTTGAGGTGAGTTACAAGCTACAAATCCAACAGAAACGAGTAGTATATAGATGTATAAATTTTTCATATTTTCAAAATAATCCACAAAAATGATAAATTTTCTTAACAAAAAACTTTATCTTTTATTAATCAATAAAAAGATTACCGAAAGCTAACAATTGCGAATTGTAAATCTCTTTTGTAAAATTGGAGGTAAATCCTTAGCCAAAGGATATTATATAAAATAAGAATTTATCAATTTTTTTAAAAACGATAGAACAAATTCATTCTAAAAGTATTTTATTTCTTATATTAAGTCTGTTTATGAATTTAGATAAAGCTTATAACCTACTCTCAGAGAAATTAGTTTCTTGGTTTGATTCTATAATAAAGCTATTACCCAATTTAGCTTTAGCCGCAATTGTTATAGTTCTTGGGATATTCATCTCTAAATTATTGAGGAGGTATTCTTTAAAGATGATTAGAAGATTCTCAAAACTTGAAACCATTAATAAGCTTTTTGCTTCTTTCATGTTTATCGTAGGAATAGGAATTACCCTATTCACTGCATTAGATATTTTAAATCTAGACAAAGCCGTTACCACTGCATTAACTGGAGCTGGAATTTTAGGTTTGGCTTTGGCATTTGCTTTTCAGGATATTGCTGCCAACTTCATGTCTGGAATTTTTATGTCTTTCAGACATCCTTTTAATGTTGGTGATCTAGTTATTATCAATGATAAAATGGGGGAGATTGAAGCCATCAACCTTCGTGATACCACTATAATCACACTACAAGGACAAAGAGTTATTATACCCAATAAACAAGTATTTCAAAATACCATTGAAAACTACACTTCAACTGGTAATAGGCGCTTGGATTTTAGTATAGGAGTTTCTTATGGTGATGATTTAGAGCAAGTGAAAACCATCACTATAAATGCTGTAGAGTCTCTCTCATTTAGAGATCTAACAAAAAAAGTAAGTCTGGTGTATGACGGGTTTGGTGATAGCTCTATTAATTTTATGATTAGAATCTGGTTAAACTCTACGGAGCAATCCATCTATATGGAGGCTCGAAGCGAGGCTATTATAATGATTAAGAAAGCTTACGACAACAATAACATCACTATTCCTTTCCCAATAAGAACGTTAGATTTTGGAATAAAAGGTGGCCAAAATTTATCTGAAATGAAATTAAACTTATTGAATAAAAAAGATTAATAATCAATTCGTGTAAATCTTCAAAATCATTCCAATGGATAGTACATTACTTTTAAGGTTATTAAGTGTCTTTAGTCCCTCAATTGATATATTTTCAAATCTTTCTACAATCCCTGATAAAGAATCACCAGCTTTAACTTTGTAAGTAATATAATCTGTTTTCTTTATTTTTTCTGACTGTGTTGATTTTACTGATTCTGGTTTTATAATTAATTTTTGACCCGGAACAATGACATTGGATTTTAGCTGATTCCAAACTTTTAAATCCTGTACTTCAACTTTAAACTGAAGTGCTATTTTTCCCAAATTCTCACCATTATTTACCGTATGATAAGTAGCTTTTTCTTTGATTATCTTTGGCGATGTTAATGAAGCATTAATCACATTAATTGTTGATTCATCAGTATCATTTAGCGCTGCAAATAATTCAGGATAATTTCTAGAGGTTACTTTAGGTATGATTAACTTTTTTGGTGCACTAACAGATCCATTAATCAAATCTTTTTTATACATCGGATTTAAGTTTTTTAAATCTGTAGCATTAATATTTATTGCGCTAGCAATTTTACTTAAGGATACATAACTATTAATATAAATAGAATCAGGTTTTACAGGAACATCATCTGCGACAATAATATCATCATATCTAGTATAATAATTCATCATATAATTAGCTGCAATAAATGCGGGCACATACGACCTAGTTTCCCTAGGCAAATAAGATTGAATATCCCAAAAAGTCTTTTTACCACCTCCAGCTCTTTCAATAGCTCTAGTCACATTTCCTTTTCCACAGTTGTAAGATGCAAGAGCTAACAACCAGTCTCCTAAATCATTGTAAGCTTGTCTGATATAAGCGGCAGCGGCGTAGCTTGCCGCTACAGGATCGCGACGTTCATCAACATAATTATCAATAGCAAGTCCATAAACCTTTCCGGTAGTGTACATGAACTGCCATAAGCCCGTTGCTCCAACTCTTGAAACCGCAAATGGATTCATAGATGATTCAACTATTGGAAGGTATTTAAATTCCAAGGGAACTCGATACGCTAATAAAGCCTTTTCAAAAATCGGGAAATAGTATTTACCCAAATAAACCATCTTACCGATATTTACTTTCTTTTTTGCTAAATACAAGTTGATTTGATTTTGAACATCCTCATTATAATCTAAAGAAACTTCTGAAGAAATCGAATCTAAACGGTATTTATAAATTAAATCGGGATTAAGTCGATAAATTTCTCGCTGTAAAGCAGTATTTGTAGGGAGTTTTATGGAATCTGATTTAATCAGATTTAGAATCATTTTAGACTCTTTTAATGTTAGTTTCCCCGTTTTGGCAGAATCAATTTTAATTTTTGTTTGAGCGTATAAAGTCAGATTGAATGTTAAAAATGTACAGTAAATGAATACTATTAATCTCTTCATTTCTTTGTTTTTAGGTTATTTATGAGTCCTCGTTTAGGTGATCAAAATAGGTTGAAAAAGATAGAAGTTCAACTTCCTTGTAACGTTTGCCAATAATCTGCATACCTAACGGCAATCCAGCTTTATTCTTACCCGAAGGGATAGATATTGCAGGTAAACCTGCAAGTGATGCGCCAACGGTAAAAATATCAGCCAAATACATCACAACAGGATCAGTTATTTGCTCACCAATATTAAATGCTGGAGTAGGTGTGGTTGGTGTAATAATAAAATCAAAGTCCTCTAAAATTTTATCCATTTTATCTTTGATTAAACGCCTCACTTTTTGAGCTTTCGAGTAATATGCATCATAATATCCAGCACTCAAAACAAATGTTCCTAACATAATTCTACGTTTCACTTCTTCTCCAAACCCTTCTGATCGGGATTTTTTATAAGTGGACATCAGGTCATGTGATTCATTACTTCTATAGCCATAATGCACACCATCATATCTGGCTAAATTAGAAGAAGCCTCTGCAGTTGTTAAAATATAATATGTTGCCACTACATAATCTAAATATTCAAAAGAAACTGGCTCAACAGTATGCCCTTCGTGTTTTAATTTTTTTATCTGATCTAGAATATTGGATTTGATCTCCGGATCTAAACCTTCAGAATGTAAAGTTTCTTCTATATAAGCTATTCTTCGCTTTTTAGTATGATGAAGATTTTTAGAATACTCAGGAACAAGCTCTGATGATGAAGTAGCATCATGAGCATCTTGACCTGCAATAACTTCTAAAATTAAAGCGGCATCTTCAACAGATCTGGTTATTGGACCCACTTGATCAAAAGATGAAGCATAAGCAACAACTCCATATCTCGATACCCTTGCATAGGTTGGTTTCAAACCTACAACACCGCAAAAAGCTGCTGGCTGACGAATTGACCCTCCAGTATCGGAAGCTAAAGAAGCGTAGCATAAATTAGCCTGAACAGCAACGGCAGAGCCACCGGATGAACCGCCAGAAACTTTCCGTTCATCAGCAAAGTTTTTAACTGGTCCAAAATAAGAAGTCTCATTAGAAGCTCCCATTGCAAATTCATCACAGTTTAGACGTCCTATAATAATCGCATCCTCTGCTAAAATTCTTTCTACAACAGTTGCCGAATAAACAGCTTTATATCCCTCTAAAATTTTAGAAGAAGCGGTCATTTTATGGCCTTTATAAGAAATGTTATCCTTAATTCCGATAATCATTCCAGCCAGTTTTCCTGCTGTTCCGTTTTCAATTTTTTCTTGAATTTCAACGGCTCTTTGTAGCGCTTCCTCTTCAAAAACTTCTAAAAAAGCATTTAAATGCGCATGCTCTTTAATTCGGGAGAGATAATATTTAATTAAATCATTAATAGTAATGTTGCCAACTTTCAGATCAGCTTGAAGCTGTGAAAATTTACCATATAATTTAATTTTTTCTTTGACCATTTTATAAAACAAAACCTTGAATGCCCGAAAATAACAATTTCGATCAGTCAAGGTTAATAGAACCCTAAATAAATTAGGATAAATACGTAATTCTAATGTTTTTCTTCTGATTTCACATCATCAGAACTCTTATCCGTACCGTTTTGAGCATCTTTAAATTCCTTCACACCTTTTCCCATTCCTCTCATTAATTCTGGAATTTTTTTACCACCGAACAAAAGCAATAATGCTAAGACGATTAAAATAATTTCTGGAGCACCTAAACCCATTTTCTTATTGATTTTTATTGTTTAAAATTTCTGATTCTTTATTAGAAGCATCATCAGGCTTTTTAATCTCTGATTCTATATTTCTATGTTGCTTCTCATTTTCAATCTCTTCTTCTCTTTTAAGTTCCTCAGTTGCCGTAAGCTCATTGATGTTTCTATGAATTTCTCGCTTTACACCCTCCGTGGCATCCTTAAATTCTCTAATTCCTTTACCTAACCCTCTTGCTAACTCGGGTAATTTTTCACCACCAAATAACATTAAGGCTGCAAATACAATTAGAACAACTTCTTGAGTGCCTAAATTTAAGAAAAGTAAAATGCCGTTGTGCATTATTATAAATTTGAAAGAGAACGCAAATATAATGAATTTTATTTTTGCGAATTTCTAATATTTGTAAATATATTATTCTGGCGCTAACCAGGTTTTAGGATCTAGGACATCAAAATTCTTCCATATTTGAATTTGTACCTCTCCTTCACTATCAACAGTCCCAATGGTTTGTTTAGTTGAAACTTTTTGCCCCAACGAAACATTAATATTACTAAAATTGCTATAAAGAGTAAAGTATTCACCATGCCTTATTAGAACACTTGTAGAACCGGCAATACTTACAATTCTTCTAACTTCACCTTCGAATATAGCTCTTATGGGCTCATTTGGATTAGTTTTAATAGTCCAACCAGGTGAATCTTTTGTTACACCTGAACCTATTTTTTGTATCCCCTTATATTCGGTAACAACACCCCTTGCAACAGGCCAAGGTAATTTACCTCTATTACTTACAAAATCTGCTGATAATTTAGCAGCTTCTGGTGTTGAATTTAAAATAGAACCAGAATTTGATTTAACCGCCGGAGCTTCTCTACCCTCGGCTCTTGCTTTCGCCGCTGCTGCTCTTGCCTCCTCTTCTGCTTGTTTCCGAGCCAATTCAATCTCTCTTTGAATGGCTTGCCTAATTGCTGCATTTAATTTTTGTGCATCTCGCTGCTTTTGTGCCAAATCTTTTTTTAACCTTCTTTCTTGAGAAGTTAAACTACTAACTACTTTTATTTGCTTATTTTGTGCTGTACCCAGCGTAGTTTTTTCTTTCTCTTGATCTACCAAAAGATGATCTTTATCTTGTTTGTTTTTACTTAATTGTGTTATTTTATTTTTTAATGATGTTTGGGTGCCCTCGATATACCTAGCTTGTTTTTGGCGATATTCACCAAATTGCTGTAGATATTTCATCCGCTTATAAGCTTGGTTAAAATCTTTGGCAGCAAAAATATACATCAGTTTACTATAAGATCCTTGATTCTTTTGTGCAAAACGTATCATGGCCGCATAATCATCTTTCAACTGCTTTAGTTGGGATTGCAACGACCGAACTTGATTAACATTTTCATTAATCTGTCCGTCTAATAATCTAATTTCAGAATTGATGGTATTGATTTTTGATTGTCTCAATCTAATTTGAGCTCTTAAAGCATTCAACTGTTTTAAGGTGACTTTTTTATCAGACGATGTTTTCGATAGGGTATTATTGATCATCTCAATATCCCTATTCAATTCGGCTCTTTTCTTCTCAAGCTCAGATCTAGTTTGAGCAAATGATTGAATGCCAGAAAATACAAGAAAAAGGATAAAGATAATTCTGAGTTTTTTCATTCAATCAATTTGTTTTTAAAGGCTATCGAACGTTATTAGCGCAAAGGTATCTAATTTACTCTATCACTGAAAATCTTTTAGGAACATTAAAAGGAAAATCTACTGGAATATCTAATTGCGTCTTATTGTATTCCATATTTGCCTTTATTTGCTTTGCTCCTGATTTAGAATCAATACTCACAGTTGATGGCAAATAAATCTCATTAATATTCTCGAAATTATTAATCAAAACATTTAGTACTTGCTGTGCTAAATCGTCTCTTAAATTTGTTTTAATTGGCTTTAAGCCCTCATCCAAAGTCAATTCAAAGCCTAGGCTTTTACTTCTGCCAGCAAGTATTGTTCTACCTTTACTTCTCACCAAAACATTTTTATCCGCTAAAGCTAGCGGAACACAATTACCCACCAACAGCGCTTCAACGGTTGCATAATCAACCTGAGGGTTGGTAAACTCTTCGATAAATGAAAAAGGCTTTTTTAGGTATTCGTTATTCATTCTATCCATTACCCTTAAACTATCAGGAGTAATCATCACTCTAGCCACTTCAATTCCCGCAACTGCAGTGATTGAAATCCAAATAGCTTCATCTTTTTTTATTCTAATGTTGAGTGTAACATCATAGCTTTTGTCATCAATTTTAAGATTAGTATTTGCTCTAGTAGCAAATGTTTTAAAATTGGTTTGGTGAGCGATAATGGTGTCTAATAAAGCTGCTTTATTAAGCGTATTTATACCTGAAACAGCTGCAGAAGATGAGGTAATTATTTTTTTAGCCTTACATGAGAATAAAATCAGGCAACTAGAAATCAGAATTAAATTACTCCAGATATTTCTTTTCATTAATTTTTCGCTTTACTAATTCTTTTGATCCATCTAATTTGATGGACTTTCCCCAATTTTCTACTGCTCCTTTTATATCCCCTAATTTGAAAAGTATATCCCCTAAATGATCAAATTGTGTGGCACTTTTTTCATTATGAGAGATGGCTTTTTCTATCCAAATTTTTGCATCAGCATATTTTTTATTTTTAAAAAGAACCCAAGCATAAGTATCTTCGAAAGCTGCACTATTAGCTTCTAACTGATTAGATTTTGCCGCCATTTTCTCAGCTTTATCCAAATTCTCTCCTCTTAACGACAAATAGTAGGCATAATTATTTAAGACATAGGTATTATTTGGAGATAAATTTAAAGCTTTATCGTATGCATCTGCTGATTCTTTATACTTTTTCAAGGATTGATAAGCATCACCCAAACTACTATAAATCTGACTTTTTAAAGCCTTATTCTCTACATCAAAAGATAGTGCATTGTTTAAATAGCTAATAGCTGTTTGATCTTGGTTGTTTTGAAGATAGCCTAAAGCAGTATAAAAATATAACCCGTATTGGTTAGGAAATAAAGACAATGCTTCTTCCCCTGTTTTAATCAAAGCTTTGGCATCACCCAATGAAAGTTCTATACGACACAATTGATCCCAAATGGCATAAACATTTTTATTAAGTGCCAAGGCTTTTTCATACGCTATTTTAGCATCTTTCAAATTATTTTTCTGATATAACACATCGCCATAAATAGAGAATGCTTTTGGATTATCAGGATGTATATTGGTTAAAACTTCCGAAAGTTGCTCTGCATATTTTACGGCATTCTGATCTGGAAATGCATCAAAATATTTTAAAACGATTTTTACTTTCTGATCAATATTCAAATCTGGTTGCTGAAAAGCTAGTAGATATTCCTGATAAGCTTCATCTGGTCTTTTCTTACTTTCGAGTATCTGAGCAATTGCCAAATGCGTAAATGGATTGCTAATATCTAATTGTTTTGCTTTCTGATAAATGTTTAATGCTTCATCTAATCTGTTATTCGAATAATATAAATCACCCAAATAAAGATAATACCTCACATCAGATGGGTTGTTTTTTATTAACTGATTTAAATCGGCAACAGCTTTATCAACCTCTCCTTTTTTTAAATAAATACGTTGTCTGCCTTGTAAAATTTTATCTGTTAAACCAATCTCAACTTCCAATTGGTTATAAATTTTTAATGCATCCTCACTTTTATCTAAAGAAAGCAAAGCGTCTGCTTTATCAAAACTATACTCTAGTTTTTGAGGTGAAAGTTTAATTAATTCGTCTAAAGAATAATTTAACAAGTTATAGTTTTGCTGTTGCTGATAAATATTAGCCAAAAGCAACCAATACCATTCGTTGTCAGTTTTAACGGTTACCGCTTTTTGGGCAAACTCTTGTGCCTTAATTAAATCTCCTTTACCAAAATAAATCTGAGCTAATTCATATGATGAATTATGATTTGCTGGATCCAACTGCAAAATTTGATTGAAATAATCGATGGCTAAAACCGTATTACCAACTACCTTTTCTTTTATTCCTTCGTAATACAATTGGTTGACCCGAACACTATCTTCAGAACTTAAAACTCGTCCGGCAACAATCACTACCTCCGGCTTATTTACCTTGTTTTTTTGAGCATAAGAAGCTATACTCATTAGCGTAAGCAAAAGAAAGCTAAGTGATTTTAATGTCTTCATTTTTATTTTACTCCGGTATGCCCATAACCTCCAGCGCCTCTCTCTGTCACTGATAGTTCATTGGTTTCAACCCACTCTGCTTTTTCGTGTTTGGCAATAATCATTTGTGCAATTCTATCGCCGTCATTAATGCTAAAATCATCATTAGATAAATTTACTAACAAAACCTTAATCTCGCCTCTATAATCGGCATCTATTGTGCCTGGAGAATTCACAATGCTAATCCCAAACTTATAGGCTAAACCACTTCTGGGTCTGATTTGAGCCTCGTGACCTAAAGGTAATTCAATGGATAAACCAGTTGGAATAAGCTTTCGTTCTAAAGGTTTTAATAAAATTGATTCCTCTAAGTTCGCTCGCAAATCCATCCCTGCCGACGCTTTAGTTTCATAAGCTGGAAGCGTATGTTTAGATTGATTAATGATATTTATTTTCATAAACCTGATAGTATTTTTTTGATTTGATGTCGTTCGAAATATAGAATAATAAGCCCAAAAGCAACAAATAAAGCATTCCCAATGATTAAATCTCTTTTAAAGAAAACAAAAGAA
>JAHJVW010000019.1 GCA_018828585.1 Bacteroidota bacterium
CAGAGTTGAAAGTGGAAAGTAAAAAGTCCGATGAGCAAATTCTAACTTTCAACTCTCGACTTTTTATTTATGGACTTCCTGAACTAAATAAAGAGGCTATCAAATCAGCTTCTAATATTGCAAATCCTGGCTGCTTTGCAACCTGTTTACAATTGGCTTTATTGCCCCTAGCAAATGCTGGCCTACTGAAATCAGAAGTTCATATTTCGGCAACCACAGGTTCTACTGGAGCTGGTCAAAAACACGGAACAACTTCCCATTTCAGTTGGAGAAACAACAACTTATCTGTTTATAAAGCTTTCGAACATCAACACTTAAATGAAATCGGCGAAAGCCTTTTACAGCTACAAGCTGATTTTGATAAAGACATTAATTTTGTTCCTTATCGAGGTGATTTCACCCGTGGAATTATGGCATCAGCCTATATTGAGTGTGATTTAAGTGTGGAGGAAGCAGAAAAAGTTTACCAATATTTTTATTCAGATGCTCCGTTCACCCACATCAGTAAAGCAAACATAGATTTAAAGCAAGTCGTGAACACCAACAAATGCTTAATTCATTTAGAAAAACACGGCAACAAATTGATGATTTTATCCATCATAGATAATTTATTAAAAGGCGCATCTGGTCAAGCGGTGCAAAATATGAATTTGATGTTTGGATTAGAGGAGACTATGGGGTTGAGGTTGAAAGCGTCTTATTTTTAGCTTAAAGCTGAAGGCCGAAAGCAAAAAGCAATAAACACTGAATACTATGAGGGATTTTAAAAAGTATGAAGTTTGGCAGTTGGCACACGAAAATGTTCTTTTCGTTTATAAAAGCATATTGCCTAAAATTCCAGCGTCTGAAAAATACGATTTAACCAGCCAGATAAAAAGAGCTTCTTATTCTATCCCTTTTAATATTGCTGAAGGAGCAGGAAGAAATACAGATAAAGATTTTGCCAGCTTCCTAGATAATGCTTTAGGTTCTGCTCAAGAAGTAGAATATGCACTATTACTCATTAAAGATTTGGAGTTTATTTCTCCTCATGATTATGAAATTGCAAATGGTAAAATTAACATCATCAAATCAAAATTAATTAATCTAATAAAATCAATAAGGAAGCCTTGAGCCTTGTGCTTTCAGCTTTAAGCTTAACCATTATGAAGTTATTCGACGTATACCCAATCAACAATATCAACATCGTTAAAGGCGAGGGAAGTTTAGTTTGGGATGATAAAGGGCAAGAATATTTAGATTTATATGGCGGTCATGCCGTAATTTCTATCGGTCACACACACCCACACTATGTGAAGCGTTTAGAAGACCAATTGCATAAAATAGGTTTTTACTCTAACTCTATAGAAATTCCTTTGCAGGTGGAATTGGCTGAGAAATTAGGAAAAGTATCAGGTAAAGAAGACTTTCAACTTTTCTTATGCAACTCCGGAGCTGAGGCGAATGAGAACGCACTGAAATTAGCATCATTTGCTAATGGGAGAAAGAAAATCATTGCTTTTAGCAAAGCTTTTCACGGTAGAACATCTTTAGCAGTTTCTGTGACGGATAATCCAAAGATTATTGCACCAATAAATCAAAATTCTAATGTGATTTTTCTTCCATTCAATGATGTTGATGCATTGAAAAATGTGTTTGAAGATGAAGGCGAGGAAATTTGTGCAGTAATTATAGAAGGTATTCAAGGAGTTGGCGGAATAAGAGTGGCGAGCGATGAGTTTTTGCAAGCTATCCGTTCGCTTTGTGATGAGCATGGCGCTTATTTTATTGCGGATTCCATTCAGTGTGGTTATGGCAGAAGTGGTAAATTCTATTCACATGATTTTGCAGGCGTTGACGCCGATATTTACCCGATGGCGAAAGGTATTGGAAATGGTTTCCCTATTGGAGCCATCAGCATCAGCCCAAAATTAAAACCTTGGCATGGCATGTTGGGCACTACTTTCGGCGGAAATCATTTAGCTTGTGCCGCAGGACTGGCTGTTCTAGAAGTAATGGAAGAAGAAAATTTGATAGAGAATGCCGAGAAAGTGGGCAATTACCTGATTTCCGAATTGAGAAAATTCGATAAAGTGAAAGAAGTGAGAGGAAGAGGTTTAATGATTGGCATCGATTTGCCAGAAGAATTAAGTCATGTGAGGAAAGACCTTCTTTTTAAAGAACATATTTTCACGGGAACTTCCAGTCCAAATGTGATTCGTTTATTGCCAGCTTTAAACTTAACTATGGCACATGCCGAGAGATTTTTAACATCGTTTTCAAAAATAATAAATCAATAAAATGAAACTTTTTTCATCCGTTCATGATGTAGCCGATATCCATCAACTAGTTGCTTCAGCGATTTCGCTGAAGCAAAAACCTTATGTGGATGAGCAATTAGGTAAACACAAAACGCTAGGTTTAATCTTCTTGAACCCAAGTTTGCGAACACGTTTGAGCACCCAAAAAGCTGCTTTGAATCTAGGAATGCAGGTGATGGTGATGAATTTGGATAAAGAAGGTTGGGCTTTGGAAACTCAGGATGGCATCATCATGAATGGCACTACTGTGGAACATATTCGTGAAGCTGCTGGTGTACTGGGCGAATATTGTGACATTATTGGTTTCAGGTCTTTTCCTGGCTTAGTGAATCGTGAAGAGGATTATTCAGAAGAGATTTTTAGCAAATTCGTGAAATTTTGTGGTGTTCCGGTGGTAAGTCTGGAATCTGCAACACGCCATCCATTACAAAGTTTGGCTGATTTAATCACGATAGAAGAACTAAAGAAAACTGAGAAACCTAAAGTGGTTTTAACCTGGGCACCACATGTGAAACCATTGCCTCAGGCGGTGGCCAATTCTTTTGCAGAGTGGATGAATAAAGCTGATTATGATTTCGTAATCACTCATCCTGAAGGTTATAATTTGGCTCCCGAATTTGTGGGAAGCGCCATAGTTACTAATAACCAAGATGAAGCTTTAGCTGGAGCTGATTTTGTTTATGTAAAAAACTGGTCTTCTTATGAGGATTATGGAAAAATGCTCATCAATGACGATAGCTGGATGATGACCAACGAAAAACTGAAACTCACTAATAATGCTGGTGTAATGCATTGTTTACCAGTAAGAAGAGGTCTAGAGCTTTCTCATGAAATTCTAGATGGACCAAATTCTTTGGTTTTAAATCAAGCGAATAATCGGGTTTGGGCAGCACAGGCAGTTTTGAAAAGTATATTGGAGCGCATAAGCCTCACCTAAATCCTCTCCGAAGGAGAGGACTTACCTAAAATAGCGGAATATAAACGTATTAGAACAATTCAAGTGAATAATGAAAGATAAAAACCCACAAGATAAGCTATCTAAGGGCTCCCTCTCCTTCGGAGAGGGTCGGGGGGAGGCTC
>JAHJVW010000020.1 GCA_018828585.1 Bacteroidota bacterium
ATTTTGGTTTTGAAGTTAAATCTTTTATAAATTAGATGTTAAATAACCAATTAAAACAAATTTTTTCTTTTAACTAAAGATAAATTTGAATTGTGAACCCGGAACAACCTAATATATATTCCTATTTACAAGTTTTTTTATACAAAAAAATAATTTCAACTACTGCTTAGAGTGAGTTTTTCTTTAAGCTATAAAATGAGTATGTCTGTTAATATTAAGCGAAAAAATCACAATTTATAAATAAACTAAACAAACCAAATTTTAACCAATTAATCAAACACTATGGTCTATTCATTACTCAAACAAAAAAGGAAGATCTGCTTCTTCATTTTGTGTATTGTAGCGTCATTATCCGTTCAAGCACAAATGCGAATTACTGGAAAAGTTATTTCCAGTGACGACAAATTACCTGTTATCAGCGCTGCTGTTAAAATCAAAGGCTCTAACATTGGCGTGGTAACAGATTTAAGTGGTAATTATTCAATTACCGCAAAAAAAGGAGATGTTTTGGTATTCTCTTATTTAGGTTATGCCAATCAGGAGAAAACCGTTACCGCTGCGACAACCTACGATGTTGTCTTAGTTCCTTCGCTTAGTACGCTGAATGAAGTAGTCGTAACGGGATATACTACTGAAAAGAAAAAGGACATTACTGGTTCTGTTTCTGTGGTAAACGTAGGGGAAATGAAAAACATCCCTACAGGTAGTCCTGAGCAAATGTTACAAGGAAGAGCTTCAGGCTTAAACATTGTCACTTCAGGTGAACCTGGTTCTGGTAGTAGTATTAAGATACGTGGTATTACTTCCTTAGGAAACAATACTCCTCTAGTAATGATAGATGGTGTACAAGGAAGTTTGCAAAACATCAATGCAGAAGACATCGCCTCCATTCAAGTATTAAAAGATGCCGGAGCTGCCGCCGTTTATGGCGTAAGGGGCTCTAACGGAGTAATTGTAGTGACTACTAAAAGAGGATCAGGTAAACCAAAAATCAGTTACGATGGTTATACCGGAACTCAAAATCCTTTGAAAGGAAATGTTTTCAATTTATTGAACACGCAGCAAATGGCCGATTTAACTTGGAAGGCTTTAAGAAACTCTGGACAGGTAGGAAGTAATGGAAATCCAACTCATCCACAATATGGTAACGGGACCAATCCAGTAATTCCAGATTATCTTTTGATTGGCAATGCCAATGGAGTAAGCAGACAACCTACTGCTGCTGAGCTGGCCAAATATAATGTAGACTACAGCAAGGGCGATATTTATCAGATTATCCCTGCTAATAAACAAGGAACAGACTGGTTTCATGAAGTTTTTAAAACTGCACCCATCAACAGCCATACGGTTACTGCCTCTGGCGGACAGGATAAATCAAACTACCTGTTTTCTTTAAATGCATTTGATCAACAGGGAACATTGACCAATACTTATTTGAAAAGATATAGTATGAGGGCTAATACCACCTATAACATTAAAGATAAAATTAGAGTGGGCGAGAATGCTTACATCTTCTACAGAGATGCAAGAGGTACTCCTGCAGGAAACCAAAGCGAGGGAAATCCTATTTCATTTGCTTACAGACAGCAACCTATCATCCCTGTTTTTGACATTAACAATAATTATGCAGGAACTAGAGCTCAAGGACTTGGAAATGCGCAAAATCCTTTTGCAATAGCAGATCGCCAAACGGGAAACAAGTATAATATTTGGGATATACAAGGAAATGTTTTTGCCGAAGTAGATTTCTTAAAGCATTTTACTGCTCGTAGTTCTTTTGGAGGTACTTTGGATAATCAATATGGTTACAACTATACCTACCATACTTATGAAAACGCAGAGAACAATGCTTCTAATGGCTACGGCGAAAATTCTCAATATAACAGAACTTGGACTTTTACCAATACGGTAGCTTACAATCAGTTATTTGGCAAGCACAGCCTAAAAGGTTTATTAGGTGTGGAAGCTGTTGAAAACTATGGTAGAGGAGTTGGAGGGAATGCTTTAGGCTACTTTACTGATAATCCTAATTTCCGGACTTTATCTAACGGTTCTAGCGGATTTACCAATTACAGTTATGTGTATCAAGAAGCTTTGTATTCTCAATTTGCAAAAGTAGATTATGCATATGATGGCAAATATTTATTAAGTGCTACCGTACGTAGAGACGGATCCTCCCGATTTGGACCTGACAAAAGATATGGCGTTTTCCCTGCATTTTCTGCAGGCTGGAGAATTTCCCAAGAAAACTTTTTGAAATCTGTAACTTGGCTGGATAACCTTTTACTTAAAGGAAGTTATGGTATTTTGGGTAGCCAATTAAACGTTAACCCAACCAATGCTTTTAATCAGTATGGTGGTGGCCCCGGCAGTGCTTATTACGATATTAATGGTACGAGTAACAGTTCTCTACAAGGCTTTATTGCTACCCGAATCGGTAATCCAAGAACTGGATGGGAAGAGGATAAAATTACAAATATTGGTATAGATGCCACGCTTTTCAATAGCAGTTTAGATTTCTCCGTAGAATATTTTAAAAAGGGGGTAAACGGTTTGTTATTTTCTGATCAATCTCCTGCAACCGTTGGAGGTGCAGCTTTACCATCTGTCAATATTGGTAATATCGAAAACAAAGGGGTTGACGTTTCTGCCACTTACAGAGGCAAAGCAGGTGCAGTAAATTTTGACATCGGCCTTACAGCTGGCACCTATAAGAGTAACATTACCAACATACCTGGCAATTTCTTTGATGCAGGTGGTTCACGTATTGGTAATTTCGTAAGAAATCAAGTAGGACATCCTATTGGAGCTTTCTATGGCTACCAGGTGGTTGGCTTCTTTAAAGATGCTGCCGATGTAACCAGCTCTCCTACTCAGGATGCTGCAGCTCCAGGGCGTTTCAAATATGCCGACACCAATAAGGATGGAAAGATTACTGCGGATGACCGTACTTTCTTTGGAAATCCAAATCCTGATTTTACTTATGGTTTAAATTTAGGTGCTAGTTATAAAGGTTTCGATATTTCTACCTTCTTTTATGGTTCACAGGGTAACCAAGCTATAAATTATGTACGTTATTGGACTGATTTTTATCCTTCTTTCCAAGGTGCTAAAAGCAATGATTTGCTAAATAATTCTTGGACACCACAAAATCTAAATCCGAAAACTCCAATAGCAGAAAATGCTTCTAACTTTAGCAATAACTCTGTTCCTAATTCTTATTATTTGGAAAATGCTTCTTTCTTAAAATTGAAGTCTTTACTCATAGGCTATACTATACCGTCTACAAAATTAAAGACCTTAGGAATAGATCGCTTTAGAGTATATTTACAAGGTGCTAACTTATTCACCATTACCAAGTACACAGGCTTAGATCCTGAATTGGTGGGCATAAGACAAAATGGGGTAGAGGTAGCAGCTTTTGGTATTGATTACGGTAACTACCCAAATAACCAAAAGAATTATAACCTAGGTGTACAACTTACTTTTTAATTAATTTAATCTTTATAAAAATGAAAAGAACTTTAAAAATATTTCTGGCAATGAGCCTCTCCTTAGGAGTCCTCATCCTTGCCTGTAAGAGAGATTTTCTGGAGCGAGCCCCACTGGGTTCCTTAGATCAAGGAAACCTTGCCAATTCAGCAGGTGTCTCGAAACTATTAATAGGTGCCTATTCTCTTTTGAATGGACAAGGTGGTGCTGGAGCAGGCTTTGGTACAGGACCATCTAACTGGGTTTTTGGCGGTGTTGCCTCTGACGATGCTTATAAAGGCTCAGATCCGGGAGATCAGGCAGATATTGTTTCTATAGAAACCTACACAGAGAATGCCTCTAATGGTTATTTCGATGGTAAGTGGCGTTTATTATACGACGCAGTACAAAGAAGTAATGAGGTAATAAGAGTGGTTGCCCTTGCAAAGGATATGACAGACGCAGAGAAAAAGACTACTCTTGGAGAAGCAAGATTTTTGAGAGCGTACTACCATTTTGAGCTAAAAAGGATTTTTAACAATATCCCTTACGTTGATGAAACCATTAGCTATGCCAATAACAATCTTTTGGTTCCTAATGATAAAGACGTTTGGCCAATGATAGAAGCGGATATGAAATTTGCTGCAGACAACCTGCCAGCTACTCAACCAGCAATAGGTAGAGCAAACAGCTGGGCAGCAAAAGCTTTCTTAGGTAAAATTTATTTATATGAGCGTAAGTTTTCAGCCGCTAAACCTTTGTTTGATGAGGTGATTGCAAACGGGGTAACAGCTAGTGGTAAAAAGTATGATTTGGTACCATTTCAGAATAATTTTAATGCAGAAACAAAAAACAGTGCAGAAGCGGTATTTTCTGCACAATATTCTGTGAATGATAATTCGGGCGGAAACAACGGAAGCCGATCTGATGTGTTAAACTACCCTTACAATGGCGGCCCTGGTGGTTGCTGTGGTTTTTATCAGCCTTCACAAAGTTTAGTGAATTCTTATCAAGTAGATGCCAACGGTTTACCTTTATTAGATACTTGGAACGATACAAATTTAAAAAGTGATCAGGGACTAAAATCAAGTGACCCATATACTCCAGATACTACTACTCCTGTAGATCCTCGTTTGGATGAAACAGTAGGAAGAAGAGGCATTCCTTATTTAGATTGGGGATTACACCCAGGTAGCAACTGGATCCGTGACCAAAACAATGGCGGTCCTTATGCTCCTATTAAAAATGTGTACTATAAGAAACAACAGGGTGCCTTAACAGATAAATCGTTCTGGTCATCAGGCGTTAACGCAAATAATTATACCATTATGCGTTTTGCTGATGTATTATTAATGTCTGCAGAAGTTGAAGCGGAAGCGGGTAATTTAGCAGGTGCGATGGCTCTGGTAAACAGAGTTCGCCAAAGATCTGCTGATCCTACAGGCTGGGTTAAGACTTACAAAGATAACGCAGCTCCTGAAAAAGGATATACAGATAATAATGCAGCAAATTATAAGATAGGATTATATACTGTTTTCCCTTCTAAAGACTATGCGATTAAGGCGGTTCGTTTTGAAAGAAAGTTAGAATTGGCTATGGAAGGACAACGTTTCTTTGATTTGGTAAGATACGGAATTGCTGCAGAGGTTTTGAATGCTTACATTGCCAAAGAAAAAAACGATAGAGTTTACTTAAAAAATGCTTCATTCACAAAAGGCAAAAGCGAGTATTATCCTATTCCACGTAACCAAATAGATTTAAGCAAAGGTACCCTGAAACAAAATCCAGGGTACTAAATAAAAATGAAGAGAAGCATTAATAACACATTAATCTTCTCTTTCAAATCCTTAAAACATAAATTTAAACCATTTATGTTTTAAGGATTTTTAATTTATGTTAAATTTGAAATCATCCTACCTTTAAAAATCAAGCTGTATTTTTTAAATTAACTTCATGATAAGAGCTGCTATATATTCTTTATTTCTATTTCTTTTTGTGTCTTGCAAAGACGGAGCTCTGTTCCATCAGATATCTTCTAAAGAAAGTGGGATCACTTTTAACAATAAAATAGTAGAAACAGACTCGGTAAATATTCTCGATTTTTCTAACGTGTACAACGGTGGGGGTGTTGGTATTGGAGATTTCAACAAAGACGGACTTCCCGATATTTACTTTGTAGGTAATCAGGTAAGTAACAAATTATACCTAAACAAAGGCCAATTTAAATTTGATGATGTTACTAAAGAAGCCAAAGTTTCTGGAGAAGGACGATGGGGAAGAGGGGTCACCGTAGTGGATATCAATAATGACGGCTGGGATGATATTTATGTTTGTGAAACCATTAAAAGTAATCCGAAGGAAAGAGAGAATTTACTGTACGTAAACCAAGGCTTAGATAAAAATGGTATCCCAGTTTTTAAAGAAATGGCCGCAGCTTATGGTTTAAATGATAACAGCCACTCTACTATGGCTGTCTTTTTTGATTATGATAAGGATGGAGATCTTGATTGTTTTATAGCAGTTAATGAGATTGTGGATGGCGATTATCCAAACCGTTTCCGCCCTAGGTTGGTGAATGGCGAGCATGCCAGTACAGATCGGCTTTATAGAAATGATGGTGACCAAGGTCAGGGTCATCCGGTATTTACAAACGTTTCAAAAGAGGCCGGTATCCTGATAGAGGGATATAGCCATCAAGCCTCTGTGGCGGACATTAATCAGGATGGTTATCCTGATATTTTTATCTCCAACGATTACCTTTCTGATGACATCCTTTATATCAATAATGGAAACGGGACATTCACAGACCAGAGTAAAACTTATTTTAAACATACCGCTGCAAACGCTATGGGAGCAGATATTGCAGACATTAATAATGACGGTTTGCCAGATGTTATCGAGTTGGATATGAATCCAGAAGATAACTTTCGCAAAAAAATGATGATGAATGCCAATAGTTATCAAACTTATCAAAATATTGAGTCCTATAATTATCAATACCAATATGTAAGAAACATGCTTCATATTAATCAAGGACCAAGAGTAGCATCAAATGATTCTTTGGGTCCACCAGCATTTAGCGAGCTTTCTTTTTTTGCGGGCATGGCCCAAACAGACTGGAGTTGGGCACCCATGGTCATGGATTTTGATAATGATGGCTTTAAAGATATCATAGTGACCAATGGATTTCCTAAAGATATTACCGACCATGATTTTGGAACTTTCAGAAATCAGGCTTATGCGTTGGTGGGTAAAAAAGAACTTCTAGCAGAGATCCCAGAAGTAAAGATTCATAACTATTCATTCAAAAATAATGGCAACCTCACCTTTAATAATACGTCAGAAAATTGGGGATTAGATGCCATTTCCTTTTCTAATGGCGCTGCCTATGCAGATTTAGATAACGATGGGGATATGGATTTGATTATTAATAATATCAATGACCCTGCTTTTATCTACCAGAATAAATTACGCGAAAACCGACCAGATTCTTCCAACTATATCCAAGTTTCCTTGGAGGGTAGTCCCAAAAATAAAAAAGGTTTAGGTGCATTGGTAGAGGTTTATGTACAAAAAAAGAAACAAGTTTGGGAAAATTATCCGTTCAGAGGTTATTTAACCTCCGTACAGGATATTGGTCATTTCGGTCTTGGAAAAACAAAGCTGGTAGATTCTATCAAAATTACTTGGCCAGAAGGCAAAGTGCAGACACTAAAACAAGTGAAAGCTAATCAAAAATTAGTTGTTAAATATTCAGATGCGAAAAACGTAGTTCTACCTAAAAAAGAAATTTTTGCCAAGAATACGCTTTTTACAGAGGTTACCCCAAATGTAAACATCAACTATATTCATCCAGAAAAAGATTTTATAGATTTTAATATCCAAAAATTATTGCCTCATAAACTTTCAGATTATGGCCCAGCATTGGCTGTTGGAGATTTGAATGGAGATGGTTTAGATGATTTTGTTAGCGGGGCTTCTTCATCTTACAGCGCCCAGCTATTTTTTCAAACTAAAGATGGAAAATTTGTAAGAAAAGCCTTGCTGAGCGCAAAAGATCAACGAAACAAGCCTGAGAACGATACTGGCATTCTATTATTTGATGCAGATGCAGATGGAGATTTGGACTTGTATATTGCCAGCGGTGGCTATGAAAATAAAAGAAACACTCCTGTTTATGAAGATCGACTTTTTCTTAATGATGGAAAAGGAAATTTTAGCCGAGCAATTGGTGCTTTACCTAAAAATTTTAATAGTAAATTTTGTGTAAGAGCCGCCGACATTGATCATGATGGAGATTTAGACTTATTTGTATCTAGCCGAGTAGATCCATGGTTTTATCCTAGACCTGTCTCTAGTTTTATTTTTAGAAATGATAGCGCTAATGGGATAGTAAAATTTACAGATGTCACCAAAACTATTGCAAAAGACTTGATCAATGTAGGGTTAGTTTCTGATGCCGTTTTTAGTGACTTTGATAATGATGGATGGCCGGATCTTATTTTAGCTGGTGAATGGATGCCCATTACTTTTATGAAAAATGATAAGGGTACATTTAGAAATATCAGCAAAAATACTGGTATCAATAATCTAACAGGGGGCTGGAATAGTATTGCTTCCGGCGACTTTGATAATGACGGAGACATGGATTATATTGTGGGAAACATGGGGACCAATACTTTCTATCAAGCCAGTAAAAAATACCCCATCTCTATAACCGCTGCAGATTTTGATCATAATGGAAGTTATGATGCATTTCCATCACTTTATCTAAAAGATCAAAAAGGAGAAATGAAAAATTTTCCTGCACAGACCCGAGACGACTTAGTAAAGCAAATGATTAGTTTACGAACTGTTTATCAGAATTATCGTTCCTTCGCCAATGCCACAATGGATGAAATTTTATCCACTTTCAAAAATAAAAATCCTCTTAAATTACAAATTAATGATTCTCATTCTTCTTACATCAGAAATGATGGAGATGGTAAATTTTCAATCAGTCCCTTACCTGGTGCTGCGCAAATTTCAGTTTTAAACGGGATTGCTGTAGGCGATTGGGATGGAGATCAAAACTTGGACGTGGCCATTAACGGGAATGATTATGGATCAGAGGTTTCTGTTGGAAGATATGATGCATTAAACGGATTGGTGTTAAAAGGTGATGGTAAGGGATCTTTTACTCCCCTTTCTATCCTTCAAAGTGGATTATACATCCCAGAAAATGGAAAAGCTTTGGTAAAATTAAGAAATCCAAAGGGTGGTCTTTTGTTAGCCGCAAGCCAAAACCGCGGACCATTTAAAGTCTTTGAACAAAAGTATGGATTAAAGAATATTAATATTTTACCTGATGATGTCAGCGCATTGATTACCTTTAAAAACGGTAAAAAGAGAAAACAGGAATTTTATTACGGATCTTCTTTTCTTTCACAATCGGGAAGATTCCTCACCATACCTGAGCAGACTAGTGTTATATATATTACCAATTCTAAAGGAATAAAAAGAAAAGTTTTATAAATTAAAACCGAATTGAAAAAAAAGCTTAAAATGAAAAAAAAATCTAGAATAAACCTAACGCGATATATTTTCTCAGTAAGTATTGTTTTTGTCACTGTATTTTCTTCTTGTCAGCAGAAAAGCAATAAAACAGTGATGAAGGATGTGGATATACTACATCAAAATGAAGATGAACTCACGAAAGTGATTATCTATGATGTTTTTTCACCGCCTGTTGCCAGCAGAATCTATGTATATTCATCCATTGCAGCCTATGAAGCTATACGCTTTGCACAACCAGGTTCAGAATCACTTGCTGTAAAACTACGCGGTTTTAATAAAATACCTCAGCCAGAGGCAGGTAAAACCTATAACTATACTTTAGCTGCTACCAAAGCTTTTTTTACAGTGGTACATAAAATGGTATTCTCTTTGGATTCCTTAAAAGGTTACGAAGCTAAAATTGATGCGCAATATAAACAGGAACTTAGCCCTGAAGTTTATGCTCGTTCTGTTTCGTTTGGAGAAAGTGTTGGAAAAACTATTTTAACCAGAGCAAATGCAGATGGCTATATCAAAAGCCGAGGTAAGGCCCGATATATCGGCAGCCAGGAACCTGGGAAATGGAGACCTACAGCACCAGATTATTCTGATGCAGTAGAATGGTGCTGGAATACGATGAAGACCTTGGCTATTGATCATGATGTATTAGAAAAGGATTTACTGCGTCCCACTCCATATAGTCTTGACCCTAAAAGTCCTTACTTTCAGCAATTAGAGGCGGAATATACCCTTACCAATCATCTTACTAGTGACCAAAAACAAATTGCAAAATATTGGGATGATAATCCTTTTGTGGTAGAACACTCTGGCCACATGATGTTTGGAAATAAGAAAATAACGCCAGGCGGTCATTGGATAGGAATAACGAGAATTGCCTGTAAAAAGACCAATGCGAGTCCAGTTAAAACGGCAAAAGCCTATGCTGCAACTTCTATCGCTTTATTTGATGGCTTTATCAGTTGCTGGAATTTAAAATACAAATTTAGCACCATCAGACCTATCAGTGTTATCAATGATCATATAGATAAAAATTGGCAACCGCTATTGCAAACGCCTCCGTTTCCAGAATATCCCAGCGCACATAGCACAATTACAAGGGCGGCAGCTATCGTACTTACAAAAATGTTTGGAGATAATTTTGCTTTTGAAGACACTAGCGAAATGAAATATATAGGGATGAAAAGAAGTTTCAGTTCTTTCGTAGCGGCGGCAAATGAAGCTTCCATCAGCCGTGTTTATGGTGGCATACATTATCAGTTAAGTGTAGATGAGGGGGCAGAAGAAGGAAAAAAAGTTGGTAATTTAGTCGTTGAAAAGTTAGGGATTTAAGTTCAGTTTTAAAAGAAAAGCCCACTGCTAAAGCAAGTGGGTTTTAACTAACCTAAAACAAATTTTTAATTTCTTTTATGCGAGAATAGCCAAGGCAATAAATCTTTTTCGGCAAAAGCCGAATCCCAACTGTTATGGTTAGCATTCGGATAAATATTTAATTTTACTTCATCGCCCCTATTTTCTAACTCCACCGCTATATTTTTGGTGAATTGTGGATCAACAATATCATCTTTTCCGCCATGGAATAACCATAAAGGTATTTGATCATATTTTTTAACATTCTTTACATTATCACCACCACAAATAGCAAAAGCAGCTGCAAAAGTACGGCGTTCTCTTCTTAGCAATTCATAAGTCCCCATGCCACCCATAGATAGTCCTCCAACATAAAATCGATCATGATCTAAATAATTCAAATCTTCCAATTGCTCTAAATAACCTAGTAATAGTTTCATAGCTACGGTAGGTTTTCCTCCCTTTTGAAATGAGAAGCTTCTCTTACCCTTATCATCTGTAGTAATGTGTACATTACTCCAATAGCTATCGTTTCCACATTGAGGAAATACGACTACTGCTTGATATTTCTTTCTAAACGCTGGATCTAAAAACATTTTAGAACCATGAACAAGCTGCTTCTCGTTGTCATTTCCGCTCTCTCCTCTGCCATGCAAAAACAACATCAAAGGATATTTTTTTGCTGGATCAAAATTCTCTGGATATAAAATTCTAACCGGTAATGTATCTCCATTCATCACAAATGATGTCTTCACGAAGTCACTTTTAACTTGTCCCTTTAAGCTGATGAAACCAATACTGAGCAAGAAAAAAAAGACTAATTTCTTCATTTTACTAATTTAAAATCAGCCTCTTTTACATTTGTCGAACTATTTCCTACAAATACTTTAAAATCTCCAGGTTCAGCAATAAAATCTAAATTGGCATTGTAGAATTTCAGATCATTCTCACTTAAAGTAAAACTAACTTGTTTACTTTCCCCTGCTTTTAAATAGATTTTCTGGAAACCTTTCAACTCTTTAACTGGACGTGTGATAGAACCCACTAAATCTCTGATGTATAACTGAACTACCTCTGCTCCATCTCTTGTGCCTGTATTTTTTACGGTTGTAGAAATGATGATATTTCCACCAGCATTCATAGTGGTTTTATTTAAATTAGGTGCTGATATGTCAAAAGTGGTATAGCTTAATCCAAAACCAAAAGGATATAAAGGGTCGTTGCTCACATCTAAATAATTAGACCTGAACTTGCTGAACCATTTACCTTCTTCTAACGGACGTCCTGTATTTTTATGACTGTAGTAAATTGGAATTTGTCCCACATTTTGAGGGAAAGTAGCACTCAGTTTCCCTGATGGATTTACATCGCCAAATAAAACATCAGCAATGGCATGACCCGTTTCTGTACCGCCAAACCAAACATTTAAAATAGCTGGAACATTTTTACTCTCCGAGGAAAGGTCGAGCGGACGACCATCAAAAACCAACAACACAACCGGCTTGCCAGTTGCTAACAATGCTTTAAGCAATCTTTGTTGTATGGCTGGAATTTGGATATCGGTTCTACTAGAACTTTCGCCGCTCATCTCCGAACTTTCACCTAAAGCCGCTACAACTACATCTGCTTTATTAGCAGCATTAACTGCTTCTTTAATGATTACTTCTTCTGGTCGGTTATCTCTTACCATATCACGTCCAAACATGGTTGCTCTTTTTTGATATGCAGCATCTTCTAACAAATTAGAACCAATTGCATAAATAATTTTAGCTTGATTGCCTACGGCGTCTTCTAAACCTTGTTTTACAGAAATCGCTTTGCTTAAATCGGTAGAAACGGCCCAAGTCCCAGGCATATTCACTTTGCTATCTGCCAATGGACCAATCAGGGCAATTGTTCCTAATTTCTTAATCGGTAGTAGATGGTTATCGTTCTTCAGCAACACAAAACTTTTAGCAGCGGCATCACGAGCAATTTTAAGATTTTCTAAAGTGAAGATTTTTGTTTTTGCTCTTTCGTCATTACAATATTTGTAAGGATCATCAAACAAGCCGAGTTTATATTTAGCTTCCAATACATAACGGCAAGCACTGTTGATTTCTTCAATAGATACCTTACCCTCGTCTAATGATTTTTTTAATGTAGTTAAAAACCCTTCACCAACCATGTCCATATCTACCCCAGCGTTTAAAGCTAAGGCAGATACTTGTTGTAAATCTCCCAAACCATGAGCGGTCATTTCATTAATTCCGGTATAATCCGTCACCACAAAACCTTTAAAACCCCATTGATTTCTTAATAAATCTGTCACTAACCATTTATTGGCTGTAGCCGGAGTTCCATTGATATCGTTAAAAGAAGTCATAATACTTCCTGCACCTGCATCCACCGCAGCCTTGTAAGGAGGCAAATATTCGTTGTACATTTTGTTCAAACTCATATCGGTAGAGTTATAATCTCTTCCGGCTTCCGCAGCACCATACAAAGCGAAATGCTTTACACAAGCCATTATGGTGTTCATTTTTGATAAGTCGTCTCCCTGATAACCTTGAACCATGGCTTTGGCAATTGCTGATCCCAAAAATGGATCTTCTCCACTACCTTCAGAAAAACGACCCCAACGTGGGTCACGAGAAATATCTACCATTGGCGAGAAAGTCCAATTTATCCCATCGGCAGAAGCTTCCTCTGCAGCAATTTGAGCAGAATGCTTAATCAAATCCATGTCCCAAGTTGCCGACAATCCTAAAGGGATAGGAAAAGCAGTTTTGTAACCGTGAATCACATCCATCCCAAAAATTAAAGGAATTTTTAAACGAGTATTGTTGACAGCTAACTCTTGTGCAGTACGAATTTTTTGGGGAGTACTTAAACTAAAGAACCCTCCAACTTGGCCAGCTTTAACTTTCTTTTCGATATCCGAATTTCCGGTTGAACCTGTAATCGCCTCTCCACCTGTTAATAAATTCAGCTGTCCAATTTTCTCTTCTACTGTCATTTTTGACATTAAATTCGAAATAAAACCATCCATTTTAGAAGATGATGCAGCTGTATTTGTAGTGCTTTTAACCACTGGCTTTTGTTGTGCACATGCAGTTACCGCTGTAAATATGCCTACAGCAACTATATATTTAAGTGATCTCATGATTGATTATTTTGTTTTAATTAAGTAAGGAGTGATGGCTTTTATCCAGATATCGTATCCTTTTTGGTTCATATGTAAATTATCATCTAAGAAAATATCATCCATAGGTCTCCCATTATCTTTGAGCATTAGTGGATAAACATTGATGAAACTAGTATTGTCTTGCGCCGATAAAAATGTTTTAATTAATTCGTTTGTATAAACCATTTCAGGCATCATTTTTTCTCGACTGATGCTTGGCTTTATAGCTATAAAACTAATTGAAACTTGAGGTTTTTTTTTTCGAATTAATTCGAAAAGTATTTTAAATCTATCGAAAGTAACTTCTGGACTTGCACCTTCTGCAATGTCATTTTCACCGCTATAAATCACAATCTGACGAGCTTCATAAGGAAAAATGACATCATCAGCGTAATAAATAGCATTGGCTAAAGTTGAACCTCCAAAGCCTCTGTTAATGGCTCCGTAGTTTTTATAAACTTTTTCTAAATCTGCCCATTTTCTTAGAGAAGAACTACCAACAAAAAGAATCCCATTTTTATTGGGCATTTTTAAGCTATCTAATTTTTTAAACGCTTGTATTTCATCATAAAAAGGCGCCTTCTGTTGAGCAAATGCACCAAAGGAAATCAGAAAAGCAATAAATATTAAACTAATTTTTTTCATTTATTCTGCTTTTGAAGGTTTTAAAGATTTAGAAATCCCATTTTCATTGAATGCTTCGATACTAAAATAATAAATTTGATCATCATTTAAACTTTTTAAATCCAGATGATTTTCACCGTAAATTAACCAAGAATTATATAACTTATCTGGCGCTATCCCCCATTTAATATTATAACCCTGAGCATCTTTTGCTTTATCCCAAGTAACCATGGCATCACGCTTATCCGTTTGTCTATTCACTTTAAAATTTCTCACATTAACAGGTAATTTACCTTCGCCTCTTCCAAAAACCCTTAATCCAGAAATTGCCAAATTTGCAGTAGGAACATGGATATTATTGTACCTAATGTACCTTGCTTTCTGTGGTGCTTCTAAAGCTACATAATCGTTAGGGACATCTCTAAAACTATTTTTTCTATCCACTAACTTAAACCATGTTTTATCATCTAAAGACCCTTCTAAGATGTATCTGTGGTACATGTTATCAGGCCTTCCATAAAGGTTCGATTGGTAATCATGATAATTTATCTGGATGGCATAAACATTTGAATTTTGTTGCAAATCAATTTTTATCCATTGTTGGTCATCATTTTTATTTGCTAGCCAAAAAGATTTTACATTTTCATCTGTAACGTGGCTCGCTCTAAAAGTGTCAACTTCTGAAGATGCGGTGACTGGTTTTTTATAGGATAAAAGCATCCAGCCTGTGAATGCACCTTGCTTGCTAGGAAGAGAAGGAGCATAATGTGGGTAGTCTCCGAAAGCAGTATTGCTGTACATCAAGCCATCTTTATCAAACCAAGCGGGGAAAGCACATAGCCTACGTTCCCAGTTTACATTGACCGAAACTGCCATAGAGGCAAAATGCCAATATTGACCCCCCGGGCCAACTACCGTACTGCCATGTCCAGCTCCATTGATGTAGCCTCCTGGCTTATAAAAAATAGGATTGTTAGGCATATATTTATAAGGGCCTAAAGGTTTATCAGCAATATAAACGCCATCACCATAAACATTAAATTCTGTGCCGGGTGCAGCATATTGCATATAATATTTTCCATTGTGTTTGGTAAGCCAGGGTCCCTCTATGTACCCTTCCATTTTAGAAGTATGGTTTTCGCCAAAACGTTCCCAACCATGGTGCGCTTCATCCAAATTAAAAAGTTCTACTCTTTTTCCTATCGGATTAAAACGTTGATTTTTATCTAATTCTATCCCATAAATCGGATACAAGTTGGATGATCCCCAAAACATATAGGCTTTCCCATCATCATCCATAAAAAAATCAGGGTCTTGTAGATTATTTAAGATGGACGGGGTTGCTTTCCAATCTCCCTTTTTGGGATTATCTGTATATAAAATACTCATAGATCCAGAAGGATCCCCGGTTACATACAAAACTGAATCTTTATAGTTATGAGCTGCAGGAGCGTTGGAACCCTGAAAATACCATTTTTCTGGTTTAATAAAATCCCAATTGGATAAATCGGATGAGTGCCAGTAACCCAATGAGCGGGTAACAAATAGATAATACTCCCCACGAAATTTCACCACCGCGGGGTCAGCTCCAGAACGGTAAGAAATGTTTCTATCCGAATTATAAATCATATACGTATAATCCAAG
Source organism: Bacteroidota bacterium (assembly GCA_018828585.1). Classification (GTDB taxonomy): domain Bacteria; phylum Bacteroidota; class Bacteroidia; order Sphingobacteriales; family Sphingobacteriaceae; genus Pseudopedobacter. The sequence continues at coordinate 15,810 of JAHJVW010000020.1, forward strand.
TTGATAGGATTACAATAGGTTTGCATTTGAGCTTCCTGAGCCTCTACAGAACTCAGATAGCTACAAAAAAACAGTCCTACAACAATGTATTTCAACCACTTCATATTTTAATTCTTTAAATATGGACTTTGAAAATCAAGTTTCTTTAATCCTGCCTGTACATCTTCATAATTCATAAATAATTTCCACAGCAAACCACTGCGGTAATTTTCAATCATCACCACTTCCGGTCCTTGGTCAATCCCTAAATATCTTGGAGTATACCAGTTGGCAGTTTCACTAAAAGCATCATAAAAACCATATTTACCCCAAACCTGAGCTTTCCTATCTACATACCAATAGCGCATTGCTGCAATAGATTCTTTAGGTGTATAAACGATAGAAGAAATTGCCGCCGTTGGGGCTATCACTCCTAAATCTCTATCCTTCTGTGGCGCATGACCAGCATATCCATTGATAGAATAACTAGAAGTTAAACCCCAAGAGTTTTTTCCATACCCCTTATAATTTAGAGAATTATCTACACACCACCGATAGTTGATCAAAGCCATGTTTTTGGTCTCTGTTCCATAATCTCCGTATGTATCTTTTAATCCTTTTGGGTCGAGGCCTAAAAATGAATAATGAGACCAGAATAAAGGTCCGCCGTGAGGTGCATCTCCTTGATGAAAGAACTGAAGTGAAATGTTATCATAACTTCTTGGAGATTTAATTTTTCCATTCATTGCCCAACCTTCGTCGTAAACTTTTTTATCAATTCCATGAGTGGGAGAAGCAGCTGCGGTAACATACATGATTAAACATTCGTTAAAACCATGAACAGGGAAATTCATTTTCCATTGATTGTTAGGGCTCCAATGCCAATATAAAACATTCTTTCCATTTCGGTACCAATCGTAATCTATGCCTTTCCAAAGTTCGTCTGCCAATGTAGATAATTCCTTTTCTTTTGAATTCCCATTTTTAAAATATTGCTTCACACAGATGAGGCTTTGTGCCACAAAAGAGGTTTCTACTAAATCGCCCCCATCGTCAAATTTGGAAAAAGGTTTGACTTTTCCGGTTTCTCCGTACATCCAATGCGGCCATGCTCCGTGGAAACGCTCAGCATTTTTAAGAAAAGTTAAGACTTTACTCAGTCTTTGAACACCTTCGGTTCTAGTCACAAACTTTCTATCGATACCGGCAATAATACCCATAATCCCAAAACCTGTTGCACCTGTAGCTACAATATTTGTTTCATAGTCAGGCTGATCTAAGTGAATTCTTTCTCTAGCCGCACCTGAATTCTTTTCGGCTCCATCCCAGAAATATTGGAAAGTATGGTATTGAACGGTGTCGAGTAATTGATATTCTGTGAGCATTTCTGAAGAAGCAACTTTTTTATGAGTAGTGCCACAAGAGACTATTAACAAGGCAACTAATATAAATAGTGAATTTTTCATTGTCAGATTAAATTTTAGGGCTTTGAAAGCCGAGTTTAGTAAGACCAGATTTAACTTCGGGACATGACATAAATAAGTCCCAAATCAATCCGGTACGATAGTTTTCAATCATCACAATTTGAGGACCTTGATCTATCGCTAAATAGGAACTGGCAAACCAGGGATCGTTTAAAGAAAAAGCATCTTTGAACCCGTAATCTCCCCAAACCTTATCACCTAATTTATAATAGAAAAAACGAATAGCTTTTAATGATTCTTCGGGCGTGTAAGGAATAGAGGAAACAGCCGCTGTTGGGGCAATATATCCTTTATCATTATTGGGCGAACTAGCTGTATATCCTCCGTTGATATCGCTAGCTGTTAAACCCCAGCAATCGGCAGAATATCCTGCAAAATTTAGGGGATTGGCTACACAATAGTTATAGTTAATTTTAGAATGTGCCTTTGCTTGAGTTTCATAATTTGCATAAGCATCTGTTAAACCATTTGGGTTAATCGCCATAAGCGAATAGTGTTCGAAAAACAAAGGACCACCGTTTGCGGAACCTAAAGGCAAAGTGACCCCGTAATAAGTGTTGCCATTTTTCATACTTCCGTTTGCTGCCCAGCCCATTTCATAAACTGATTTAGGAATGGTATGAGTAGTTGATGAAGCGGCTAAAACATAAACCATCAATGCTTCATTCCACCCTTTAACTTGGAGATTGATATCCCAATTATAATCAGGGCTCCAATGCCATATCAGTTTTTCTTGACCTCCATTTCTAAACCAATCCCATTCTACATTGCCGTACAATTGATTGATGTCATTTCTCAGAGCAAATTCTGCAGCATCATTTCCATTAAAATACTGGCGAGCCACTAAAAGTCCTTCCATTAGGAAAGAAGTTTCCACCAAATCAGCACCGTTGTCTTTGGTACTAAAGGGTTGTACTTTACCCGTATTTCCATTGAGCCAATGAGGAAAAACTCCATGAAATTTATCGGCAGTTTTTAGAAAAGTCACTATTTTTTGTAGCCTAGCTAAACCTTCGGCTTTGGTAATGAAGCTTCTATTGATAGCCACAACTATACCCATGAGACCAAACCCAGTTCCTCCTGTAGTGACCACATCGCCCGAAGTGTTTCGCTCACGAGCCATTCCAGAGTTAGGATGTCCAAAATCCCAGAAATAGGCAAAAGTTTGCTTCTGAATTTTAGTGAGTAACTCGTCATCAGTGATCCGAGCAAACTTATCTGTAGAATCAATCCCTGTATTTAAGTTGATGGTAATTGGGTTTAATAAAACTCCTCCTGAGGTAGTCTTTAAGATTGGATTAATAGCTAACTGATAAGAAGCTAAACCCATCAAGTTATTTTTAGGGGTAAGGTCTAAATGCAATTTATCTGTACTTAACTGAAAATTTAAAGGAGTGGTAATTCCATTACTTACGAGTTTAATGGCTTGAGAAAAAGAAGTAGAATCAACTGCCTCACTAAAGTTGAGCTGTATTTTCGGTTTTAAATTAAGTCCTTTATAATTTAAACTCCCATTGTAATTGCCATTTACAGTAAATGCGACAGAAGTATCTGTTATTGGCGCACTATTTTTTTTACAAGCACCTAATACTCCACAAAAGAAAATCAAGAAAAATCCAATTCGGTTCATTCAATTAAAGTTTTTCATAAAAGGAGAAAAAAGGGATGCCTTGATGACATCCCCCTAACCAATTCTCTAACTTATTTATTTACCTGCTAAACCTAAATTAAATAAGGCCTTTATGTGTGCGTCTGGTAACGCTTTGTTAAATATTCTGATTTCATCAATGTTACCTTTCATGGCTGCAAAGGAGGCATCGCTATTTACCGATTTACCTGGAATTACGTTATAGTTACCTCCGATGATTACCTCATTAGGCTCCCAAGACTTAAACAAGTTTTTACCCGTTCCTCTATTTGGATAGTTACCCATTTTTACGCCATCAGCCCAAATGTTAAACACCCCACTAGAACCATCATAAGTCAATAGGATATTAGTCCATTTAGCTGCACCAATTTTTGGAGATAAATTTATCGCTCCGTAATTATTGATGTTATCTTGACGACCGCCTCCGGCAGTGGTGAAATAAGGGTGAATACTAATCCTATCCGTATTAGACGTCGCATTAGCATTGGTCTCGAGAATAAAGTCGAGATTTCCATTCATCATCCCTGGTCTGGAAATTTGAAATAACATGGTTTTTGTAGCCCCGTTATTTAAAATCTGAACCCAAGTACTAATGGTGAAACTTGTAAAAGCAGCCGCTTTAAAAGCACTAAATTGTGTTGCATAATATAGATATCCTCCATTTAGGCTTAAGGCTTTTCCTCTAACACCTCCATCTATCAACGTATTATTTGCCATAGAAGTTGGTGCTGATCCGCTTTTAATCTCTTTGGTGTCTGTATCAAAAGACCAAAAAGCGACTAAATTATTAGGAAAAATTTCATCAGAGCTTTTATACCCATCAATTGTACCCGCATAAGCCGCCGTTGAGACTGAAGGTAATTTATTGGGATTCCCATCTTTCTTACACGATGATATTGCAGCAATTGCTAATGTTATCATCATTAACTGATTAATATTTAATATTTTACTTTTCATAATTTCAGAAATTAATAGCCAGGATTTTGGGTTAACACTCCTTTACTTAAATCTATTTGATTTTGTGGAATAGGTAATAATTCGTTTTTACCTACAATGAAAGTTTTGCCTTGTGCTTGTAATACATCAGCAGCGATGCCCCATCTTACAATATCAAAGAAACGTTCGTGTTCCATTCCCAATTCAACTCTTCTTTCATGACGAATTGCATCACGAAGAGCAGTTTGATCTGTTGTAGTTACATCAGGAAGGATGGCATTATTACCTCCTCTAGCTCTAGCCCTCACACTATTTAATGCAGCTAATGCATTGGTTTTATTTGCTGTTCCACCTAATTCATTAGCAGCTTCTGCATACATTAATACTACATCAGCATAACGTAAAAGACGTACATTATTCCACCATCCAAAACGATTGCCTATTTGAGCTCTTCTGGCAGGATCAGTATAAACTTTATTATTATACCTCGGATTAGGTAAGCCTGCTGGAATAGCTTCTCCATAAATAGATGTGCCACCAGCATACAAAATGGTTCTCGCTTTTCTTGGATCATTAGGTTCAAAAGCTGCTTCTAATGCAGTACTAGGAACATTGAATCCCCATCCTAAATCCCATTGCCCAGTTCCTCTAACTCCCTGAACGTTGCTGTACTGAGAGCCGTAAGCTGTAGGATTTGACGCGGTAGCAGTAGCTTGTACCTCAAAAACTGACTCCTTAGAGTTTTCGCCACTTTCATTAAAGATTTGAGCATAAGGGGTAGAAAGATCATATTGACCTGAAGTCATCACCTTATTAGCTGCATCCATAGCTTGAGCCCATTTTTTCTCGTATAAATAAACCTTAGCCAATAAGCCATTTGCGGCACCACTAGTGGCTCGGCCTACAAATTTCGGATCATAGCTAGCAGGTAAATTAGTTGCTGCAAATGTTAAATCATTCTCAATAAACTGATAAATAGCAGCTGGTTGACTTTGTGGAATGTTAGCTTCAGCAGCTGACTTGGTAATCACGGTATCTACTAAAGGCACTCTTCCATAACTCCTGACTAACATAAAATAGGCGTATCCACGTAAGAATCTAGCCTCTGCCTGAGCAGCAATTTTTAAATTATCGGGAGTATTTGGGTTTGGATCCTTTGCCACACGTTCTAAAACGAAATTACATTTGTTGATTAAATCATAATGACCGGTCCAAAAGGCATCTACTAAACCATTACTTGCTGTAACGCCTAAATTATCCATTTGAATTTGATCTCCACTATCGGCAGGGGTACTCCCTTTGTCGGCATCATCACTTCTGATACTTACGATGCCTATAAACGGCCAAACGGTAACATTAAAACTTCTTAAAACAGAATAAGCTCCGTTTATAAATTGGTCATAAGGACCAGCACCTTGTGGATAAGGATAATTGTTTTGATTGTAAGATCCTTGAGCCTCCCTGTTTAGAAAGTCTTTTCTACATCCTGCCGAAACAGAAAGAATAGAGACCACAATAATTGCGATGATGCTCTTTTTATAATTAAATATTTTCATTGCTATATTTTTTAAAATGATCTTTAGAAAGTTAAGTTAAGTCCAAAAGTGTATATAGATGGAATAGGGTAAATACCGTTATCCGCACCTGCACCTATTACATTATCTAATGGAGCTTCTGGCGTATAGCCTGTAGTCTTGCTCCAAGTTTTTAGGTTTTGTCCACTTAAGTAAACCCTTACCGATTGTAAGCCAACTTTTTGTATCAGCTGCTTAGTAAAGGTATATCCCAACTGAACGGTACGTAACCTGAAATAATCACCTGGCTCTAAATAATAGCTGCTCATCAAATAATTATTAGAGCGAGTATTGTCTAATATCGGTTCAATATTATTTGTTCCGGGAGCAGTCCAAGCATTTAACCTGTTGGTTTCATAATTTAGGGTTGCAAAATTAGATGTACGTCTTTGGGTATAAACATAATTACCCGCCACACCTTGACCTTCTAAAACCACATCGAAGTTTTTATATCCTAAAGAAAGGTTCAATCCATAATTATAATCTGGGAAAGGAGAGCCTAAATAAGTCCTATCCGCATCGGTAATTTTTCCATCACCATTAATATCAGCATAAGCAATATCTCCTGGCAAGGAACTATTAAAGGCTGGCATTTTATCTAAATCTGCTGTAGACTGATAAACCCCTGTTTGTTTATATCCGTAAAAATACCCTATAGATTGTCCGGAATTGGTACGGTTAGCCCCTCCGTTTCCGCTAATTTGGAAATTAAAGTTGTCTCCAATAGACTCTACATTATTTTTATTGTAACTAAAATTAGGAGTGAAACTGTAAGTAAAGTCTCCTATTTTATCTCTCCAACCTAAGCTTATCTCAATTCCTTTGTTACTAATAGTTCCCAAATTTGTAAGTAAGTAGCTACTTACGGCAGGCAAAGGAACTCTGGTTAATATATCTTTAGTGGTTCTATTGTAATAGGTAACATCCCCATTTAATCTGGATTTAAATGCTTGGAATTCCATACCTACATCTAAACCTCTGATGACTTCCCAATGTAAATTAGGATCAGATACGTAAGCTGGACTAACAGATGGATAAACGTTATTTCCGAAAACACCCACATCGGTAACGTTTAATCCAGGAAGGTATAAGTTTTCGCCAAAGCCTTGAGCATTTCCTAAAGTACCCCAAGAACCTCTTAGTTTTAAAAAGTCTAAACCTTTCACATGATCTTTAAAGAATTGCTCTTCACTAATTACCCAACCTAAACCAACACTTCCAAAAGTTCCCCATCTATTTTCAGGAGCAAATTTTGAAATTCCATCTCTTCTGATAGAAGCATTTAAAAGGTATCTATTTTTAAAAGAGTAATTCACACGACTGAAATAAGATTCCTGAGCGGACTCGCTACCTCCGCCACCATAGTTACCTGGATTAGCCGTATTTGCAATATTCAAATACCAGAAGTCAGGATTATTAGGAATATTAAGAGTAGTATCTCTTCTATTTCCATTGATACTTTGATCGGCTGTGTATAAAGTGGTGAAACCAGCCAAAGCAGTTAGCTTATGATCCTTATTAATGGTGGTTTCATAAGTTAAAGTTTGATCTTGCTGGAATTTTCTATAATTAGCTTCACTTTGGTTTACAGAAGTTTTAATGCTATTATCTATAGTAGTGGTAGTTGGAATAGTTCCTTCTCCTAAATTAATAAAGCTAAAAGGCAAAGGCGAATATCCTCTGGATTCGTTAAAGCTTAAATCTGTATAGAAAGAAGACCTAAAAGTAAATTTCTTTAAGAACTTAATCTCAGCAAAAATATTTCCAACTACTCTATATCCTTTATTGATGGAAGTCTTATCATTTCTATTTAAAGCCGCAATTGGATTACCTACCTGAGCCCTTTGGAATGAAGGCATGCTGTAATAGGTATTGGCATCTTGTCTTACCCCAACAATTGGTGCAGCCCAAAGTGCATTATTTAAAGTGACATCAGCAGGGTTAGAGATATAATGGAATCCATTCAAATCTCCACCCACCTTAATATTATCATTAAACTTAATTTCTTCATTTAACCTAAAGGTGTATTTCTCGAATTTACTATTTCTTAATACTCCATCCTGATTACTGTAACCTACATTAACCAGTGTGGTTGATTTATCACCACTATTAGAAATGCTCAGGTTGTTGTTAGTCATTGAGGCAGTTTTAAAAATTAAATCTTGCCAATTGGTATTAGCCGTATAATTAGTAAAATCAAAAGGTGCTGCATTTAAATTGGTCAATTGTGCTGAATACAATTTCTTGAAACCGGCAGCATCTACTACATCAATTTGATTAGGCACTTTTTGCACACCCGCTGAGCTTTGGAAAGATATTCTTGTACTTCCTTTTTCAGCTCTTTTTGTTGTAATCACAATTACACCGTTTCCTCCTTGAATACCAAAAATCGCAGTTGATGATGGATCTTTAAGCACCTCCACACTTTGAATATCTGAGGAATTCAGATAATCTATGTTAGTTTGAATTACTCCATCAACCACATAGATAGGATTTGCAGAATTAGTACTATTTACTCCTCTAATTCTTACGGTTGGTGCAGCACCCGGAGTTCCGTTATTTACAATGGTTAAACCAGCAACTTTTCCCTGTAAAGAAGAAATAGGGTTGGTGTTGGGAGACTTGGCAATATCTTCTCCTTTTACAGAACTAATAGATCCTGTTAAGTCTCTCTTTCTTTGAGAGCCGTAACCAATTACCACTACTTGATTAAGTTGTTGGTTAGATGAAGCTAATTGAGCATTAATCACATTTTGCCCATTAACCCTAATTTCTTGAGCAACATAGCCCAAGTACGTGAAAACTAACACTCCATTTGATGGAACATTAATGGCATAGCTACCATTCAAATCTGTTTGCGTAGCAGCAGTTGAACCTTTCACAGTAATGCTTACTCCTATTAGTGTTTCATTGCTATTAGCATCTATTACCTTTCCGGTAACTTTAATGCTTTGTGCAAAAACATAATTAATGGAGAAAAGACATAGTAATACTAGTAGAACTTTTCGTTTCATAATTTGGTCTTATATTTTTTAATTGGTAATATAAATCTCAGTTAATTTTAAACTTACACCAAAAAAAACACCTCAACATCACTACATCATTAGAAATAAGTTATAACATCAAAGAGGATAAAAAACATGTATCATCGAGCATAATAGGTGTTTAAAGGTTTCATAACATGGTTTTACACTACATCAAATGAGCTAAAAGAATTAGCAGAATTAAAGAACTTATTTTACACTATGAGAGGTAATGATGTAATGCTATAGTTCTATTAAAAACTCAACTAGATTTTTATCATGATCTAAGTCTAATTTCTTTCTTAACCTGTATCTTCTAATCTCAATCCCCCTTACACTAATATTTAGAAGTGAGGCCATTTCTTTACTGCTCATGTTCATTCTAAGGTAAGCGCAAAGTTTTAAATCATTGGGCACCAAATCGGGGTGATTCATTTTTAGTTTTTTGAAAAAGTTTTCATGAGTTTCATTAAAACTGATTTCAAATAAATTCCAATCCCGTTCATCGTTCATCCCATCGTCAATAATTTTTCTGATGCGTTTTAACTGATCATCTTTTAGTTTATTTCCTCTTTCATCACTAAGGTGAGTAAGTTCATCTGTTATTTTTTGTAGCAACTCGTTTTTATAAACAATATTCATGGCCGAGTTAGTAATCTCTCTGCTCTTACTGTCTAGTTCCGCTTGTAGCTTTTCATTTTTAAGTTGAATGAGCTTTTGCTCATTGATGAGTGCTTCTTCCTTTAGATGTTCTTGTTTCTCCAGCTCCATTTGTTCTTTAATTTCTAACTGATGTTTCTCCAGCTTTCTGAAATAAGAGACCCTGAGATAATAAATTAATAACAAGGCAATGAAGATATAGATCATCCATGCCCAAATTGTAAGATAAAAAGGCGGTAAAATGGTGAAAGAAAAAATACTTATATCAGAAATCTCCTTACCATTAAGTCTTGCCCTTACTTTAAAAGTGTAATCGCCATAAGGCAAATTGGTAAAATCCTTTTGGCTTTGTTTAGACCAATCTGACCATCTATCAGAGTAGCCCTCCAGATTATATTGATACTCCTTCTTTGCTTGCCGATAATAAGGCAAAGCGTAATTAATTCTGATACTATTCTGGCTGTTTTTAATTTTAATATTTTGAGCCCTTGATCCACTTTCTGTAAGAAGAACATTTCCATTGGTGATGTTTTCTACCCTACCTATGAATAAAGACGGAAGCTTGGCCCGCGAAGTATGATTGTTTGTATCATAGATTACAAAACCATCATCCACGCTAATCAAAAAGAGATGATTATTGATTTGTGATACATTCTCATAATCCTGCACCATACGGCCATTCAGGATACTGAACTGATTAGAATCTACCTTCACCTGACCTGGCTGCCTGAAATCTACCCAAGCCACTCTTCCATGATCTATAAACCAATACTGATGTTCATCTGCCCTAATTACTTTATTTGATTTGGCAAATGCTCCCAACTTTTGATTAAGCGCTGCAAAAGGAGTAAATCGATCGTTGATATCGTCATAGGAGTAAAAGCCTCGATCGGTACTGAAAATCATTCGACTATCTAGGTTAAATACGTTCACAGAATAGGTAGTAGGCAAACCGTCCTTTTCACTATATTCTCGTTCAGTTTTAACTTTGGTTAAGTCATCGCTCAATACGAGTTTAAAAATCCCCTTATAGGGATGACTCACCCATATATTCCCTTTGACATCTTGTTCCACATATCTCGCTGGGTCTCTAAATCCCTCTACTTTATGAGAAAACTGATATTGATCTCCCACCTTTTTATAAACTGCTAAACCAGTATAAGTACCTTGAATCAATTGGTTTTGACTAAGATTTAAGCGATGTAAAGTCCATCCTCCGCTGAGATTAGATATCCGTTGAATTTGCGTTCCTACTACTTTAAATGTACCCGTATTATGACCACAAAATAATTCCCCATCAATTTCTGCTAACTCCCAAACCTGCCCCTGCGAGTTAGGTATTAACTTAAAATCAAAACTCTGACGGTTAGCTTGCTCATCATTCCATGTACTGTAATACAAACCCTGGTTGGTACCTAAATAAATATATCCTTTGTAAATAATACTTGAATAAACGGTACCAAAAGAGCCAGTTTTATCAAAGTAGAAATATAAAGGCGAGTTAAGCTCTATTCGGTCGATTCCATTATCTAAACCTTCCCACAAATTTTGATCATCATCTGTGAAGAGACTTAAAACAGTATTATTTTGTAATCCGCTAGATTTATTGAGCTGCTGTACTGTATGTCCATTTTTATCAATAATGATTACACCATTTAAAATAGTACCGAAAGCATAATGATCTTGGAACAAACGAACACCATTATTTAACTGATAAGTGCTTAGAAAATTAGATGCAGGGATTTTCCATGGCTTAAAACCTTGACCATCATAAATAAACAAACCGTCTTTGGCAGTGCCGATGAGGTATTCATGTTCTTGAAATGGTAAAATGGAGAGAACTCCAGAAACTCCTAAAACCTCACTACCTGGTAAATGTGTTAATTGATTTCCTTTAAGCTCAAATAAACCAGAATTATGCACCTCGACAAAAAACCTCTTCCCTACTTTAAACAGGAAAAGAAAAGAGGCGCTACTCCTTACTACCTCTATTTTTCCATTTTCATAAATGAATATGGCAGCAAATGATTGAAAAATTACCCGATTCCCATCCACATAGATTTTCCAGATCTCATCATGCAATAAAGTAGAATCTTTAACCAGCGTAGTGAGTGAATGATATTTTAAAATAGCGTTGGCATCATAAGCCCAATAGCCAAACTCACCGAAAGCACCAGTATAAATTCTTCCTTTTTTATCAGCTACGACTGACCTTACGATTAAATGATGAGGAATCTGATGCGTTTGCCAGAATTTACCATCGAAAGAAAGTAATCCTTCAGAATTTCCAAAATAAAAAATCCCATACTCATCCTGAGTAATCGACCAGTTTTGGTTCCCGGCCTGATAAACTGCTTTGGTGTAATTCTCTACATAAGGAACTCCAACGTTTTGGATACTTTGCCCTTGTGCATCAAAAAAAATAAATAGGATGCAGAGTGATGCTAAAAAAGCTTTGAACCTCATGGATGACTAATCATAAAAAACTGAAACAGCGTAATTTAATTTTTATATTACAAATTGGTATGACTCTAAGTTAAATTAAATTTCAATAATCTTTAAAGTGTTGGTTTTAATACTTTCCATACATTTTCAGCCAATACCTTAGCTCCTTCCTTATTGGGATGGATACCATCATTCTGATTCAATTTTGGCACACCTCCTACTCCGTCCAATAAAAATGGGACAAAAAGCATATTGTTCTTTTTCGCTAAATCGTAAAATAATTCTCTGAAATCACTGGTATATTTATCGCCCATATTTGGTGGCATTTGCATACCCTCCATCACTAATTTAGCGTCTGGATATTTGGCTTTCACCTTATCAATAATAGCCTGTAAGTTAGAAGTGGTTTCTTTCACAGAGATCCCTCTTAAACCATCATTAGCCCCCAATTCTAAAATAAAAATATGAACAGGTTGTTTTAAAATCCAATCGATACGGCTTAACCCACCAGCGGAAGTTTCTCCACTTAAGCCTCCATTAATGATATGATAAGGCAAATTCAAAGAATCAATTTTATTTTGGATGAGTGCAGGGTAAGCTTGAGAGGCGTCTTCCAATCCATAACCAGCGGTGAGACTTGTTCCAAAAAACAGAATGTTCTGTTTAGCAGTTTGTGGCTGATTAAATGAACTATCGGCTTCTTGCTGCTCTTTAGCTTGCTTATTGTTGTTACCACAAGCGGCCATAAAGAGTGAAATGATTAAAAGTACTGATGAAACACGTAACATATAGGTGTAAAATAAATCTAAAATGAATTTAAACTGTTAGAACGATAAATCTAACAGATATTTTATAGTTAAGTTTAATCAATAGGTATTTAATCTAAATATACACGATGCAAGATCAGGCTATTCTTGAAATAAAAAACGTAGGCAAAGTCTATAAAAGTGCTGGAAAATCTTTGGCAGTTTTAAAAGATATTAGTTTTACAGTAAATAAAGGTTCCTCCGTTGCCATCACAGGTGCATCCGGAAGTGGTAAAACCACTTTATTAGGTCTGTGTGCAGGCTTAGATAAAGCAAGCTCTGGTGAAGTCATCTTGAACAACATCCATCTCAATCACTTAAGCGAAGATGAATTGGCCGCAACCAGAAATCAAAATATTGGTTTCATTTTCCAGAATTTTCAGTTAATGCCCACCTTAACAGCTTTAGAGAATGTGATGGTACCAATGGAATTGAGAGGAGAAAAAAATATTAGACATGCAGCTTTAGAATTATTAGACAAAGTAGGATTAGCTGATCGTTCACATCATTATCCTATACAGCTTTCTGGAGGCGAGCAGCAACGTGTTTCTTTAGCCAGAGCATTTTCTAATCGTCCGGCTATTTTATTTGCCGATGAACCTACTGGGAATTTAGATGGAGAAACCAGTATAAAAATTGAAAAACTGCTGTTTGATTTAAATACCAAAGCTGGTACCACACTGGTCATCGTCACTCATGATTTGGAGTTGGCATCAAGAACTCACCGAATTATTAAACTAAAGAGTGGCGAATTAATTAGTGATGAATCAGTTGCCCATACTCAACCAGTCTAGTCTCTAAATAGCTACAAATGCCCAATCAAAATAAAGGAGTCAGTTTCAATTGGATTTTAAAAATGGCTTGGCGAGATAGTCGCAAAAACAGATCTCGCTTATTGCTGTTTATTTCTTCCATAGTTTTAGGAATAGCTGCTTTAGTAGCCGTTTATTCTTTTAGAGATAATTTAGAAAAAGACATTGATAACCAGGCAAAATCTCTGGCCGGAGCGGATTTAATTCTGGATAGCCGAAAAATGCCAGAAAAGGAAATGCAAGCCTTATTAGATACTTTGGGCGAAGAGCGGAGTACCGAAAGGAGCTTCGCTTCTATGATTTATTTTATAAAAAATCAAGGCAGTCGTTTGGTTCAGGTTAGGGCACTGGAAGGTAAATATCCATACTACGGAACGCTGGAAACCAAACCCTTAAATGCAGGTAAAGATTTTCAAAATGGTAGAACGGCTTTGGTGGATAAAACCCTCATGCTGCAGTACGAAGCAAATGTTGGAGACTCCATAAAAATAGGTGCGCTTAACTTTAAAATTGAAGGTGCATTAATAGAAGCACCAGGGCAAACTGGCATTACTTCTTCTATTGCTCCGGTAGTTTACATTCCCTTAAAGTATCTTGAAGAAACAGGTCTTACTAAAATTGGTAGCCGAATTCAGTATAAATATTATTACAAGTTTAGTCGAACCTCAATAGTTGACCAACTCGTTAAAAAGATAGAGCCTCAGCTAAAAAAAGCTGATTACGGCTACGAAACAATCGCATCTACCAAAGAAAACACTGGACGATCCTTTAGAGATTTAAGTCGTTTTTTAGCTTTAGCGGGTTTCATTGCTCTATTGTTGGGCTGTATAGGTGTAGGTAGCGCCATTAATGTTTATATAAAAGAGAAATTAAGCGCCATCGCTACATTGCGTTGTTTGGGTGTAAAAGCAAAAGATGCCTTCTTAATATTTTTAGTGCAGATTTTCTTTTTAGGATTGATTGGCGCAATCTTAGGAACAGCTCTGGGAACTGCAGTTCAATTTATACTTCCGGCAGTTCTTAAAGATTTTTTACCCGTTGCAATAACCATTCAGCTTTCCTGGCCTGCAATTTTACAAGGGATAAGTTTAGGGGTCATTATCTCCGTATTATTTGCCTTGCCTTCGTTGTTAAGCGTTCGCAAGATATCCCCATTAAATGCTTTAAGAGCCTCTTACGAAGCTCCTGAGAATGCGGTTGATCCTTTAAAATGGTTGGTTTATGGATTAATTGTTTTATTCATTTTCGGATTTACTTATTTGCAAATGAACCGCTGGACACAAGCCATAGCTTTTACCGGAAGTATTGTCATTGCTTTCCTATTGCTTTTTGCAATTTCTAGATTATTGATGTGGCTAGTCAGAAAATCAATTCCCAGTTCCATGGGTTATTTATGGCGACAAGGTTTTGCCAATCTTTATCGGCCACAGAATCAAACCTTGATGTTAACTGTATCCATTGGCTTATCTACTGCTTTCATCGGTACCTTATTTTTTATTCAAGGTATTTTAATCAAATCCGTCACCTTATCATCTGGTAAAAACCAACCCAATATGGTTTTATTTGATATCCAAAGTAATCAAGAAGCAGCCGTTGCAAAGCTCACTAAAGACTATCATTTACCTGTAATGGCGCAAGTTCCTGTGGTTACTGTAAGGATAGCATCCATTAATGGTAAATCTGCAGAAGACTTGGCTAAAGCCGATAGTTTATTGAATGCCAAAAATGGAAACAAAGAAAAAACAGAAACCAAAGGACCTTCCCAAAGTGCTTTTCGAAACGAATTAAGAGTGACTTTTCAGGATACTTTAACATCCGCAGAAAAAATTACCGAAGGTAAATGGGAAGGAAAGGTGGCTAAACCTAACGACCCTGTTTATGTTTCTATTGAAGAAAATTATGCCGCAAGATTAGGCGTTAAAATTGGAGATAAAATCACTTTTGATGTTCAAGGAGTACCAATTTCTACAGTTGTGGGGAGTTTTAGAGCTGTGAACTGGAATAGAATGCAAACTAATTTTAGGATAGTTTTCCCAACTGGAGTGTTAGAAGAAGCGCCACAGTTTCATGTGTTGATGACGCATGTGCCCAACCAACAAGTTTCTGCAAAATATCAGGGAGCAGTAGTGCGTACTTTCCCCAATGTTTCCTTGATTGATTTAGGCTTAATCTTAAAAGTATTAGATCAACTCCTATCTAAAATTGGATTTGTGATCCGTTTTATGGCAGCATTTAGCATGGCAACAGGTTGGATCGTTTTAATTGCATCCGTTCTTACCAGTAAAAATCAACGGCTAAAAGAAAGTATCCTTTTGAGAACGCTTGGAGCAAGTAGAAAACAAATACTTACCATCAATGCCTTAGAGTATCTATTTCTAGGTGCAATTGCTAGTGGAACAGGTTTAATTTTGGCTTTAGCAGGAAGTTGGGCATTGGCTCAATTTAGCTTCGAAAGTGCTTTTTCACCAACTCTATTACCAATTTTACTACTATTTGTCATCATCACCCTATTGGTAACCGCCACAGGAGTTTTTAGTAGTCGAAAAGTATTGAACAGACCACCATTAGAAATTTTGAGGGAAGAAACGTAATGGGAGATGGCAAAATAGCACATGGATCATAGTTCATGGAAATAGCAGATGGCAAAATAGCTTATGGATCATAGTTCATGGTCTGGTCGTAGATGGATGATGGCTTATGGTTAATAGTACATGGTCTTATCGTAATACATAATATCTATGAACAATATACTATGAACCATGATTAATCCACTACGAACCATCATCTATGAACCATAAGCCATCATCCAATCGAATTTCTTAAAGCTGTGATTTTCTTACAAAGGACTTCATAATCTGAATAAAATTTTTGGAAATCCGATTCTTGAATATAATTTCTGGTTCTGGCAATAAATAAACAACTCACCACTTCAATTCCAGATCTCAATGCTATACCCAGATACCTTTTGAATTCTGGTTTTGAAGCTCCCGTACAACCTTCCGCAATATTAAGCACTACAGAATCAGCGGCTCTTTTAATTTGACTGCATAAGCTAAATCTTTCTCTATCTGGAAACTTTTGAGCCAATAATCTATTTCATTACTCAATTTTAAGGCTATGTGCCAAACTTCTAGTTGTTCAAATCGGAAGGCCATTGTTAGAGTGGTTGATGATTATTAGTTCATTGATCATAGTATCTCAAATATACTATCATTTTGGGATCAAAATAGTTACCATCAATTTATTCCCCATTAACTATGAACCATTTGCCATGATCTATAGGCTATTACCCATAAGCCATCTGCTATGAACCATAACCCATCATTCATTCTCCATTAACTATCTAATCGCAACAGGTTGCGGAACCTTCACATAATATCCCGTCCCATCATAAGGTCGCTTTCGAGGATGCTCTTGACAAGCCACAGAACAAGCGCCATCTAGTGCTTCACCACAATCATCACACTGGTTAAAATGCACATTACATTCGGGATTGGCACAGTTGATCATTTTAGTTGTCGTTTTACCACAATTCCCACAAACAGAAATCACTTTCGGGTTCACCTTATTCACATCCACCGATAAACGGTTATCAAAAACATAACATTTGCCTTCAAAATCTTTTCCGTCTGCTTCTTTACCGTATTTAATGATGCCCCCATGTAATTGGTAAACGTCTCTAAAACCCTCTTTTAACAATAAAGCAGTTGCTTTTTCACACTTAATTCCACCAGTACAATAAGTCAGCACTTTTTTGTCTTTGTACTGTGCCAACTCATTAATCATAGCCGGGAAATCCCTGAAATTTTCAATATCTAAGGTCACGGCATTTTTAAATTTGCCCATGCGGTGCTCATAATTAGAGCGGACATCTAAAATCACCACATCTTCTTGGTCAATCATTTCTGCAAATTCCTTCGGCTCCAAATGTTTCCCAGTTTCTTTAGTAGGGTCAATAAAAGAAGGATCCTTTAATCCGGAATACACAATCTCCGTTTTGTAACGGCAGTGAATTTTTATGAAAGACGGCTTATCCACCTCGTCAATTTTAAACTCGGTAGCATTAAAACGACCATCGGCATAAATATAATCCATATAGGCTTTACAAGCTTCTGGCGTACCAGATACCGTCCCGTTAATCCCCTCATCGGCAATAATAATCCGACCAGTTAATTTCAACGATTTACAAAATTTTAGATGATCTGTGGCGTATTGCTCCGCATCCTGGATGTGGCTATAGCAATAATAAAGAAGTGTTTGAAAAGCTTTCATAATTCATTGATACTGCTGTAAACAGTGTGAAATGAACCGCAAAGATATGAAATTTTAATGTTTTGAGAAGTAAGGTTTGGTACTTTGCGGGTTAGGATAGTCTGGTCCATATAGCTATCGTGATCCTCGCTTCGCTGTGGGCTTTTCATTGCAATCCAGTTTAGGTTACTTGGGCTATTGCAAGAAACTTGGGTTTCGATCTGTGTGGGACACAGAATGTAGTCAAATTAAAGTATTTCTAATCTTCATTAAGATAAAGTTCATTTAATAATTCATATAATTCTTTCAATACTAATAAATATTGATTAAGCAGTAGCAACCAAGCCTGCTCATAGTTGACAATAGGATAAGGAAGTTTAAAAAAACCTAGTGATTTGGTAATTCCTGTATTGTCCGAATGGATTGGATAGCCTTGCCTTATTCTACCAATATGTTTTAGTATCTCAGTGACTTTAGTAGAATCCTTTTCATTCTGTATAAAAAAAGAATCTAATAGTTGAAGAGATTTAACTTGAGAGTCACTTATCTGCGTGATCTTCCTTAATATATCAATATTGAAGTTTCTTGACACATCTCCAAGTGACGATATTCTATGAGAAAATTCTTCTTCACTTATCGCAGTTTTAAAGAAATCAAGAAGATTACGCTCGTTGTTTAATAGTAAAAGCTTCGATTTGTATTTGTTATAAAAAATGGCATTTATTAAATCTCTAATTTCAATGATTGAGGCGGCTAGTTTATTTTCATTAATCTCCTCGCCAATATTTTTATGCCCAATCTCAACCCAAAACTCAGCATTTTTTACATCTACTAAATTATCAGGATTATCATAAGGACATATGTCTGGATGAGTAGTTGTAAGTAAAACTATCTCTTCGTGTGCGTTTAGCGTTCCTTCTTTAATTTTTTCGACAACTTTGTCTTTAGCAAATTGTAGTAATATTTTCGCTAAATTTTTATAGTCAATTTCTGGGGTTTGGCTCCATAAAGGAAACCCCCAATTCATTCCTAAAACATCTGATATAATTGCAACTATAGAATTTTGACTTTCAATCCCAGTATCATTTAGAACATTGTAATAGAATAATATTCTGGTAACTGCTCTACTGTCACTTTGGAGATATCTATGTTCTAGAAATTTTATTGTAACGCCATTAATATTTTCAAACTGTTTCTCCGATTCATCAATTCCTAACGCTGTTAAGTAGATATTAAAGTCTGACTTATTTTTCCCTAATTCAATTAGCCCCTTAGATTTAAGGTAGTTTTCAATATTTCGTAACTGTTCTAAACTCAAATTAGTAAGTTGAGAAATTATATATTTATCGTAACCATTAATAATGTCATTCTTAGACTTTATATACAGATTTTTTAACAGGAGATTACTTAATTGCGATAGAGTCATATTTAAAAATTCTTGATTTGTATAAAGATTAGCAAATGATTTTCTCAAACAAAGAAATGTTTAAAAATAGACCTCTCCACCTCGGTCTATATCGACAAAGACCGAAATCACCAAATACAAAATTTAACACTTCTTGTCATGCTGAATTTATTTCAGCATCTTTCGGTTAGTTCTGAACTACCAGAGATTCCGAAATAAATTCGGAATGACAAAAGAAAAATACCAATAAACAAATCCATCTGCCAAAAAATAATAGACATCTGTTTCCTCGGTCTGTGTCCCCACAGACCGAAACCACCAAATCCAAAATTAATCCCCAAATTCTTTATCTTTAATTATGGATATGTTCAAAGCACAAAGAAATTCCATCATGCTTTTAGATGAGGTTTACTTTTGGACAGCCACTTTAAAAGATTGGAAAACATTATTAGGTGATGATGAATACAAAATTATCATCCTTGATACTTTAAAAGAGTTAGTTTCCAGAGAAAAAATCATTGTTTACGCTTTTGTCATCATGCCCAATCACATTCATTTAGTTTGGGAAATGAAAGCTTTAAATGGTAAGGAAATGCCACACGCTAGTTTCAATAAATTTACCGCACATCAATTTCAAAAAACACTCAAATTAAATGATCCTGAATTATTGAATCATTTTAAAGTAGAAGAAACAGAAAGAAAATATAGATTTTGGAAAAGAGACTCTTTAGCTATTTTAATGGATTCAAAAGAAAAAGTATTTCAAAAAATAGATTATGTTCATAACAATCCTTTGCAAGAAAAATGGAACTTAGCCGAAACTCCTGAAAGCTATAAGTGGTCATCAGCAAAATTTTATGAGATTGGAAAAGATGATTTTAATTTCTTGACAAATATTGCAGAGATATTTTAAAGCTCATTTCGGTCTGTGAGGACACAGACCGAGGTGATGGATCATTTTGAAAAAGCCATCAAAATAAAAGAAATGGTCATTACAGAGATAGATAAAGCTTAAACCAAAAATAATCATCCAATGGAAAAAATCCCATTTCAAACCATCGATTGGTCAGCAGTTGAGAAAACAGAACATAAAGGAGAAAAAGGAACTTCTTTTTGGCAAACCATCCAGATTGGAGGTTTACGTGTCCGTATCGTAGAATATTCTGCAAATTACCTCGCCGACCATTGGTGCCAGAAAGGGCATATCATTTATTGTTTAGAAGGTGAATTCGAAAGTGAACTACAAAATGCCGAAACTGTAAAATTAACCAAAGGCATGTCTTATATCGTTTCGGATAACGAGAGTTCACACCGTTCTACCTCTATCAATGGAACAAAACTATTGATCATTGATGGAGATTTTTTGAACTTATAAATTCATCCAACAAAAAAACCTAACTTTATCCTTTATGAAATCTCAAATCAAATCTCTTCGTCCATTTATTGGCGCCAAAAACTTTGAAGAATCCCGAAATTTCTATCAGGATTTAGGCTTTCAGGAAACTGTTTTGGCTCATAATTTATCTGTTTTTAAATTACACGATTTGGCATTTTATTTACAAGATGCTTATGTAAAAGATTGGGTAGATAACACCATGATTTTTTTAGAAGTGGATGATGTAGATGATTATTGGAAACAGCTTCAGAAATTAGATTTAATGTCCAAATATGCTGATGTAAAATTAGTTCCCGTTAAATCTTACGATTGGGGTAACGAATGTTTTATTCATGATCCATCCGGAATTCTTTGGCATATTGGCACATTCAATTAAAATTATCTTTAACTATAATCTTTTATCTGCGTCTCAACACACCCAAAGATGAAAAATTCCAACTATCTATAAAACAAATCAACTTTTTAGGAGTTAAATTTTTAAACAAACTTGATCATGAATAAGAATATTTTAAAACTAAGTTTTGCATTTGTTTCTGTTATTTTATTAGTTGCTTCCTGCACTACAGATCCTAACTCGGGAATTTTTGAAGACAAAAGTGCGTCAGAACCTTCTCCTTACGCCTCTACACAACCCGCTATTTATACTACGCCAAACAGCTATTCTTTAAAAGACACCTTAGCTAAATACAATTCTCCCGTACAAGACAGTACTAAGTAATACTTAAATTACAACCTAATTTCCAACCAATCTTTTTTATTTTCTACTTTTATTAAAAAAATAGAGCTATGAAAAAGATTGGCTTATTGCTTTCGCTGTTTTGTTTATTGGGTTTATATTCTAAAGCACAAACGGTAAATCCTGTAATTAAAGATTACGGAAAAGTATTCGAAATTCCTTTTGCGGTCGAAAATCCTGACCCAAAAATCGACTATAAAATTGCTATAGAAGTTGGCGAAAAAATGGCTAGTGATAGCACTGTCGATCAACAATTGGATGTCATAGCCAGACTGTATAATTCTTTAATTTACGGTGGAGTACCCAGAGATCATGTTCATATTGCGGTGGTTATTTATCATACTGCCTCTTGGATTACCTTAGATGATTTTGCCTTCAACAAAAAGTTTGGAAAAGACAATCCAAATACAAAAGCTATCGCCGAAATGGCTGACGCTGGTATAGATTTTTTTCTTTGCGGACAATCGGTAATGGCCGCTAAAATTGATCATGATCATATTAACCCAAGAATTAAAATCGTTTTATCTCGTCTCACTAAAATGAGTACTTTAGAAATGCAGGGCTATATCAATTTCCAACTTTAATTTAGTATGAAAAAAATCGCTTCTCTTTTATTACTTGTTTTGGCTTTAACCGCTTGGAAAAATCCAGTAGCAAAAAAATATGATGTCCTCATTACCCATGCCAATATTGTAAATGTAGTTACAGGAAAAATACAACCTAATCAGTTTATTGCTATATCTAAAGGTATTATTCAGCAAACTGGCAATATGTCTACTTCCATATCTATAACAGCTTTAAAAATAATAAATGTTCAAAATAAATATGTCATGCCCGGTCTTTGGGATAATCATGTACACTTTAGAGGGGGTGAAGATTTAGCTCAGGAAAATAAAAATTTCCTGCCTTTATACTTGGCTTATGGGGTTACTACGGTAAGAGATTGTGGTGGCGATATTACTAATCATTTATTACAATGGCGGAAAGAAATTACTGATGGCACCTTAGCAGGACCAACTATTTTTACCTCAGGGCCAAAATTAGATGGCGACAAACCTGCTTGGGCAGGCTCTATAGCTGTTCTAAATCAAAAAGATGTGATTAAAGCATTAGACTCTTTGCAATCTATCCCATCTGACTTTGTGAAGATTTATGATGGCAGCATACAGCCCGATGCTTACTATGCGATTTTAAAAGAAGCCCATCAAAGAGGAATGAAAACAACCGGACATATGCCGCTAACTGCAAATATTTTAGATGCTGCAAATCTTGGCTTAAACGGGTCTGAACATTTATATTATGTTTTAAAATCTTGCTCGCCCAAAGCTGATAGCTTAAGCAAGCTAAATATGGGTTATGGTGTGATGAGCGAAATTGCCGAAAGTTATGACCCGGCTTTGGCCGAAAAGGTCTACAAGCAATTAGCTAAAAAAGAATTTTTCGTAACCCCAACACTTTATATTGGGCAAATTTTGGCACATGTAGCAACTGATGACCACAGTCAAGATCAATTATTACCCTATATCGGAAAAGGAATTAAAGCGACTTATGCGGGCAGAGTAGCGAGTGCAAAAAGAGCCGCGAAAAGTGCGTCTGGTGATTTTCACAATAAAACGGAAGAGGTTTTTAGTGAAATGGTAAAACCGATGTATGATGCTGGAATAAATATATTAGCGGGCTCTGATTGTGGCGCTTTTAATTCATATACCTATCCTGGCGAAGCCATACATGGTGAATTAAAAAGATTGGTGAAAGCTGGCTTAACACCTACTGAAGCATTAAAAACCTCATTTGTCAACGGTCCTAAATTCTTCGATAAATCTGCTACTTACGGTAGCATAACTAAAGGGAAAATAGCAGATCTTTTAATTTTGGATGCCAATCCACTGGTTAAGATTGAAAATATAGATCAGGTGAATACCGTAATTGCTAAAGGAAAAGTTTATCCAAAAAGCAAATTAGATAAGATGTTAGCAGCTGTAAAAAATTAGTTTTTTAATTAAATGAGAATTTCAATTTAAAATATCTAAAACCATACTTAAAAAATGCGCAAAATTGTCATCAGCCTAATACTCGCTACTTTTTCTACCCTAACATTTGCACAATACAACACGCAACAAATGTTATCGGTTGTACAATCTTTTTCTAAAACGAGTTCAGTAACTGGGCGTGAACAAGAGGTATCTTAATTTCTAAAATCTTTATTTGCAAATGGAACTTTTAAAGAGGACCGCCTTGGTAACTTGGTGCTCACGTTGGGAAGTGGGGCTCCAAAAAGATTATTTACAGTCCCGCTTGATGAACCTGGTTATGTGATTAGTAGCATAACCAATGATGGCTATCTACGCATTACACCTGTTGGCTATGGACAAATTGGAACCATGTATGCGCAGTTTATGCAGGGCAATGAAATAAAAATTAATACAGACAATGGTCCAGTTTATGGGGTTGACATTGTCCCGTCATCTCACTTCGAGGGTTTAATACGGGATAACAGCCGGAGGTACAGATGGACAAGGATTCTTGAAATATGATATTCCATCAACACCTTTATCATGGCCAGGTAGATACTCACATTCCCCAATTGAAGTCATGGATTTTAGAGATATGGATAATTTAGTTAAACTTATCAAAACTTTGATGATGGATAGCAACAAAGTCTATTGATATATTTTTTAAATATAATTAACTTTAGATACAATTTTACTAACTAAATTTTAGAGTAATTTATAAATAGTTGATATATTTAATAGATTTTACGACGTATAATAGTTTTAAATGGAAAATCCTCTAGCTAAAAATCCTAAACTTCATTTAGCTATCATTAGCCTTTTAGGTTGGTTTGCGCTTATCATTCAATTTTATATTAATCTTCAAAATAAAGATATTTCATCTGCCGAAGTTGTAATTCGATATTTTAGCTTTTTTACGATTTTAACAAATTTGATGGTAGCAGTTTGCTGCACAAGTCTTTTATTTTCTAATAAAAGTAGACTGTCTACTTTTTTTGCAAAGACAGGTATTTTTACCGCAATTACCGTCTACATTTTAATTGTTGGAATGATATATAACGTAATATTACGATCAACTTGGCATCCAGAAGGTTTACAAAGAATAGTTGACGAACTTTTGCATGTTGTAGTACCGTTATATTATTTAATCATTTGGATTTTCTTTGTCCCGAAAGCAAAACTGAAGATAAGAGGAGTGGCTTTATGGCTAATTTATCCATTGGTTTATTTTATATTTATTTTGATTCGGGGCAACTTCTCAGGTTATTATCCTTATCCTTTTTTAAATGTGACAAAATTTGGCATCAATCAGATTTTAATTAATGCTATAGCAATTATGGCTGTTTTTATTTTGGTCTCGGTGATTTTAATAGCCATAGGTAATGCGCTTTATAAGAAAAACGAGGCTTTCTACAAAGATTCTAAAATCCATAAGCAATCTTAAAGCCCGAGTTTATTTGTTTGTTTCCTTCAAAAGCAAAGCCATAATATACTTTAATACCAATGTATGAAAGCCCAAAATATAGCTCTTTGAAGTTTTTATAGGTTGATGTACTTAGGTAATTTGCCCCAACTAATTCTTGCAACTTCAGTTTCCTTAAAAGCGGAATTTTATTGGTGAAAAATCCAGAAAAATTATGTTCAGCATGCAATTCAAGATACTCGTTTGAAGTACTTTGTAAATAATAACTTAAAAATAAAAATTGGTTTTGAGACGGCGTAAAGCTCAAGGCTTGATTACCAGTAAAATGTTTAAAATCTGGATAAGAAATATTTTTTGAACTCAGGAATTTACCTGCTTCCACATTAAAACTAAAGTTCCCATAAAAGCCTAATTTGACATCCGATTTCCTAATCCCCAAACTCATAAAATCATAATTAGCGTCAGATCCAAATAATCCTGGAATAGCCTTTTCATAACGTAAATTTAAAACTGGCCATTTAGAAGGTAGATAATATTTACCAGTTGGATAGGTGACGTATTTATTGCTAAAATTATAGCTCAACCCTATTCGAAGATTAAAATTTTGATAGGTTGCAAATAATGGGATTTCAACATTTGGCGAAAACGGATTATTTGAAGTGAAAGCCCGATTATCATAATCTTTAAAAGTATAATTAGAACTGTTCGGCAACCATTTGTTCGATTGAAAAGCCAGTCCAAAACTTCCGCTCAAACCGCCGCCAATAGCTGAGGAAATAGTGGCCTCACCAAATTTTTTCTGATAAAATTTAGAGAAATTCCTCTCGTAGAATAATGAATTAATGGTATTTCCAAAAACACTTAAACTTCCTTTATCATTAATATCTACAATATTAGAACCTAAAGAAAAACTTACCGTTTGCTTTTTAAGAACTGGTAAAACAAGCTTGGTATTAGCACTAAACAATTTATTTGCAAAACCATATCTCAATTTACCACTCCAAAATAAATTTCTATTATTTATAGTATCTACTATTTTATTATAGCTAACCCCATAATTAACCACAAAACCTTCTACCGTATTGTAAGACATGGCATTTAACAAGCCATCAAAATGATAATATTCTTTTTTATATCTAACTCTTGGATTATACCCTCCAAATATTAATTTGAAAGGTTTTAGTTTATTGTTAACATGGTCTAAACTATCTAAATAAGGTTTAGATTCACGCCTATGGGCGATACTATCTTTTAATTGATAATTGGCAATTTCTTCCTGTGTAAGTGGGATTGGTCTAGCATTTTTCCAAAAAGTAGAGTCCTTTTTATTAACCTCTTTTGTAATTTTTAATACCTCTTTAAAATTAGTTCCACTCTGTGGAGGATTCAATTCGTAATTACTGTAAACACCAACCGCATAACCTCCAAACTTAAACATCAGAAACCCACCTTTAAATTCAAATTTTAATATGGAAGGCATCCAAACTTGTCGGCTAACCGGAATAAACTGTTGATTGATTTTTAAGCTATCTAAAATAGCAATATTAGATTCTTTGCTCATTAAAAAATCGGTCGCGTAAATACACCAGCTATCTTCTATGATGTAAATATATCCGCGATAAGCAGGATCATAATTTCTTTTGGGTAATACTTGAATTTTATTGATGAGTTCTCCGTTTTCGACAGTACTCCCTATCAACTTGTAATCGTAATAAAACAAGGCATTATCCGCAATCGGAGATACGAAAGGTCTATTGCTAATGCCTTCCCAATCTTGATAATTATTGTAAAAATTCACAATTAAGTCAGTAGCTCTATTAAAACTAAAAGACTGCTTTGATCCAGCCACTTTTGAAGAAATCATCTCTTCATGATAGTGATCTGGCGGCATAAAACTCAGCACAGATTGCGATTCTGACTGATAAATAATTCCGGTTCTATTAGAGTCTAGTCCAGATTCTTGGGCTGCCTTTTTTATATCTGTACCTAAAAATTTCTCAGGAGCTTTTAATAATTTCGTCACCCCTTTAATATAGACCTGACAGTTGTATGCAGGTGTTTCTTTTAAATGAGCCTTTCTTTCACGTATTGCTTTCCGGATAATGGCATAAGCTGGGTCTTCCCCCTTATTTGTGACTACCACATCTTTCAAAATATAAGCCTCTATTGGCAAAATTGCATCTAAAGTAATATCGCTATTTACATCTGCTAATTTTAGTACAGATTTAAACCCAACAGCGCTAAAATTAATCTCATACTTCCCGCCCTTAACCTTTAGCGTATATTGGCCATTTCCATTTGCCGAAGTACCGATACTTGTTCCTTTTATAAACACAGTTGCAAAAGGTACAGATTGATTTTCCTCGTCTTAACAGAACCATTTATAACAAACGTTTGGGCGAAGCTGATGGTTGAGAAGAAAAGAAATAAAATGCTTAGGTAGCGATTTTTCATGCAGATAAAGTTTCACCTAAGATAAAAATTTGAATGAAACGTTACAGCTAAGAGCATGTTAACTTTTGTTAAAAATCATAGGAAAGCTTAAATCCTTGATTTAGTTTGCCGAACGAGTCAAATGACATTGCATAATCAATCCTGAACATGAGCTTTGTAAATCCTCCGTAGACTTCAAAATAATTGCCTTTTTGCGGTTGGTACAAATAAGCTCCGCCTATTAACTCTTGTACCTTTAGATTTCTAATCAATGGTATTCGCGAAGTAAATTTCATGTTGAAATTATGTTCAACATGTGCTTCAGCAAAATACTCATTGGTACTATAAGTGTAAAAATTCAAAAGATGGAAATTTTTTAAACCCGGATTAAAAACCAAAGCTAGGTTTCCAATAAAATGCTTCCACTCGGGAAAGTAAACATTTTTGGCCTGAAAAAATCTACCGGTACTTATTGAATATGAACCATATCCCCATAAGCCACAATCTAGCTTTTCCTGTTGTAATTCTATTTCTGCAAATTGATAGTCAGATGCAGAATTGAATACTTTAGGAATCCCCTTTCTATAATTTAAAATCAATCTTGGCCCTTTTGGTAAAAAGAAAATCTTCTCTCCGTTACGGTTTTCATAATCCTGATTAAAGGAATAAATTAAAGAGCTATTTACAAATAGAGCTTCATGATCTGGGAAAAGTTTAGTTTGTTGATCGGGATTTAATGGGTTGTTTGAGCTAAAGTTCCTTGTTTTGATATCTCTGAAAGAATAATCAAACTGGTTATCAACCGAAAGGTTTCGAGAAAGCTCCATTCCTACCGACCAGTATAAACCCTTTAAAATTTCAGCCCCAATGCTAGTACTAACATATTCTTTACGATACAATTTCATAAAATTTTGTTCAAAAAGTAAGGTATTGATACTGTTTTGAAGTGAGTTTAAACTTCCATTTGGATTTAAATCCTGATAGGTACTTCCAAAACTAATATTAAATAAGCCTCTTTTTTTTGGGTCAAATAACCTAGACAAAGAAATATCAGAATTTAACTCCTTATTACTAAAGCCGTATCTAATACGTGGATTCACCGACCAATATTTATTTGATTTGCTGTATTGAATAAAATTTATTCCATAATTTATACCCAGCCCTTCAATTGTATTAAAGAAAAACGCAGGTACAATTGGATCAAAAATAATGTTCCGATGTCTTTGCTCACTACTCCATATCTTTTCATCAAATAATAATGGAAAAAGTTGCGGTTTTTGAACTAGTTTTTGATCGGCTTTTTTTTCAGAAACCTCTTGATGCTGATACTCATAACTCAATCTTTCCTGTAGCGTAAGTGGTATCGCTCTTTCCTTATTGGTAAACTTTGTTAAGTTTTTCTGATCTTCAATTAGTACTTCATGTTTATTAAATATGAAATCTTCAGGTATGCTACTTTTATATCCTGAAAAGTAAGCTTCTGCTTTACCCGAGAATTTAAACTTCAGAAAGTTTCCTTTAAAGCCCACTTCCGAAAAAGTCAACCTATTTGTGGCGTCAAACTCTTGCTTAATATTTAACGAATCAATAAAATTAATTCCTTGTGATCCACTAAGTTTGAAATCAAGCTGTTTCAGTTGATAACTCATTGTATCCAAAACAAAAGTTCCTCTAAATAACGGTCCATATTGATGTTTAGGAATAATTTGAATTAAAGCATGACCATTTTTAATTCCACGCAATTCAAAGTCATAATATTTTTGTGCATTCCTCCCAAATGGCGAGATAAAATATTTATCACTAATGGCATCAATCTTTATCAGTTGATCATCAAAATTAATATATAATTTCTTTGCGGCATCGAAATCATAAGAAGGGTATCTACCAAAAGTCTGATCTCTTATTATCTCTTCCTTAAACCCTTTACTTTTATCAAAATAAAATTTAGACCCTACCTCAGAAAGCCACAACAATTCTCCATTTCTAAGCCTGATACATTCTTCGGTATTTTTTCCAAGAAATCTTGCTGGTTTATGATTCAAATTAAGATCATTTTTTAGGTAGCTGTTTACCGAAAAAGAAATTCGACTGCTATTTTGCACAGCTCTAATGCTATCTATTAAATCCTTTTGATTAATAATGCCGTTATATATGATTTGAGCAAACCCATCATTCATCAATAAAATCAAACAAAACAACAGTGAAACTCTTTTCATTTAAACATAAATAGCAAAAGCTATGCAGCTTTTTATTTTGCACCCAAAAATGATTCCTTATTTTAGCGTTCTTAAAATCCAATTATTATGTATCAAACATTAAAACCAGTTCTTGAGAAAGAAATTGAAGATATTAAATCTGCCGGACTGTATAAAAAAGAAAGAATAATTATTACTCCGCAAGGTGCAGATATTAAAGTGAATGATGGTAAAGAAGTAATAAATTTTTGTGCTAACAATTATTTAGGTCTTTCCTCACATCCAAAGGTAATTGAGGCAGCAAAAGCTGCGATCGATTCGCATGGTTACGGCATGTCTTCGGTACGTTTTATTTGCGGAACACAAGACATTCATAAAGAGCTAGAAAAAAAGCTTTCTGAGTTTTTAGGAACAGAAGACACCATCTTATATGCAGCTGCTTTTGATGCAAATGGTGGGGTTTTTGAGCCTTTATTTAATGCAGAGGATGCTATTATATCCGATGAATTAAACCATGCTTCTATTATTGACGGCGTACGTTTATGTAAAGCACAACGCTACCGATATAAGCATGATGACATGGCCGATTTAGAAAAACAATTGCAAGAAACTCAAAACCTACGCCATAGAATTGTGGTAACGGACGGTGCCTTTTCTATGGATGGAACCATTGCACAGTTAGATAAAATTTGTGATTTAGCCGATAAATACAATGCTTTAGTGATGATTGATGAATGCCATTGCAGCGGTTTTATGGGTAAAACCGGAAGAGGAACACATGAACATCATAACGTTATGGGCCGTGTAGATATCATTACCGGAACTTTAGGAAAAGCTTTAGGTGGCGCATCTGGTGGTTTTACCGCAGGCCCAAAAGAAGTAATCGAAATTTTGCGTCAACGTTCAAGACCTTATTTATTTTCTAATACTTTGGCGCCTAGTATTGTAGGCGCAAGTATTGCTGTGTTAGACATGCTTACTGAAACCACTGAATTACGCGATAAACTAGAAAGTAATACAAAATATTTCCGTGAAAAAATGACGGAGGCTGGCTTTGATATCAAGACTGGCATTCATCCAATTGTTCCAGTAATGTTGTATGATGCGCAGCTTTCTCAAGATTTTGCAGCAAGAATGTTAGAAGAAGGAATTTATGTGATTGGATTTTACTATCCTGTAGTACCACAAGGTAAGGCAAGAATCCGTGTTCAAATGTCTGCAGCGCATGATCAACATCATTTAGATAAGGCTATTTCAGCTTTTATTAAAGTTGGAAAAGAATTGGGAGTGACTAAATAATTGTAAATTATTCATCACATTTTAAATAAGATAGAAAGTCCCGAATTATCGGGACTTTTTTTTGTTAAATTTGCACCTTATGCAGTCTAAAATCACTCAATATACTAGCGAAATCGAAACTTTTGAACCCAAATCGGCAGAAGAGTTAGAGACCTATCGCATCAAGTTTTTAGGAACAAAAGGAATTATCAAAGATTTGTTTGACGAATTTAAAGCGGTGTCTCCAGAAGAGAAACGCATTTTAGGTAAGGTGTTGAATCAGTTTAAGCAATTAGCTGAAGCTAAATTCAATGACAATAAAGACAAATTCATAGGCGAAAGTATAAGTAAAGAAGCTGGTGAAGATTTAACACTTCCGGGCGAAGGCTTTGAAATTGGCGGTCGTCATCCACTTTCTTTGGTGAGAAAGGAAATCGTAGAAATTTTTAAACGCCTTGGTTTCGTTGTAGCTGAAGGTCCTGAAATTGAAGACGATTGGCATAACTTCTCGGCTTTAAATTTCCCGGAGGAGCATCCAGCAAGAGATATGCAAGATACTTTTTTCGTGGCACCAATTCCTGGTGAAAATGTAGATACCGAGAAAAAAGGCGAATATGCCTTAAGAACGCATACTTCTTCTGTTCAGGTTCGTTTGATGGAAGCTGGGAAACCTCCTTTTAGAGCTTTAATGCCAGGCCGTGTCTATCGAAACGAAGCGATCTCAGCCAGAGCGCATTGTTTCTTTCACCAGGTGGAAGGTTTATATGTAGACGAAAATGTTTCATTTGCTGATTTAAAGCAGACCTTATATTATTTCGTTCAAGAGCTTTATGGCGAAGGAACAAAGGTTCGTTTCCGTCCCTCTTATTTTCCTTTTACTGAGCCATCTGCAGAAATGGATATTTCATGTACGATTTGCGGTGGAAGTGGTTGCCAAATGTGTAAACAAAGTGGTTGGGTAGAAATTTTAGGTTGCGGAATGATTGATCCAAACGTATTGGATAATGTGAATATTGATTCTAAAAAATATACAGGTTTCGCTTTTGGAATGGGAATAGAAAGAATTACTAATCTGAAATATCAGATAAAAGATTTGCGTTTATTCTCTGAAAATGATGTGCGCTTTTTAAAGCAATTTCAAACTGAGGTCGTTTAAAATGAGAAAATTATTTATAGGCTTATTCATCATTGCAAATATAAGTTTGCTGTCTTGTACAAAAGAAGGCAATTATATTCCTGATGTTCCTGTAAATTTTAATGTCCCCATAAACGATCCTAGAGTTAGCAGGCTGCAAAGTCCGGGTGGCGCAGTAGCTATTGGTGGCTATGGCGTTTCTGGATTAATACTTTACCGCAAATCAGATGGAGAAATAGTAGCTTATGACCGCTGTAGTAGTGTAAACCCGCAAAGTAAATGTGCTGTTAATTTAGACGATCCTACAATTACCGCAACTGACCCATGCAGCGGCGCTATATTTTTATTGAATGATGGCTCACCAGCCAAAGCACCAGCAACAAAACCATTAAGAAAGTATCTAGTGACTGTAACCAGTTCTCAAATCTCTGTAATCAATTAACATGGAAGTAGATAAAATCAAAGAAAGTATCAAGAAAGCAGCGCAGGATCTCTTCCGTAAATATGGTTATCATAAAACCAGCGTCAACGAGATTGCTAAAAAGGCAAAAATTGCAAAAGCAACTATCTATAAATACTTCGAAAGTAAAGAGCTGGTTTTACATGCTATTTTAATGGATTATTTAAAAGTGAGTTTAAATGAAGTCATCCATAAGGACAGTAAAAATATCAGCAAAGAAGAGCATTTGAAGACACTTATTTTAAAAGTGAGTAAGCTTTCTTATACCGTTTGTAATGAGTTTATTGGTTGGGATTTTATTCGTGAATCTACCAACGCACAAGGATTCTTAAAAGACCTTTCTGATGAACTAGAAAATCTGCTTTATGCCGAGTTTATGAGTATTGAAGAATTAAATGATGATGAAACTTACCCCGAAAGGTTAAGATTTTTAATCAAAGCCAGCAAAAGCATCATCTTCTCTTTCGCATTTACCTCAGTTTCTGATGCCGATGTGAGAAAGAATTTTGTTTCCTTCCAAAAAGAGATTTTACCTTATTTGGTGAAGGCGGCATTGTAAAAAATATGTGAATGATCATCATTTTTCTATTTTTTGTACATATATTTGTACATCAAAAAGTACAAGTATGTTAACTACAACCATATCAGACTTTAGGAAAGACATCAAAAGTTATTTTGATAAAGTTTCTAAAAACTTTGAAACGCTGATTATTAATCGTGGAAAGGACAATGGCGTTGTGATTATGTCATTAGATGAATACAACTCTCTTTTAGCTACCAACCATGAGTTAAGCTCCTTGAAAAACGAAAGAAGATTAGATGCTGCAATCGAAAAGATTAATAATAAAGTAACTTTCGAAAAAGATTTGATAGAACCATGAGATTTATCTTTGTCGAAGATTCTTGGGAAGACTACCTCTATTGGCAAAAATCAGATAAAAAGATTTTAGCTAAAATCAATGAATTATTAAAAGATATTTCTAGAACTCCTTTTTCTGGAATAGGAAAACCAGAACCACTCAAACATAAATATAAAGGATATTGGTCAAGGAGAATAAATGATGAGCATCGTTTAATATACAAAATCCAAGATGATGAAATTATCATTGCCAAATGCCGGTTTCATTACGATTGATCTTTTCTTTTTACAAATCTCAAACAACAAAATCTTCAATAATTTATTACTAGTGAGCTTATTATTTAAATTTGCTCACTGAAATGAATAAGGAATTCATACAAACACTATATAAAAGGCAAAAAAGAGCACAAGCGCTACCGCCTAACCAAGCCATTGCAGATTGGGCTTTCCAATTAATAGGTTTACTTTTTCCAGAATTAGCAGATCGCATTTTTAATGATGAAGAAGAAATTGAAGCTGAATTTAAAAAACTACAGCAATCTTTAAATCATTTATTAGATGCGACACAAGCTTGTAACGATTGCAATAACGATATCATCGCTCAAAAATTTAGCGCTCAAATTATTTCACTTTACGAAACGTTAAAAACAGATATTATCGCTTTAAATAGCGGCGACCCAGCTGCCAATAACGAGTTTGAAGTAATTAGAACTTATCCTGGATTTTGGGCCATCGCATTTTATAGGATTGCACATGAGCTTTTAAAACTAGAAACGCCTTTAATTCCAAGGATATTAACCGAATATGCCCATTCTAAAACCGGAATTGATATTCACCCAGGAGCAACAATAGGCGAATATTTATGTATAGACCATGGAACTGGGATAGTCATAGGCGAAACAGCAATCATCGGGAAAAACGTTAAGCTTTATCAGGGAGTTACCTTAGGTGCATTAAGCGTGAGCAAAAATTTAGCGGGTACCAAAAGACATCCAACTGTGAAAGATGGCGTAGTCATTTATAGTAATGCTACCATCTTAGGAGGCGAAACCATCATTGGCGCCAACAGTGTAATTGGCGGTAACGTTTGGCTAACTAAAAGTGTTCCTGCAAATTCCACCGTATACCATACTCCATCCATCCGAGTTATCGAAAATTCTAACTTTCCATCCTAATGGCAACCATCATAGATTTAGTCGGAAATACCCCTCTTGCTGAAATTCAATTTTTAAATACCAATCCAAACGTGAAGGTTTACGCCAAACTGGAAGGCAATAATCCGGGTGGAAGTGTAAAAGACAGGGCTGCTTTAAATATGATTAAAAGCGCAGTAGAGCGTGGCGATATTAAAGCTGGGATGAAATTAATTGAAGCTACCAGCGGAAATACTGGAATTGCTTTAGCCATGATTGCCCGTTTATTTGAATTAGAAATTGAATTGATTTTACCTGCAAATTCTACTAGAGAGCGCACACAAACCATGGAAGCTTTTGGCGCAAAAGTAATTTTGTTAGATGGTATTGAAAAATGTCGAGATTATGCCGATGAAAAAGGTACAAGCGACGAATATTTTCAATTAGACCAGTTTGCTAACACCGATAATTACTTAGCACATTATAAAACTACCGGACCAGAAGTTTGGAAAGATACTGATCAAAAAGTCACGCATTTTGTAAGTTCTATGGGGACCACAGGAACCATTATGGGAACTTCCATGTTTTTAAAAGAACAAAACCCAACCATTCAAATTGTGGGTTGCCAACCTACGGAAGGATCTTCTATCCCAGGAATCCGTCGCTGGCCCAAAGCCTATTTACCAAAAATATTTGATGCATCTAAAGTAGATCGAGTGATAGATGTTTCTGAAGAAGATGCTACTATTATGGCAAGAAAACTAGCCAAAACTGAGGGGATTTTTGCTGGGGCGAGCAGTGGTGGCGCCTGTCATGCAGCTTTACAATTAGCCGCTGAATTAGAAATTGGCGTGATTGTGTTTATTGCTTGCGATAGAGGTGATCGGTATTTGAGTAGTGATTTATTTGGATAAAATTCTATCTCAATAAAAATCAAATAAATTTCTTGTGTTAACAAATTATTATATTTTATACCGATTTGGTTTTTGGTTCAATTATTGTTATTTTAGCCTAAATGATAATAAAAAATCAAAATTTATGAGCCCAGAAATAAGAGATTTCTCTTTTATGATTGATGAGCAATTTGAACTAGTGGATCACAATAACCAAGGATTTTGGGGATATATACTCAGCTTTTTCAAATAAATTAAGCTTATCCTTAATCCAAGCAGTTTAATCCTAAACTGAATGGAACTTCTTTGCATTGATTTTATTCTATCCATTATTATTTTTCCAGCCAATACAAATAACTTTAAACTTTTAACCCTCAACTTTAAAGGCTAAATTTGCAATCTTATTGATTTTACATTTTGAGAGAGCAAAAAATTTTAACAGCGTTAGACGTATTCGATATAGCCGAAGAAGGCAAAGGTGTGGCAAGAGCCGATGATTTAGTAATTTTTATAGAGAAAGCAATCCCAGGTGATGTAGTTGACGCAGCGGTTTATAAAAAGAAAAAGAAATTTGCAGAAGCAAGGATTGAAACCTTAATCACTCCTTCTGTAGATAGAGTTGTTCCATTTTGTGAACATTTTGGTATTTGCGGCGGCTGTAAATGGCAACACATGGATTATGCCGCTCAACTGAAGTACAAAAATAAATCTGTATTGGATGCGCTGCAAAGATTAGCAGGCTTAGAAACTTCACACGCTGAACCTATTTTGCCTTCTGCTCAGGATAAATATTACCGCAACAAATTAGAATATACATTTTCAAATAAACGCTGGCTAACAGATTTAGACGGAGAAATTACCGATGAGAAAGAAAGGCTAGCTTTGGGTTTTCATGTTCCATTGCGTTTTGATAAGATTTTAGAAATCAATCATTGTTATTTACAAGCAGATCCATCAAACGATTTAAGAAATTCTATCTCGGCTTTTGCCAAAGAAAATGATATTTCATTTTACGATCTAAGAGCGCATGAAGGCGCTTTAAGAAACTTGGTTATCCGTACTTCTTCTACTGGAGAATTAATGGTGATTGTGATTTTTGCTTATCCGGAAGAAGGTCAGGTAGCGTTGATGATGGAATTTGTGAAAGCAAAATTCTCACAAATCACTTCGCTTTTATACATCATCAATCAAAAGAAAAATGATACATTTTCTGATCAGGAAGTTTTACTATACAGCGGTCGTGAATTCATTAATGA
Source organism: Bacteroidota bacterium (assembly GCA_018828585.1). GTDB lineage: Bacteria > Bacteroidota > Bacteroidia > Sphingobacteriales > Sphingobacteriaceae > Pseudopedobacter. The sequence continues at coordinate 52,042 of JAHJVW010000020.1, forward strand.
AGAAATGGAAGGCTTGAAATTCCGTATCGGACCCAAATCTTTTTATCAAACCAACTCACTTCAAGCTTACGAATTATATAAAATCACGCGTGATTTCGCCGATTTAAAAGGTGATGAATTGGTGTACGATTTATATACCGGAACTGGAACTATTGCAAACTTCATTGCAAAAAAAGCGAAGAAAGTTGTCGGTGTAGAATATGTGCCAGATGCCATTGAAGACGCAAAAATCAATTCAAAAGTCAATGGAATTGATAATACCGTTTTCTACGCTGGCGATATGAAAGATATTTTAAGTAACGATTTTATCAATCAAAATGGCAAACCTAATGTGGTGATTACCGACCCACCAAGAGCCGGAATGCACCCAGATGTAGTAGAGCGTTTGATGGAACTAGAAGCAGAAAAAATTGTTTATGTAAGTTGTAATGCAGCCACTCAAGCCCGCGATTTAATCCGTTTGAAAGAGAAGTACGAGTTGGTTCGCATTAAACCAGTTGATATGTTTCCACATACGCAACATGTAGAAAATGTGGTTTTATTAAAATTGAAGAAATGAATCCTGAAGAATTATTAGGACAAAATGATGGGCAACAGGCACCACAAGAAAGTCCGCTTATTAGCTTAAAGAAGGATTTAGAGTTTTATAAAGACACTATTAAGGAAGTAGCCGTAGAAATCATGGTCGAAGGATTGTCTGCCTATCCCATTTTCATTGCACATCAACACGAAATCGCTTTGGGAGAGCTCATCCTAGACCATAAAGAGTTGGGTACGAACTGGACTATTCAAGCTTCAACACTTGAAGAATTTCAAGAAAAAGGAATTGTTCAATCCAACAAAAAAGATGCTTTTCTACAGAGCTATAAACCAGCGGATGACTTTATGTGCGTTTTTGTAGTAGTTCCAGAAGGAGCGAATTTTGTGTATTTTCCATATAAATAAAATGATTTGGACGTTCGGACAGGCTTTTCACTCATACTACTCAGGGCATTAATCACAGGCCGGTATACGCTACAATCCCTAACGCAAAACCATGCATCTACAAACTGAAAGACTACAATTAAGAGAATTCACCTTAAACGACTGTGACTTTTTAATTGCGCTCTTAAACTCCGAAGGTTGGCTTAAATTTATTGGAGAAAGAAACGTAAGAACAATTGATCAAGCAAAAAAATATTTAAAAGATCGAATCATTAAAAGCTACAAAGATTTTGGTTTTGGTTTCTATTTGGTGGAGTTAAAAGACTCGAAAATCCCAATAGGCATGTGTGGTTTGGTGAAAAGAGATTTTTTAAAACATCTTGATTTAGGTTTTGCATTCCTATCTCAATACGAAGGTTATGGTTATGGTTTTGAAGCGTCTAAAGAGGTTATTCAATTTGCTGAAGAAGAACTGAGTCATAAAAAATTACTGGCTATAACTGATCCTGAGAATCAAAAGTCTATTGGACTACTTATAAAGTTAAGTTTCAAGTTTGATCAACTCATCAATCCAGATAAAAAGGATTTGAACTTATATAGTTTAGAAACAATTTAGCTCGTAATTTCACTTGGTTTTAATCTTTAATCCAAATTAAGAAAATTATTATACGCAACTTTTAATTACATTTATTAGAATTTTATCTCTACTTTGAGGTTGACTAAAAAGGCTTCTTGGCAGTCAAAATTCATTAAAAAGCTAAAAACCGCATGACTAAAACAACCACCATGAAGGACATTGATGAAGTGTTGGGTTTATCCACTTCAACGGTTTCCAGAGCATTAAGTGATAGTCATGAAATTAACATAGAGACTAAAAAACGTGTTTTAGCTTATGCAGAATCTGTCAATTTTCAACAAAATCCAATGGCTGTTTCTCTTAAAAAAGGGAAAAGCAATTCTATAGGACTCATTGTTTGTGATGTGGCAAATTACTTTTTCTCTCAAGTAATCGATGGTGTAGATTCTATCGCTTATGATAATGGCTATCATTTGATCATCACTCAAAGTCATGATATTTACCAAAGGGAAATTGAAAATGTAAATCATTTAGCAAAAAGACACATCGACGGTCTATTGGTGGCCGTTGCTTCATCTACTTTTAATTACGATCATTTTAGTCAATTGCATGATAAAGGAATTCCAATGGTTTTCTTTGACCGAGATAATCCCCTGGGAGATATCCCAAGCATGACGATACAAACCTATCAAAGTAGTTTTACTGCAACTGAGTATCTCATTAAAAAAGGAGCGAAAAAAGTTGCCTTTTTAGGTCATGCCGAGCATCTCTCGACTACTCAAGAAAGACGAAAGGCTTATTTAGATGCTTTAGAAAAGTATGGCTTAAATGCCGATGCTTCTTTAATGAAATATTTCAACTATGGTAATAGCACTTCTAAAGATTTAGAAGGTTTAATTACGAATTTATTTTCAGCCGATAATAAACCAGATGCAGTTTTTATAGCTAGCGATAGGCTGAGTAATGCTTGCCTTTTGTTTCTGAAGAAATTTCAGGAGAACAATAATATTATGCTGTCTGGATTTAACAATTCTGATATGGCCGAGCTATTTTCGCCCTCCTTCTCTTTTATTAGACAACCTGCTTTTGAGTTGGGCCAAAGTGCGACTAAAAAATTAATTAATTTGATTGCTCAAAAGACAAAATTTGACGAGGATAATCTTCAAGATCTTGTCAGCACATTTCACCCCTATAAATAGCATTATTGATAACGTTTGCGCAAATAAATACACTTTGTATTGATCCTTTATAGACCTAACATTGTATAACCCAATTAAAGCAAATGAAATCTAAAATTTCAATGACTCAAACCATGCGTTGGTATGGTCCTCAAGATCCGGTAAAACTTTCTGATTTAAAACAAGCGGGCTGTACTGGCGTGGTAAGTGCCTTACATCATATTAAAAATGGTGAAGTTTGGACCATCGAAGAAATAGAGAAAAGAAAACAAATTATTGAAGCTGCGAGATTGGAATGGACGGTTGTAGAAAGTGTTCCTGTTTCTGAAGATATAAAAACCAAAAGTGTCAATTATTTACAACACCTAGAAAACTATAAAGAAAGTATCAAAAATCTCGCTAAATGCGGAATTTTTATCGTCACTTATAACTTTATGCCCGTTTTAGATTGGACTAGAACCGATTTAAATTTTGAAGTTGAAGACGGTTCAAAAGCACTAAAGTTTGAAAAAGCTGCTTTCATCGCATTTGATTTATACATCCTAAAAAGAAAAGGTGCTAGAGCCGATTATACAAGCGAAGAAATCATAAGAGCCGAAAAAAGATTTGCAGAAATGTCTGCTGAAGACAAAACCATTTTAGAGAAGAATATAATTGCCGGTTTACCAGGCAGCGAAGAAAGCTTTACCGTAGAGAAATTTCAGGAAGCTTTAAATAAGTATCAAGGTATTGACGAAGTTAAGCTAAGAGTTCATTTAATTGACTTTTTAAAAGAAGTTACTCCTGTAGCTGATGAAAAAAATGTGAAATTAGTGATCCATCCGGATGATCCTCCTTATGCCATATTAGGTTTGCCCAGAATAATGAAATGTGCTGCCGATTTTGAGGCTATTATTACAGCAGTTCCTAATTTGAGCAATGGTTTATGCTTTTGCACTGGTTCTTTTGGTGTAAGAGCAGATAATGATCTACCTGCAATGGTGAAGCAATTTGGAGAACGTATCAACTTTATCCATTTAAGAAGCACCAAAAGAAATGATTTTGGTGATTTTTATGAAGACAACCACTTAGAAGGTGATGTAGACATGTTTGCCGTAGTAAAAGAGCTAGTTGATTTAATGCAAAAAAGAAATTTTTCTATTCCAATGCGACCAGATCACGGCCATCAAATGTTAGATGATTTACATAAAAAAACAAACCCAGGTTATTCAGGTATTGGCAGGTTAAGAGGTTTGGCTGAATTAAGAGGCTTAGAAATGGCAATAACTAGAATGCTTTAAAAGATAAATTTGCTTCCTTATTCCGAAAATATCTTTTTATTTATTCTACCACTACTTCCTTATTTTTTAACCGTTTTGCCCTGGCAATTGCCTCCAAATAATAATAATCAGCATAAGAAATTGGAACGTCAACTTCGCTATTTTGGGGCTTTGAACCAGTATTATGATCTAAAATAAACCTCTTAGTTATTTTGTCTACCCTAAGATAGAAACTCCATATACCTGAAACAGCTGTCAGGAATACTTACAATAAATTTTCTTCTAATAATAAAAAAGTTAAAGAAATGATTGAGCTATCCTTTTTGAATCCTGAAAATAAAGATTTATACCTTGAAATTTGGAATAAGAAACAACTGATATTCAATTAATAAGTTACTTTTAAGAATCGAGTAGAATTCCTTTTAAACAAAAAATCCCCAGATTATAAATCTGAGGACTTTTGCGGAATGGACGGGACATGAACCTATCCATTTAATTGCTTTACTTTCAGTATATTATGATTATTATGATCTGGAAATTCCCGAATTTCCCACATAAACATCGCAACAAATTAACTTCTCGTGACTAAGTAAAAATACGAAATTATAATAAATTTTGCAATAGCTTTTGATTTCTTATTACATACTATTTGAACGGATTAAGCTGTTAAATTATGGTTTGAATTTTTTCATGAATCAAAAAAAATAGATTTTTGTGACCTTTTTTGCTCTCCAGTTTGGCAATTTTCTCTGAGCTTTTTTGTTTAAAAAACCAATAAGAAAGCTGTTCCCTCGCCAATTTTACTTCTTACCTGAATATTACCTTTATGCAACAACATAATTTGTCTACTTAAACTTAATCCAATCCCACTTCCATTTTTTCGAGTGCTAAAAAACGGGATGAAAATCTGGTCTAAAACTTCATGGGGAATTCCGGTACCATTATCTGCAACTTTTAAAATGGTCTTATTTAATTCTATATGGGCAGAAAGTGAAATTCTTGGCTCGGGGATGTCTTTTACTGCTTCGGCAGCATTCAATACTAAATTAATTAACACCTGTTCTACCAAATGCATATCAGCTTCAATGGTGATATTGGGATCTTTTAAAATGATATCCAATTCAATGGCTTTCTTTTCAAAAGTTGGTTCCATTAGTTGGTGAAGATTCTCAAATAAATCTCGTACCAAAATTCTTTTAAGATTGGGCTGTGTGATTTTATTTAGATTTCGGTAAGTCTCTGCAAATTTTAATAAACCATCGCTTCTGCGTTGAATGGTTTCTATACCTATTTCTAAGTCGTCTAATTGACCATCATTATTTGCTTCTTTTGATACCTTACTTAATCTTTCTTTTAAGGTAGAGGCTAATGATGAAATTGGTGCAATAGAATTCATAATTTCATGTGTCATCACACTTAATAACCTTTGCCATGCTTTTGCCTCGGTTTCATCCAAAGCTTCGTTCACATTTTGAAATGCGATGAGTTTAAAAACTTCTCCTTCTGTTTGAAAAGCAGTGGCAGATATCACCACTTTGATACTGGCATTTTCTTTATTGATGGTGATGATTCTGTTCTCTCCAGTTTTAATAGAGATGCATTCATTAAATACATCCGCTGCTCTTTTTTGTAAAGAATTGATGGTTTTCAAATAAGGAACACCAAGTAAGTTTTTCAATGATTCATTCAACCAAACCACTTCACCAGAGCTAATTTTATAAGACAGAATGCCTGTATCCACGAGTTCTAAAATCTTTTGCAGGTAAACATATTGCGTCTCACGCTCGCGACTAATAACTTTAAAAGTACTATTGATTTCATTGAACCCTTTACGCAAAGGCTGCAGTTCTCGCGGTGCCTGCTTAACATTAAAATACCTAGAAAAATCACGGTAATGGACACTTTCTACAAATTGATCCACTTCCTCTTGTGCTTTTTGATGGAAACGAAAGAAATCTACTAATTGGTAAATCAGGATTGGGACAAGAATGATTAAATAAATATACCATCCCTTTACTAAAAGGAAAGCCGCAGCACTTAAAGTCACCAACTGCAACAATACACGGATGAGGATCCTCCACTGATAGTTTTTTAGCATATTTTAATTTTGAAATATAAGAAGTTGGCTGTCAGAAATGAGCGATTTGCAAATACTTTAAACTTTGTACTTCTCACTTTTAACTTTAAAATTATATATCGTATTTACTCAATCTTCTGTACAAAGCAGTTCGGGTAAGTCCTAATTCCTTAGCTGCCTTTGTAATATTGCCATGATGCTTCTCAATCGCATTGATGATGGTGCTCTTCTCCACATTACTCAAGTTCATATCATCAGATTCTTGAATGAGTTCTTTTTTTTCTATTGGAGAAAATATCAAATCTTCGGCAGATAAGCGGTTATCATCAGCCATAATCACTGCTCTTTCGATGATATATTGTAACTCTCGAACATTACCAGGGAAAGTATGTGTCATTAATTTATCAACCGCAGTTTTATCAAAAATCAGTTTCGGTTTAAAGTATTTATTCGTATAAATCTCTGTATAATGATTGGCCAATAGCAGGATATCCTCTTTACGTTTTTTTAGAGGAGGAACCATCACCTCCACTGTGTTGATCCTATACACCAAATCTTTGCGGAATTTATCTTCGTTAGCCAACTCCTGCAAAGGCATATTGGTGGCGCAAATTAAGCGAATATCAATCTTCACTGGCTCATTACTACCTAATTTCATCACTTGTCGGTTTTGTAATACCGAAAGTAATTTCGCTTGTTGTTGTAAAGAGATATTACCAATCTCATCTAAAAAAATCGTCCCACCGTTGGCAGCTTCAAAACGACCAATCCTATCTTCTCTGGCATCCGTAAATGCACCTTTTTTATGTCCGAATAATTCACTTTCAAAAAGTGATTCAGTTAAAGCACCAGCATCCACTTTTACAAAAGGTTTGTTTTTTCTTAATGATTTTTGATGGATGGCTTGAGCGATTAAATCTTTCCCAGTTCCGTTTTCACCTAAAATTAATACGTTGGCATCTGTTGGAGCAATTTTATCAATCTTTAAAAAGATATCTTTCATGGATTCACTTTCGCCTAAAAGCTGATTTCCAATAATAGACTCTTTATGATCATCGTTTTTATTTTTTGACTTTAACTTTTTGCCTTCAACAGCTTCTGATAAAACCTCTAATAACTTTTCGTTGTGCCAAGGCTTAATCATAAAATCATTAGCACCTTCTTTTAAGGAGCGAACGGCCAAATCAATATCACCATAAGCCGTAATCATGATGACGGCAATACTGGGTTTTAGCTCCTTGATTTTTTTCAACCAAAAAATCCCTTCATTTCCTGTGTTGATACTGCTATTGAAATTCATATCGAGTAACATCAAGTCAAAATTATTACGTGTGATGAGGTTGGTGATGTTCTCAGGATTTTTTTCTGTCACCACTTCCTTCACCTCTGTTTTTAACAAAAGCCTTACAGCAGTCAAAACATCTGTGTCATCATCAATCACTAAAACTCGGGCATTTTTTAAACTCATATTTTTTACAAAAAGGACAAAAAGCTATTTTAAATAATTCAAAGTAAATGTTTTAAAACGAAAAAATATATGCATTACAAGTTTACTATATTCATTAAGTTATATCAATTAATTTTATAGAAAAAAGCTGTAACGGTAGCGAACAGTATTTGTATCGAAACCGAACACCACTATAATTGACTAAAAATATAAGTAACAGATAATCAGAATAATAAAGGTGTGGCATAAATATGAAGTAGAGTTTGTGGAATTCTTTCTCAATAAATTAGAAATTCTTATAAAGAGTATTTAGATACTCAATATTTAAAATAAATGGACAGACAGATACAACAGAAAAAGTGGAATAGGAAGCGGATTTTAACCGTTGCTGGAATTACAGCATTGGTTTTACTGATAGGTGGAAGTTATTACTTTACTTCTGGTAAATCGAGGTTAAATGTGGATACCGAAAGAACCACGATTAGCGAAATAAAAAAAGGAAGCTTTCAGGAATTTATACCTGTGAATGGTGTGGTTTTGCCAGTAACCACCATTTATTTAGATGCCATGGAAGGTGGCCGTGTGGAAGAGAAATTTGTGGAGGATGGCGCTATGATGAAAAAGGGACAACCAATCCTAAGACTTTCTAATACGGATTTAGAATTACAACTCGCCAATCAAGAGACGCAAGTTTTTAATGTGCTTACGCAGATGCAAATCAGTAAGAATAATGCGGAACAAAACTCTATTAACCGTCAAAATCAAGATGCGGAAGTTGATAATGCTTTAAAGGAAGCGGAACGTGTTTACAACCTAAATAAGAAGCTTTATGCAGATAGAGTGATTGGCTCACAAGAATTTAATAGCAGCAAGAACTTATATGAATACCAAGTTAGAAGAAAAAAACTGACTGAAGACATTATGAAAACGGATGCTACTTCCATGAAGCAACAGGTAAGTCAAATGGGTGAATCTTATGAACAAATGAAAAAGACGCTTGCTTTAATGCGTAAAAAAGTGGGTGATTTAGTGGTTCGGGCTCCGGTTGACGGGCAATTGACTTCATTAGATGCCGAAATCGGCGAAAGTAAAAATAAAGGTCAGCGTTTGGGACAATTGGATGTAATGAGCGGTTTCAAAGTTCGTGTGGATGTTGATGAGCATTACATCAGCAGAATTTTTACTGGTCTTAAAGGGGATGCAGATATAGCCGGTAAAAATTATCCTTTAGAGATTAAAAAAGTTTATACGCAGGTCACGAATGGTCGTTTTCAAGTGGATATGGAATTTGTGGGTGCTGCACCTAAAAATATCAGAAGAGGTCAAACTGTACAAATCCATTTAACACTCAGTGATGAAACTCAGGCAGTATTATTACCTAAAGGTGGTTTTTACCAACAAACTGGAGGTAACTGGATTTTTAAAGTCGGAGAGAATGGAAATGTAGCCTATAAAGTGGATATCCAATTAGGGCGTCAAAATCCTGATTATTATGAAGTATTGCAAGGTTTAAAACCGGGCGATAAAGTCATCACCAATAGTTACGAGAATTATGGTGATATGCAAGAATTAATATTGAAGAAATAACTCATATAAAATGATAAAAATTACAAACCTCGAGAAGTACTACCGCACCGAAGAAGTAGAAACCGTTGCATTAAATAAGCTCTCTTTTGAAGTGAGAGAAGGTGAATTTGTTGCCGTGATGGGGCCATCTGGTTGTGGTAAATCTACTTTATTAAACATTGTGGGCTTATTGGACGATCCTGATGGTGGAAGCTTTTTATTTAATGGGGAAGAAGTAGCTGGTTACAACGAAAGACAAAGGGCGAATCTGCGTAAGCACAACATTGGTTTCGTGTTCCAAAGCTTTAACTTGATTGATGAATTAACCGTTTTTGAAAATGTTGAATTGCCATTAATCTATACAAAAGTGAATGCCGCGGAACGTAAAAAGCGTGTGGAAGTAGTATTGGACAAAATGCAGATCATGCACAGGAGAAACCATTTTCCACAGCAATTGAGCGGAGGGCAACAACAACGTGTGGCTGTCGCCAGAGCCGTGGTGAACAACCCGAAATTGATTTTGGCCGATGAACCTACTGGTAATCTAGATTCAAGCAACGGTAATGAAGTGATGCAGATGCTCACCGATTTAAACGAGCAAGGCACAACTGTAATTATGGTTACACACAGTGAGCATGATGCCAAATACAGCCACCGTATCATCCGGATGTTGGATGGGCAAAGTGTGACGGAGAATATTTTAGTGTAAATGAGCTATCAGAAGTTATTGAAAATTATAAGCTGATTTCATGCTCCTATAAAGAGATAAAAATGATTAAAAACTATTTTAAAATCGCCATTCGAAGTTTTGTAAAAGATAGAACTTACGCCATTATTAATTTAATTGGTCTGGCGATCTCTTTAACTGGTGTATTGATAATCTTAGCGTATGTTAAATATGAGCTTTCTTTCGATCATTATTACAGTCATTCACCTAGAATTTATCGGATTGCAGTTGAGCAAAAGAAAGACAGTATTGTCGAAAAAACACTTACCTTTCCTGATCCACTTGCTTATACATTAAAAAATGAATTTCCAGAAATAGAATCTGTAAGTAAGTTAATTCCTCGTGAAGTTGATTTCGTGATTAATAATAAAATATCACATGTTGATCTCATAAAAGTGGATAGCAATTTTCTAAACATTTTCGATCTGCCTTTCCTATACGGAGATCGGAAAACGGCACTTATAAAAAAAGGCAACATAGTTCTCACAGAAAGTACTGCTAAAAAACTATTTCCCAAACAAAATGTAATTGGAAAAGAACTCAAATATAGGGATCACCAAGGCGTCTTTCAAACTTACATTGTTAGCGGAGTTATAAAAGATATTCCACCCAACACGCATTTTCATACAGAAGCTATTGTATCTGAAAGTGTTGCCCAGGAAACATTAAACTGGAGTAGCTACAGTACCACAGGATTTAAGTATATAATGCTGAAGAAGGAGGCGGATATAAGAGCACTTCAAAAAAAAGTTCTATCAATTTACAAGAAATATGAATTTCCTAAAAGTGTAAATATTCTATTTCAACCTGTCACGTCTATTCACTTACATTCGAATATAGAAGGAGAATATTATAAAAATAGCAGTATTAAAAATATTTATATATTTTCTTTTGTTGCTTTCTTAATTCTATTTATTGCTTGTATTAATTATATAAACCTAACTATAGCCCGGTCTTTACAAAGAGTGAAAGAGGTGGGTATGCGAAAAGTGATGGGTGCTGACAAGAATCAACTTGCTGTTCAATTTATTTCAGAATCTATTATATTTTTTTGTATTGCTTTACCGGTGTCATTTTTCATTGCTTATCTGTTTTGGCCTTTGTTTACGGATATAGCGGGTATAAAAGCAGATAGGGTTTATTTACTAAACTATGAATTTATTGCGCTTGTGATTCTTTTAAGTTTTATAATTGGCATACTTTCAGGTGCATATCCTGCTTTTTTTCTATCTAAGCTTGAACCCAGTTCCATACTTAAAAACGGTCAAAAAAGCTTTAGGGTAAATTTAAATATCAGAAAAGCACTAATTGTATTTCAGTTTGTTATTTCTATAGCTCTCATAGTTTCTACAATAATTGTGCATAGGCAATATTCTTTACTCACCAATATGCCATTAGGCTTTAGTAAAAATGACTTAATCATATTACCCAAACAGAATTTCAACGGTAAGGCCGGATCTTTTAAAAATGAACTGAAAACCAGTAAAGATATTCTTGATGTTTCTTTTTCAAGTTGGAAACTAAGTCAAACGTATGCGGGGTCTGCCAGTATGACGCACCCTTCCGATTCCACTAAAGAGTGGGATTTCGGGTTTGTAGCTGCAGATTTGGATTTTTTAAAAACACTGCAAATAAAGTTAATTGAAGGCAATGATTTCTCCACTTCTCCTATTTCAGCTTCCCTGGATATGGATTCACTTTTAAATCCTCAGGGTAAACGACTAAGTAGAAAAGAGTTTATAGATTTTGTTAATAAAAGACCAATCATAGTTACTAAAAGCACTACTGAAGGCTTAGGACTTAAAAGGCCTGTTGTTGGGCAGGTTTTAACATTTAGTGCTTTACAAGGTACAGTGATTGGAGAAATAGCAGATTTTAATGGGATTTCTTTATTAGAAAAAAGTCCGATGGTAGTGATTCAGGCAGATGTTAATCCTGATTTTGGCAACACTTACTTAAGAATTAATTCAAAGAATATTCCTCAAACCCTAGATTTTATTAAGAAAAAATGGGAGATTTTTTTTCCCGAGAGCAATTTCGAATATTCATTTATGGAGGATCAAATTGCTGAATTATACAAAGAGCAACAGCGGTTAGCAACCTTATTTACTACTTTCGCCATCCTTGCTATTGTCATCTCACTTATGGGGCTTTTTAGCCTTGTTGCACTTATTGCTCAACAAAAAACGAAAGAGATAGGGATCAGAATAGTCCTTGGTGCAACAGTAATAGAAATCATAAGTTTATTGTCAAGGAGCTTCATAAAATTGATATTGGTTGCGTTCATTATTGCAACTCCTTTAGTATTGTGGATCATGAATATTTGGTTGCAGGACTATCAATATCGCATTTCCATAAGCTGGGAAATCTTTTTAATAACAGGTTTGGGGTGTTTGTTTTTTGCTCTTCTTATCGTGTCTTTCCAAGCTATCAAAGCTGCCGTGGCCAACCCTATAAAAAGTTTAAGAACGGAGTAGGAATTAAATATCAGCTTTTAGAGCTTAGTAGTTAGCTGAATAAGCTTGTAGATAAAAATATATATAAAATGATAAAGAACTATTTTAAAATAACCTGGAGAAATTTATTGAAGAATAAGGTGTTCTCTATTATCAATATTTTAGGTTTAGCCATAGGGATTTCTGTTTGTTTAATTATCATGCTTTTTATTTATAATGAATTAAGCTACGATAGATTCAATAAAAAATCCGACCAAATAGTTCGCGTGACTTTTGGTGGAAAAATGAATGGAGAGGTGATGAAAGAATCATCAGTAATGGCGCCTGTCGCAAAATCTTTGATGGAGGAATTTCCTGAGGTGGAGAGTGCTACCAGACTTTATAATCAAGAAATGTC
>JAHJVW010000021.1 GCA_018828585.1 Bacteroidota bacterium
ATATTGATACTTCATTTTTAACTCATAAATACGTTACTATCTTTTCAGCATGCAAAGATTAATGACCAAAAAAGATACTATACATATTGCATTTGCTAGTAATAATAATTATGCGGTACTTTTAGCAGCGTTAATAAAATCTATTATTTATAACCACCATACTGATGAAAATATTGTTTTTTACGTTTTAAACGATAAAATTTCTCAAATCAATCAAGATAGAATCAATTCATTAATTAGTAAGTCTCCAGAGATTAAAATTGTATGGAAAAATGCTAAAGAGCTGCTTCCCAAAGGGATGAAGTTTCCAATTGATAATTCTGCTTTCCCATTTACAGCATTTTTAAGATTATTTGCTCCTTATATTTTAGAAGACGATGTTGAGAAACTAATTTATTTTGATGTGGATATGATTGTACTAAAAGATGTCTCAGAGGTATGGAATATTGATTTAAAAGGTCACACTTTAGCGGCGGTAATAGACGTAGGGAAAACAGTAGACTGTTCTTGGGGAGGCATCCCAAACTATAAAGAACTAGGAATTCTCGGTTCTGCAAAATACTTTAATTCAGGTTTAATGATTATTGATGCTAAAAAATGGAGAGATGCGAAAATTCCAGAAAAAGTTTTTAGAGCCATGGAAGATAATATTAACTACGTTAATTATGCTGATCAATACGGGCTAAACGTGGTATTTGCTGAAAATTGGTTAGAGATTGATCCTTTATGGAATTGGTTTGCACACAATTATCATCCAAGTCCAAATAATATCCATTTTTTAGATATTAAACCTATCTTTAAATCCTATCGCTCCGATGAGTCTTTTAAACAAGAATTTTTTAAATATCTTGATTTAACACCTTGGAAAGGGATGAAATTAAAAAGTGATTATCTTAGATTATTAAGAAAAGTAATTATAAAAGTTAAGAAGAAAATAACCAAAGTATTGGTTTTTAGTTAGTTTCGAATGTATATTTTTGAAGAGGTATCCTTATTAATCACTCATTACAATCGTAGTAAATCATTAGAAAGACTTCTTCAGTATTTTGTTAGAGAAGAAATAAAATTTGGCGAAATCATCGTTTCTGACGATGCGAGTAAGTCAGAATATCAGCCCCATTTAAAGCAATTACAAAAAGAATATTCATTCAAATTAGTGACTACTCCTAAAAATAAGGGCTTAGGAAACAACATTAATAAAGGCCAAGGTCAAGTTAGCAAACCTTATACATTATACATACAAGAGGATTTTTTACCTAAGCCATTATTTGCTCAAAAGCTACAAGTTGCTTTAAATTTTATGGAAGCAGATCATCAAATAGACTTCGTAAGATTCTATGCTTATTTTAAATATCCTCATCTCAAACCCATATCTGATGGTTTTTCTGAAATGATCTTTAAGCATAGTCATATATGGGAAGGTTATCGTAAATTTTATTTGTATTCAGATCATCCTCATTTACGTAGAAGTAATTTTTTAGAGAAATTTGGAAGATATGATGAAGGAATCAAATCCGACCGCACAGAGTATAACCAAATGATGAAGGTATTGGCTGTTGGAACAAAATCATATTTTTATGATGATTTTAAATCACTTTTAGACCAACTAAACTCTGAAGAAGAGCCAAGTACGGTAAAGCGAAATTTTTGGAGAAATAATGCTAGTTTTTTTATTTCATTTACTAGACATTTATATAGATATTTAAGGTTCAACACCGAATTACTGATTTTTAAGTTTCGAAAATAATTTTAATTGGGGGTTTATATTTTTAGAAACTGATATGATGTTTTTTATATTGATTTTATTTGAATTAATTAATTTGATCAAGAAATTTTTATTTTAGTTAAAATTCTATTTTAAAACAGTTAGTAATTGAGGTTTACAAATTCTTATGAAATATTTTAAAAATGAGCCTATTAATTAATAAACGCTTTAAATTAAAAGACAAAATTTATAAAGTGTTAATAATTAGACTCTGATTTTTTAATATTAAATCAATAATATGAATTTAGCGGCATAAAAGTTATTTCAGTCTCTAAATGATATTAATTATCAAACTTCATTTTTTATTCATGGATACGAGGCTATCTTTTACAAGTGCAAAGATTAATGATTAAAGAAGATACAATACACATTGCTTGTGCAAGTGATGACAACTACGCATTACTTTTAGCTGCCTTAATAAAGTCAATTATATATAATCATCACACCGATGAAAATATCGTTTTTTATATTTTCAGTGATGGAATTTCCAAAATTAATCAAGAAAAAGTTAATCTATTAATTGTAAATTCTCCTGAAGTAGAATTTAAGTGGTTAGAGTTTACTGAGGTAATTCCAAAGAGTACCCAATTCCCTATTGATAATTCAACCTTTCCTCCTGCTGCATCATTAAGACTTTTTGCCCCCCATGTTTTAAATGATGAGGTTAAAAAGCTAATATACTTAGATGTCGATATGATTGTTGAAAATGATGTATCTGAGCTTTGGAAAACAGATTTGAAGGGTTATACCATTGGAGCTGTAACAGATGCATGTAAAACAGTAGACTGTGAATGGGCTGGAATTCCAAACTATAAAGAGTTAGGTATACCCTCAAAAGCAAAATATTTTAACTCTGGTTTATTAGTCATCAATGTTGATAAATGGAAATCAGAAAAAGTACAACAACGGGTTTTCGATGTGATGAAAGTTAATACCAAACATCTATTTTTTCCAGATCAATATGGTTTAAATGTTGTTTTTTCAGAAAAATGGATAGAACTAGATCCTTTGTGGAATTGGTTCGCACACAATTATCACCCCGAACCTAAGATTATTCATTTCACACAAATAAAGCCTATTTTTAAATCATACAAATCAGAGGAAAAATTTAAAAAAATATTTTTTAAATATCTAGAATTAACTCCTTGGAAAGGCACACCATTAAGAAGCAATAATAAAAGACTTTTGCATAAATTTATTTTAAGGTTTAAAAAATATTTTAAGCAAAGATTATAAATTAATTCATGCACATTTATCAAGAAGTATCTTTACTTATTACACATTACAATCGGACAAAATCATTAGAAAGGCTACTTCAATATTTCGCAAATGAAGATGTAAAATTCGGAGAAATTATTGTGTCTGATGATGCTAGTAAACCAGAATATCAAACACATTTAAAAGAACTAAAAGAAAAATATTCTTTCAACTTAATTTCAACTCCTCAAAATAAAGGTTTAGGGAACAATATTAACAAAGGACAAGATCAGGTGACCAAACCTTACACTTTATATATCCAAGAAGATTTCTTACCAAAACCACTTTTTTTGAAAAACTTCAAGTTGCATTAAATTTTATGAATGCTGATCATGAAATAGATTTTATTAGGTTCTATGCTTATTTGAAATTCCCATGTTTAAAACCTGTTTCTGATGGTTTTTCCCAAATGATTTTCAATCATAGTCATTTTTGGGAAGGCTACAGGAAATTTTATGTATATTCAGATCATCCTCATTTGAGAAGAAGTACTTTTCTCGAGAAAAATTCGGTAGATATGATGAGGGAATTAAATCAGACAGAACAGAATATAATCAAATGATGAAGGTGTTGGCTGTGGGTACAAAATCATATTTTTATGAT
>JAHJVW010000022.1 GCA_018828585.1 Bacteroidota bacterium
CATAGGAATTCAAGAATGCTATCGCATTTTCAGATGAAAAGAAACAATCTTGAGTAAAACGAAAGCATGAAGACCATTAAAGAAATATTAAAAACTGAATAAATCCTTTTTTTTCCAGCCCTCAGGTGCTTCGTCACACAAGCTCACACTCAACTCTAAAAGTAATAGCGCTGTTTTTTTATTCTGGTTTACTTAAGCAAAGCAAGTGCAAATCGAACATAAAAATCGCTATCGCTAAAGGCTTGTCAATGCTCATTGAATGATTGTGCTGCTACTTTTAGATTTCCCCAGCACTTATCCAACGCTCCTCTACACATGGAAACTAAATTCATAAAACCAAGTCAGTACGGCTATGTAGCAGAGCCATCCAGCAAGTCAGGCATCAGAAGATTTGGAGAGGAAGCCCGATAAATTTGGGTGCACCTCCTTACAACCTAGCAATACCAAGAAATCCGCAAAAGTGTTGCCCTCTCTTTCAAAAAGCATTGACACTCACACGGCTTGGATTTCGCTCATCAAATTTGTTGGAGCTAACCGAACAAATATTCGTAAGCCTTGATTTTTGCTCAACTTTTTATCAAGAAAAAGTTGAAAGCCATTGCCCGGCTAGGGCAGGCAAGCCAAGTGCGCTAAGGAAAAAGTAATGATCCCTCCCGCGGCGACGAGCGTCCAGATCATCAAACAAAAAACAACTAACAAGCCTAGCTCGCACATGAGGGACGGAAAGGCTGGTGCAAAAAGGCAAAAAACAAAAAAAGTATTTTACAATCCCCCCATTGTTTTTTACATTCACCAAAACCCTTATCTTTATCTTATGAACGAAACCTTACACATTGGCCGTAAAATCTCCCGCATCCGCGAACTGCGGGGCATGAAACAAGAAGCCCTAGCACTGGAATTAGGCATCTCCCAACAGGCAGTTTCTAAACTCGAGCAAAGTGAAAAAGTGGAAGAAGAAGTGTTGGAGAAAATTGCTAAAGCTTTAGGGGTGACTGCTGAAGCTATGAAGAGTTTTAGTGATGAAGCAGCTTTAAATTATTTTAATACTTTTAATGATAGTAGTACTGGTGCTTTTAATAATTTCAACTGCACATTCAATCCCATCGATAAAATAGTAGCACTCTATGATGAAAAAGTAGCTTTATTAGAAAGATTATTAGCTAGTGAAAGGGAGAAAGTGGAATTGTTGAAGAATAAATAAGATTAATAATTCATATTCACCAAGCTGGCAAATGCCGGCTTTTTTTATGCCTAAATTTATTGCATAAAAAGGCCCCGTATTTGAAGACGAGGTGGCTTAAATGTTTTCACGACGGAATAATTTAATTTAAATATTTTCTTGTTTTAGTTAAAAATTAATTTTAATTTGCTTTCAGCAAATCACAATAAGGATCATTCCGTAATGATTTCCACGAGCCTCGACGTACTTCGGGGCATTTTTTTGTTTATACCTAAACATCATACTTATGAAAAAAATATTAGGTCTCGATATTGGGACAAATTCTATTGGCTGGGCATTTATTGAAACTAATGCTTATGACGATAATATTGATTCTCTAAATGGTAGAATAATTCAATTAGGTAGTAGAATTATTCCTATGGATGCAGATTCAATGAATAAATTTGAAACTGGCATTACAATTTCAAAAGCGGCGAATAGAAGGCAAGCAAGAAGTGCAAGAAGGTTAAATCAAAGATACAAGCTCCGAAGGACACGATTAATAAATGCTTTGAAAATATTAGAATGGATTCCAAATGATTTTCCAACTCAATTTAAAAAATTAGATAAACATGGAATTGGGAATTTTTTACCCATTTCAGACGAGCTAAAAAATGAAGCATTTGAATTTTTTGGAATAGAAAATCAAAAAACGACAAAAGGTTTGGAATTTAAAATCTCTGAAGATTGGATCATATATTTTCTCAAAACAAAAGCTTTATACCATCAAATTAGTTTACAAGAATTAGCTAGAATCTTTTATCATTATAATCAAAGAAGAGGTTTTAAGAGTAGCCGTAAAGAAAATAAATTAGAAGATGATACAAAAGAACTGAAATATCCAATTTACGAAAAATGGGTTGAATTCATAACGGTGACATCTATAACGGAAATTGGAAAAGGAGAAGGAAAAGATAGGGATTATACTTTCTACAGACTCAATTTCCAAGCATCAGAATTTGAGTTTGAAGCAATAAAAAAAAGAAAAAATCCTCTTGATTGGTTGAATAAAAATATAGAAGTAGAAATTACAAAAAAAATTACTAAAGATTCAAGCGAATCATTTACTATATCAGAAGTTGACCCAAATGCTTGGGAAAGTAGAAAAAGAGCATTAGAGAAAGACATTGAAAAAGAGGATTTAACCATATCTGAATATTATCTAAAAAATTTAAAAGATGCACTCAAAGAAAATCAAGCCTATACAATTAAACAAAGAATAGTAGACCGGTCTTTTTATCAAAACGAGTTCAAAAAAATATGGGAAACGCAAAGCAAGTTTTATGAAAATGATTTTTATGACAAAGTGAAGATTGCAGAAATAGCAGATACTTTCTACACTCATAACAAACAAAAAAATAACGAACTAAAAGGAAAAGATTTATTTCACATATTTTTTAATGACATTATCTATTACCAAAGAGGATTAAAATCACAAAAAGGACAGTTGGCAAATTGCCAATACGAGACAAAATCTTACAAAACCAAGGATGGTGAAATAAAAAAAGCTGGTGTTAAAGTAACATCCAGAAGCGCACCATGCTTTCAAGAATTTAGGATTTGGCAAACTATCCATAACCTTAAAATTTTCAAGAAGGAAGAATATATAAATGGAAAACTTAAATTAAATATTGATGTAACTCATCGATATTTAACACCAGAGAATAAAGAACTTTTATTTGAATTATTTGATGGTTCATCAGAAATCAGTCATGAGGCCATCCTAAAACTATTTGGTTTCAAAAAGGATTTTGAAGAAAATGGTGTTAAAACTTTTGCCTTTAAATTGAATTATCCTGATGACAAGAATTTCATAGGAAACGAAACTAAAGCACTATTTCGGAAAATTTTTAAAAAACATAATTATATAGCAGAAGGTGAATTTTATTTAACCAAAACCAAGCTTTTCAACCATTTGTGGCACATTGTATATTCCTTGCCAGAAGAAAAAGAAATTATTAATGCTCTTCACAACAAGAAATACTTTGATTTGCCAAAATCAATCATACAACACATTTCCAAATTACCTGAATTTAAAAGTCAATATTCCTCTTTATCCACAAAAGCAATTAACAAACTATTACCCTTAATGCGTATTGGGAAATATTGGAAAGAAGAATTTGATAAGAATACGATAGATAGAATTAATAAAATTATTGATGCAGAATTTGATACAACAATTTCAGATAAAGTAAGAGAAGAAATCCAGAAATTAAATTTAAAATCAATCAACGATTTCAAGGGCTTACCTACTTACCTTTCAGCTTATATAGTTTATGGAAGACATAGTGAGAGAGCCAATGAATCAAAATATGACACTATTGAAGATTTCAAAATAAAAGAAATTATCCCTTATAATTCTATTCGTAACCCTGTAGTAGAAAAAATTATACGTGAAACTTTAAGCTTAACAAAAGACATCTGGAAAAATGAAAAATTGGGAAGGCCAGATTTTATTCATGTTGAGTTGGGCAGAGAAATGAAAAATAATGTAGAGGATAGAAAAAAAATAGCGGAAAGCTACACAAAAAATAGAGTGGAAAAGGAAAGAGTTTCTAATCTTATTAAGGAATTAAAGTATCCAGACTTTAATGAAAACTCAATTTCTGATTTAGAAAAGTTTAGATTATGGAAAGAAGCTGGTGGTAAAGAGGGAGAAGAAACCTTTGACTTACTTTTTAAGAAAAACAATGCTGAGTTTGTAAAGGATGCTGATATAGAAAAGTACAGGCATTGGGCAGAGCAAAATTATTGCTCTCCTTACACCGGGAGAATTATCAAATTAAGTGAGTTATTTACCTCGAAATATCAAACAGACCATATCATTCCAAGAGCAAAATTTTATGACGACTCCTTTGCGAATAAAGTGGTTGTAGAAGCTGAAGTAAACGATTTAAAGGATAAAAGACTTGCTATTCAATTTATTGAAGATACACAGGGTAAAGAAATTTCATTAAGTAATGGCGAAAAAATTAAGGTACTTACATTAGAAGATTATAAAAAGTTCTGTGATCGAGTATTTAGTAGTAAGAAAAAGAAAAGACATCTTAAACTTTATGAAGTACCGGAAGATTTTGTAGAGCGACAAATGAATGACACCAAATACATTACCAGAACAGTAGCCCAATTTTTAAGACCTGTAGCCATTGGCAATGAAACCGATGAAGGGGTTGTTTATACATCTGGAAGTATCACTTCTGACTTAAAAAATAAATGGGGCTTAAACAAACTTTGGAAAGAAATTTTAAAACCCCGCTTCGAGCGTTTAGAAATAATTTTGGGCGAGCAACTTATTTTTCCTAGTGAAACTAACAAGGATGATTATCATTTTGCCAAAGATTATAAAAGAATTGACCATAGGCATCATGCTTTAGATGCATTAGTGGTTGCTTGTACCACAAGAAGCCATATTAAATACTTGAATAGTTTAAATTCATTTAGTAATAATAAAAATGATGTTGCTAAATATGATGAATGGAAAAAATGGAAATATCTTTTAAATAAGCAGAAGCAATTAGAAAATAAAGAAAACGGTTTGACAGAATTTGGCCAACCATGGGACAGTTTTTATTTAGATAGTAAAGAAGCCATTGAATCAATTATTGTCTCTCATAAACCAACATCCAAATTAATCTCTAAGGCAGTAAACAGATATTACAAGTATATGGATGATGGAATGGGGAATTTTGAAAAGAAAATTCATTTACAGAAAGCACCATTGGATGATGATAAATATTGGGTAGCAGTTAGACAATCACTTTTTGGGCAACCATTGGGTAGAATTTATTTAGCTGAATACAAAAAGGGTTTAGACATAAAAAGCGCTGTTAAAAATCAAATTGTATTTCTAAAAAGAGAAAATAAGGAATGGAATACAGAAGATTGGCGTATCGCAAAATCAGATTTAAGAAAACAAATTGATATACTCATTAAACGTTTCAACTTTGATAAAAAAGTAATTTTAAAATATCTAAATCAAAATCCATTAAAAGATAAAGAAGGAGTTGAATTAAATAGTCTTGACCTTTTACAATTTAAAAAATACGCCTCTAAAAAAGTAATTATTGATGAATCTTTCACTAAGGATAAGATTGAAAAAATGCCTTACTCTAATTTGGAGAATAACTGGTTAACTAATCTTTTAAAACAGCATTTAGAAGAATATGGAGACCCGAAGTTAGCTTTTAAAGGTGAGGCATTAGAAATGCTTTATAAAAAGGCACCTCATCCTATTAAAAAAGTAACTCGAAAAGAAGGAGGAAATAAAATCGAAATAAATAACAAATTATTAGATGGTGATGCTGGAGTAAACCAATATTTTTTGATAGAAATTAAAAAAGAAATTGATAAAAAAAATGGCAATTTAGTGTTGAAAAGAAAATACATCACTCCCAATTTTTTAGAGTGTATTGAGCGTTTAGCTAAAGGATTGAAAATACATGATGAAAATCCAAATAGTCAATACATAATTTTATCCCCTGGTGATATAGTTTATGTTCCAGAAGAAAACGAAAATATAAATCAAATTGATTGGAACCATAAAAAGAAGATTGCTGATAGAACTTACATTATGAAGAGTTCATCTTCAACTTCCTGTTATTTCCTACCCTTGACAATTTCATCACTGATTGAAAAAGGTGAATTTGAAAGTTTAGGAAAATCTGAGAAAACAAAAGAATTAGATAATCAAGTTTTTATAAAAGATAATTTTATCAAATTATCTTTTGATCGCTTAGGAAATATTTCTAAAGCTTAAATCTCATGCTTAATCCATCTACCTATTACCACATCTACAACCACGCTAATGGGGATGACAACTTATTTCGGGAAGCTAAAAATTATCCTTTTTTCTTATCGAAGTATCATCTTCATATCGACCCTGTAGCCGAAACCATCGCTTGGTGCTTAATGCCTAACCATTTCCATCTGCTGGTGCGAATAAAAGATGAAGTCGATTTAAAACGAGATTTTCCAAAGTTTAGAACTTTGGAAAATCTTAATCCCGAAGAAAAAGAAATACAACTCTCCTACCTTCTTTCTAAACAGTTTGCAAATCTATTTAGTTCTTATACCCAATCGTTTAATAAAGTTTATCAGCGAAGAGGTTCGTTATTCCTAAAAAATTTTAGAAGAAAAGAAATCGACAATCAAAACTATCTCTTTCAACTGATTCTCTATATCCATCTTAATCCTATTAAACATGGGTTTACCCATCAACTTTCAGATTGGGAATGGTCAACTTTTCAAAGTTTTCGTACGCTTCAAGTACCCTTAAGCAACGAATTATTTGGTACAGCAGAAAACTATGAAAAAACTCATGAAGAAAAACGACAGCATTTTCAAGAATATAACAGCATCGAAAGTCAAATCCTAATTTCATGAGCGATGATCAAACGTACCCTCTATTTTAGCAACCCTGCCTATCTTAATTTAAGAGACCAACAATTACAAATAGACCTCCCAAATTTAAAAGCCTTGGGCAAGGAAGATGCTAAAAAACACATCCCCATAGAAGATATTGGAATTGTGATTTTAGACCATCAGCAAATCACCATCACCCATGCTTGCATGGCCGCTTTACTGGCTAATAATGTAGCCTTAATTACCTGCAATCATACCCATCACCCTGTAGGTTTGCTGCTCCCAATAGACGGGCATCATACCCAAAGTGAGCGTTATAAATATCAAATCGAAGCTTCGCAACCTTTAAAGAAACAATTGTGGCAACAAACCATTCAGGCTAAAATATTAAACCAAGCGGCAGTTTTATTCGAAAGAGGAATACCATGTGAAAATATGGTGCATTGGGCAAAGTCGGTAAAATCTGGCGACCCTGATAATTATGAAGGAAGAGCTGCTGCCTATTATTGGAAAAATGTATTCCCTAAAAAGCTCGACTTTTTTAGAGGTCGTGAGGGCGATCCACCAAATAACTTATTGAATTATGGCTATGCCATTTTAAGAGCCATTGTTGCCCGAGGAATTGTTTCTTCGGGCTTAATCCCCACTTTAGGTATTCATCACAAAAATAAATACAACGCTTATTGCTTGGCTGATGATGTAATGGAGCCTTACCGACCTTTTGTAGATAAAATTGTTTTGAAAATTATTGATGATGGGGAGAACTTTTTAGACTTAAGTACTCCTATCAAAAGTAAATTATTAGGAATAGCCAGTGTAGATGTGAGTTTTGAGAGAGGAACCAGCCCTTTAATGGTAGGTGTGCAATATACTACCGCATCTTTGGCCAAGTGTTATGAGGGTGGCATGAGAAAAATAAACTATCCGATCATTAAAGATTTTGATGCCAAAAAGGTGAAACTTTATCAAAGGAATGAAAATATGAGCTTAGCTGCTGAAGAGGAAATTAAACTCATTAGGCCTACTGATGAAGATGATAGGTCATTGCCGTTTTAACCATGCGCTTAAATGAATATAGAATTTTGTGGGTATTAGTATTTTTTGATTTACCAACCGAAACGAAAAAAGAGCGTAGCATAGCCAGCAAGTTCCGCAAAGAAATATTGCGTGATGGCTTTAGCATGTTTCAATTCTCTATTTATTTAAGGCATTGCAGCAGCAGAGAAAACGCTGATGTACATATTAAAAGGGTAAAAAGGTTACTTCCATCCAAGGGGCATATAGGCATCATGACAATAACCGATAAGCAATTTGGCATGATGGAATTATTTTACGGAAAAGAAGAAAAAAGTTTACCTGATACCCCTCAGCAGTTAGAATTATTTTGAGCATTAAAGCGGTTAGCCTAAAAATTTCATTAGAATAAAAATCGAAGAGTAGAAAACCCTTCGATTTTTTTAATTCTAATTTCACCTACAACACCCTGAATAACAATTAAATAAACCAACCTAAGTTGTTGTAAATATCAGTTTTGCAAAGAACGAAAGCAAATCACAACTGCTTTTATTCATTTTAGTAGTTATTAAATGTTGTTGTAAATATCAGTTTTGCAAAGAACGAAAGCAAATCACAACCCAAATTCGTTCCATTCACAATGAAATAAGGTTGTTGTAAATATCAGTTTTGCAAAGAACGAAAGCAAATCACAACTTATTATCGCAACAAAATTCAATTAGTCGTGTTGTTGTAAATATCAGTTTTGCAAAGAACGAAAGCAAATCACAACTAGTTCTAGTATCAAGTTTCCCTAATGCGCGTTGTTGTAAATATCAGTTTTGCAAAGAACGAAAGCAAATCACAACCAGCAACCTTGGTGCATATTACCTGACTATGTTGTTGTAAATATCAGTTTTGCAAAGAACGAAAGCAAATCACAACAAGGACATCAGGATTTGGAATTGAAAGTAGGTTGTTGTAAATATCAGTTTTGCAAAGAACGAAAGCAAATCACAACTTCCTGCGGTAAGTTCTATACTAAACGGAAGTTGTTGTAAATATCAGTTTTGCAAAGAACGAAAGCAAATCACAACTATCAATCAATTGTTTCCCATTTGGATCTAGTTGTTGTAAATATCAGTTTTGCAAAGAACGAAAGCAAATCACAACTTAGATTAGAGATATTTGAATTGAATCGGAGTTGTTGTAAATATCAGTTTTGCAAAGAACGAAAGCAAATCACAACTTC
>JAHJVW010000023.1 GCA_018828585.1 Bacteroidota bacterium
ATGCAGAATTGATTCTGATATTGTTTTGGTAAATTCTCATCTAAGAAGTGTGATAGCAATGTGCCAACTGTTTCATCAGGATCGGTAATTTTCTTACCAGCAATTTTCTTTTCAGTTGCCGCTAAATCCCAATACCGCACACGATTTTTTGCGCTTTCTACATGTGCTTGTAAAACTCTACCCTCAAACCATTTAGCATCGCCTAAGTTTCCCCCAGGATCGGCAAATAAACCATAAAGTTCCTGATCTCGCATGTAGCCAACAGGATAAGTAGCAAGCATGGAAGCAAAGAATAATGGATCGAGATTTTTCTGGTTATCATAATTTCTCATCAACCTTGTCTGAACATGTGGCAAACGCTAAAAAGTTTCAGGCGGCGCTAAATGCAAGAAATATCAAAAAATAAGACATGTTTGTTTTTGAGACAAAAATAAGGGTTAGATATGCCGATACAGACCAAATGGGATACATGTATTATGGTAACTATGCTGCATTTTATGAGGTAGCCCGTACCGAAATGTTGCGGAGTTTGGGGATGACTTATAAGTCGATGGAACTAGATGGCGTAATGATGCCAGTTTCAGAGCTTAAATCAAAATATATTAAACCTGCTCTATATGATGAAGAAATAAAAATCAAAGTCACTATTGAAAAAAGGCCTGCTGTTCGCATCATTTTTAAATATGAGTTGTTTAACCAGGAAAATGAATTGATTAACGTTGGCGAAACCACCCTTGTTTTTGTTGACATGAAAAAAAATAGACCTTGCTTAGCGCCTAAAAACTTTCAGGATAAGATTAATATATATTTTTCTAACTTAGAATAATGACTTGGCTAAATAAATTCTTATTAAGATTCAGATTTTATCGTCATTTTATTGAATGGACAAAATTCATCATTCTTCCAGGGTTTAGCCCATTACCATTACACACCGTTGCTTTATTTTTCTTTCAGGAGATTAAAAAAGATTCTTTAGTCAATAAAGCATCTTCTTTAGCTTACAATTTCATGATGGCGATATTCCCGTCTATCATATTCTTTTTTACACTAATACCATACATCCCTATAAAGAATTTTCAAAACCAATTAATGGCTTTGATATCTTTACTCTTACCCGAAAATGCCTATTTGGCTTTTGAATCTACTTTAGAGGATATTGTTAAAAACCAAAATGGACAATTGCTTTCCTTGGGCTTTGTTTTAGCGTTATTTTTCGCGACAAATGGTATCCATACATTGATGCAAGCATTTAACAGATCATCATTAATTGTGGAAACCAGAACATGGTTAAGACAACGAATTGTTGCTTTAAACCTTACCCTTTTAACACTTTTTTCTTTAATTATAGGAGTAACTGTGCTAGTCATAGGGGAATTTGTGATCACTTTTATTAAAGATGAATTAGCCTTTAAAGACGGGAAATTTTGGATTTACCTAATTGCGATCACTCGATGGATTATTATCATTATTGTTTATTTTGTCACCACATCCATGTTGTACAGGTATGGTCCCGCAAACGCTAAAAAATGGAAGTTTTTTAATCCAGGATCGTGGTTTGCAACCCTATTAGCCGTACTAACCTCCATAGGTTTTACCTATTATATTAATAATTTTGGTGCTTATAATAAGCTTTACGGTTCTATTGGTACTTTATTAGTGGTTATGCTTTGGCTTTATTTAAACTCTTTGATTCTTTTAGTTGGATTTGAATTAAATGCAAGTTTAGAACTTTCTAAAAGAAGTATTAAAATTGTAAAACCAAGATTTAATACTTTTAAGGATGACACCGTTGACCAGGTTATGATGAGCAAAAAAAAATCCCCCTAATTTTTTATTAGGAGGATTCGTTGATCAATTTAATTAAGCACTAAAGACCGTCTAAAACTTTTTTAACTTCAGCAGCTTTATCCAATTTGTTTAACTTAACGTATACCTCTCGCAAGGTGGTTAATGTACTTGTATCTTTAGGACTCAATTCTCTTGCTTTTTCTAAAAGAGGTAAAGCATTGGCTAACTCAGCATCAAATTTCTTCTTTAACTCATTATACTTTGCTTCTGAAGATTTATTATTTGGTAATTTATTAGCTTCGTTGATGTAATTATTGCCTCTATCAATATAAATCACAGCTAAATTATAAATCGCATCCGTGTAATTAGGATCAATTTCTAAAGCTTTCTTGTAGGATTCTTCAGCTTTATCTTTCTGACTATTTGCAGAATAAGCTATACCTGCAACAAAAAGTAACGTTTTGTTTTTTGGATCCTTGTTAATCGCATTCTCAATTTTCATGATCTGCTTTGCTGCCTGACCCCTATTTAAATAAATATTTAATTCATCATAAATTAAAGTCAAAAATTCAGGATGTTTTGCTCTTCCTTCTTCAATAACTTTCAAAGCGCTTGTAGTATCGGTTTTATTTAAATAGACAGTAGCCAACTCATGATACAGACCCGGATTTTTAGGATTTATTTCAATTGTTTTTTCATAATATTTGGCTGCCTCATCATACATTTGAGCACTATTTGCAGCAATTGCGGCGTATAAAGAAAATAATGAATCGGTAGGCATGATGTCAGAAATGAATTTGAAAGATTTATAAGCTTCCTTAAAATCTTTTTGATTAAAAGCGGCTACACCTTTATTCTGCATCATGATCGCTAAATTCTTTTCGGCGCTTTCAATCGTTTTTGCATTCTCTTTTGATACATCTAATTGTTTAGCTTTTGTGATAGATTCTTGTGCTGTTACAAAAGATGAGCTAGCATTAGCTTTATTTACAGTATCAGTAACAGCAATTGACGAATATATTAAAGCTCTGTATGCCCATAATTCAGCATCATCTTTGCTCTTATCATTAGTTATTGCTGCATCAGCAGATTTTTTTGCTAAATCTAAAACTTCCAATTGTTTATTCATTGGACTTTTAGTTTGCATACCTACTTCATATAAAGCGTAATTATTTTTCGCGTTCTTTATTTCACTTTTTTGTGCCAGAGCCACAAAAAAGAAAGAAAGCATGATTAAACTTAGAATTGTCTTTTTCATTCTTAACCTTTTTGTTTGTTATTAGTTTATAATTTGTTTTTACTCTTCTTTTTGTTCCTCTGAATCATTATCCTCATTTGGAGGCGTAGTGTCTTCTTCTTCTGTCTCTTCTGGTGCTGCTTCTAGCACTTCCCCATCTGTCACAATTACATCTGTATCTAATTCTTCTTCCTCGTCATGTTCTACTTTAGCTACTGAAGCAATTTCATCGTTACCTTTTAAAGTGATCAATCTAACTCCTTGGGTAGCTCTTCCCATTACTCGTAAATTGCTCATTGCAATTCTTATAACAATACCTGAACGATTAATAATCATTAAATCGTCTTTGTCAGTTACATCTTTAATAGAAACCAAATGACCGGTTTTTTCAGTTACATTAATGGTTTTTACTCCTTTTCCTCCACGGTTAGTAACGCGATAATCATCAACATCAGTACGTTTACCGTAACCTTTTTCTGAAACCACTAAAATAGTACTTTCATTCGACTCAACACTAATCATACCAATAACTTCATCATTAGGGCCTGAAAGTGTGATTCCTCTAACACCTGTCGCTGTTCTTCCCATCGGACGAACTTTAGATTCGTTAAATCTGATTGCTCTACCAGAACGTAAGGCCATTACTATTTCTGAAGTTCCTGAAGTTAAGTTCGCTTCTAATAACTCATCACCTTCATTGATATTAATTGCATTAATACCATTTGCTCTCGGACGGCTATATGCTTCTAGCGTAGTTTTCTTAATGGTACCTTTCTTGGTACACATAATGATACAGTTACTTTCTAAGTAATCTTTATCTTTCAGATTTACGACCTTAATATAGGCTCTTATCTTTTCTTCTTTTTCAATATTGATGATATTCTGCAGGGCTCGTCCTTTACTGGTTCGACTTCCTTCTGGAATTTCAAATACCCTTAACCAATAACATTTACCTTTATCAGTAAAGAATAATAGGTAGTTATGATTCGATGCAATGAAAATATGCTCTATAAAATCTTCATCTCTAGAGTTAGACCCGATACTTCCTTTGCCACCACGTCCTTGTGTGCGGTATTCAGTTAAAGGCGTTCTTTTGATGTAACCTTCTCTTGAAACCGTAATTACCACATCCTCATCTTCAATAAAATCTTCGGTCATCATTTCTGCTGCGGAGTGTACCACCACAGTTCTACGCTCGTCACCATACTTATCTCTCATTTCTTGCAATTCATCTTTGATGATTTGCATCCTCAAACCTTCATCATTTAAAATTGAATTTAAATAATCAATAGTCTTCATCAATTCAGCATATTCTTCTTTGATTTTATCACGCTCTAGTCCTGTTAAACGACGAAGCGTCATATCCAAAATTGCTCTTGCTTGGATATCTGATAAACCAAAAGAGGTCATCAATCCTTCTCTTGCTTCATCAGGAGTTTGAGAAGCTCTAATTAATTTAATTACCTCGTCTATATGATCTAAAGCAATCAATAAACCTTCTAGAATATGTGCTCTCTTTTCAGCTTCTGCTAATTCAAACTTGGTTCTACGTACCACCACTTCATGACGGTGTTCCACAAAATGACGAATCAAATCTTTTAGATTTAACATCATCGGACGACCTTTAACCAAGGCAATGTTATTTACACTGAACGAGGTTTGTAAGGCCGTATATTTATACAGGTTATTTAAAACAATCGCCGCATTAGCATCACGCTTGATCTCATAAACCACACGCATACCGTCTCTATCGGATTCATCTCTGATTTCTGAGATACCCTCAATTTTTTTATCGTTTACCAGCTCAGCAGTACGTTCAATCATCATGGCTTTATTGACCTGATAAGGTATTTCGCTCACAATAATACGCTCTCTATCATTACTCAAAGTCTCTATTTCAGCTACTCCTCGCATTACAATCCGTCCACGACCAGTTTCAAAAGCATCCTTCACCCCTTCATAACCATAAATGATACCCCCCGTTGGAAAATCCGGAGCTTTCACATACTGCATTAATTCTGGGATGTCAATTTCATTATTTTCAATGTAAGCGACAATTCCATCAATACACTCTGTTAAATTATGCGGCGCCATATTGGTGGCCATCCCTACCGCAATGCCCGAACCGCCATTCACTAAAAGATTAGGGAATTTCGAAGGTAAAACCGTTGGTTCTTGTAAAGAATCATCAAAGTTTAAACGGTAATCAATTGTATCTTTATTGATGTCCGACAACATTTCTTCGGCCATTTTCTTAAAACGGGCCTCCGTATAACGCATGGCTGCTGGCGAGTCACCATCAATTGAACCAAAGTTACCTTGTCCATCTACTAATGGATAACGCAAACTCCAAGGCTGTGCCATACGCACCATGGTATCATAAACTGAACTATCTCCATGTGGGTGATACTTACCTAAAACCTCACCCACAATACGGGCCGATTTCTTATAAGGTTTATTACTGGCCAAACCTAAATCTAACATGCCGTATAAAACCCTTCTGTGTACCGGTTTTAATCCGTCCCTCACATCTGGCAAAGCCCTCGAAACAATCACCGACATCGAATAATCGATGTATGCCGATTTCATTTCATCTTCTATATTTATTTTGATAATTTTGTCGTGTTGTGCTTCGTTCTGATCGTTTTCTTCAGCCATATTTTATTTTGTTCAATAATCGGAATTCACCTATTAAAAAGGGTACGCGAAGTTAATAATTTCGAGCTAATTGAAAGCCTGTTCCTCTAAAATTTTAGCTGAAATCATCAGGTTTTTTCCACATTTTTAAGAATTGAAGTGCTTTTCACACATCGGAAACCAAAGCCCCGGCTATGCGTTATATTTTTTTGCTCAAAAACAAAAAAGATGCCGCTCCTATCCAGCTTATGCACAATGTTTTGCAACGCTTCGGTAACATTTAATTATTTCTCCTTCTCCCTGTGTGAGAAGGGCAGGATGAGGGCAACGAATTTTATTGAACTAACAATTTAAGATTCAGGAAAGTAATTTTCCACTTTACCCCAATTATTCCCCTTCTCCTTGTGGGAGAAGGTTGGGATGAGGGTACTAAACCCAATTAATCCCCTTTTTTAATAAGGACAAGGTTTCGGCTTCTTTACTATGAGGTTCGGCTTTAAAATCATAAACCCATGAGGCCATGGGTGGCATACTCATCAGGATTGATTCAATGCGCCCATCCGTTTCTAAACCAAACTTGGTTCCCGAATCGTACACTAAATTGAATTCGGCATAACGGCTACGGCGTTGGTATTGCCATTGCTTTTCGGCTGGTGTATAAGTTTTTTCTCTGCCTGATTTTACCAATTCTGTATAAATAGGTAAAAATGAGTTGCCTATAGCTTTAGAGAATTCGAGTATTTGTTCCCAACTTAATTCGGTATTGGCGGGTGTTAGTCGGTCATAAAAGATGCCACCAATACCTCGAGTTTCCTGACGATGTTTGATGAAGAAATAGTCATCAGCCCAAGTTTTAAATTTTGGATAGAACTCTTTATTGAATTGATCGCAAGTATTTTTTAGCTGTTGATGAAAGAATTTAGCGTCCTTCTCCACTACGTAATGTGGCGTCACATCTATCCCACCACCAAACCATTGTAAAGTATCGTCGCCTGTTTGCATTTCAAAATAGCGGATATTCATGTGGATGATGGGCACCCATGGATTATGCGGATGCAACACAATAGATACACCAGTGGCAAAAAAATCTTCTTTATCGGTTTTAAAAGCTTTTTTGATGGCATCGGGTAATTTACCTTCAACAGCAGAAAAATTTACGCCTCCTTTTTCTATCAAAGCCCCATTCTGGATCACCTTACTCCTGCCACCACCGCCACCAGGGCGCTCCCAGTTTTCTTCTTCAAATATAGCACCGCCATCCAGGGCAGTTAGCCCCTCTACAATGGATTGTTGTATTTCCTGATAAGCTTTGGCGACTTCTTTCTTATTCAGCATCAGCTTAATGTTAATTTTAACTTATTCCGATAGGAGGATAATAATCTGGTTTTAGAGATGAAACCTACAAATTTGCCATCTTCAAATGCGGGGATGTACCACAAATCAGTTTCTTCAAATTTGGCTATAATGGTGTCTATTTCGTCGTCTACATTGACCTGATATTTTGTTTTAGAAATCAATTCTTTCACCGTTAATTTTTGCTGCATTTCTGGATCCAATAATACCTTACGCACTTTATCAAAAATAATGAAA
The DNA here is from genome assembly GCA_018828585.1 of Bacteroidota bacterium. Classification (GTDB taxonomy): domain Bacteria; phylum Bacteroidota; class Bacteroidia; order Sphingobacteriales; family Sphingobacteriaceae; genus Pseudopedobacter. The sequence continues at coordinate 7,253 of JAHJVW010000023.1, forward strand.
CCCTGATATTTTTCTTGATGATCTTTACATACAATAATATTCTTGGTCGACTGTCTAATGACGACTAATAACTCCCCTAAGTTGCTATCAGAATAGATGACATCATAACCTGTATCTACAATTTCATGAAATTTAATCATGCTGAGGATATTGCGGTCATAATCTTCGGTAAACACCTTTTTACCTGCCACTAAATGTTTCACATCCATGGAGTAAGGCTCGAAAATTTTAGCAATGGCATAAGACGAGGTAGAAACCAGCATTAATGGAATAATTAATTCATAGCCACCGGTAATTTCAGCGATTAAGAAAATACCCGTTAAAGGCGCATACATTACGCCACTTAAAATACCACACATAGCCACCAATGTGAAATTATTTACAGGAAGGTTAATCAAATTCAGTTTATTGATAACCATTGCAAAGAAGAATCCTAAAAATGCACCCGTAAATAAAGAAGGTGCAAAATTACCTCCACTACCGCCGCTTGCTAAGGTAATGGTAGTGGCAAAAACTTTCATGAAACAAATCAATCCTACAAAAATAATGAGCATCCAATCTCCATAACCCGTGTAAGTGAAAAAGCTTCCTTTCAAAATATCCTGCGCATGCCCCGAAGCTAAAGATTTTACAAAACCGTAACCCTCGCCAAAAAGAGGCGGAAAAGCGAAACATAAAAGCGCTAAAATCAAGCCTCCAATTAATCCTTTAGAATAGTCGTTCCATTTTAAAGTATGATGGAAAAAGTGCTCAATTTTATGGGTGGTTCGGGCATAATAAACAGAAACTAAACCACATACAACACCTAATAAGAGGTAATAAGGAACATTGTGATGATCAAACTGCTGTAAGCTTTTAAAATCAAAAAGAATGTTATCGTCTAAAATAATTTTGGAAAGTAAAGCACCACATACTGCCGAAATAATTAAGGGAATAAAGTCTGAGAAAACCACCCCAACCAAAATAATTTCTATGGCAAACATCAAACCAGTAATTGGCGCATTAAAAACAGCGGAGATACCGGCGGCCGAACCACAAGCCAACAATAAAATACGCTCGCGGTAACTGAGGCGGTAAACCCTGGCGAAGTTGGAACCAATAGCGGCTCCGGTAACAGCAATTGGCCCCTCTAGTCCTGCTGATCCTCCAAAACCTATGGTTAAAGCACTGGAGATCATTTGCGTATACATTTTAGAACGAGCGGTTACTCCCGATCTTTGAGAGATGTCTAATAAGATATTGCCTACGCCTTTTCCATCTCGGCCGTGTAAAAAATTTTTTACTACCCAAACTGTTAAAAGAATACCCACTAATGGAAGAAATAAATTCAGATATGGATAATTAAAGACTTCTAATTGATGATCTATTAAAAGATGAATTTTATGAACTACCATCTTTAGCATGATAGCTGCAAAGCCAGCAGTTAGACCTACCAAAATCCCCGATAGTATGAGAAATTGGTTCCTGCTTAAATGATCGTGTAGATATTTTATGACAAGCGTATGTTGCTTGATAAATTTCATGTGTGGTTATTTCTCAACGTAATTCAAATCTTTTCCATAAGTTTCTTCTAGGTTATAAACCGAAACGAAAGCTATAGCCAGCGTAGTAATACCTACAATTAGAGCCGCATTGATGATTCCAAAAGGAGTTTTAAGCCACTCAAAACTTAATGTTACCAAAACAACAGATCCCCTAATAAAGTTTGGCACCGTAGTGGTAACGGTGGACCTTAAATTGGTACCAAATTGTTCGGCTGCAATAGTAACAAAAATTACCCAAAATCCGGTAGAAATACCTAAAAGAACACAGATCCAATGGTAAGTGTTGGCATTAATTCCTTTTGAGAACAAGAATAATAAAACACTAAAAAAAGTGGCAATTAAAAAAACAACGACAATCTTTTTTCGGGTTTTAAAAATCTGACTGAGGACGCCTGTTAATAAATCACCCAAAGAAATACCTATATACGTATACAATATCCCTTTACCCGCACTTAAAGGTTCTGTAGCGCCCATTGCTTTCCCAAACTCTGGGGCGAAAGTGATCAATATTCCCACCACAAACCAAACGGGTAATGCAATTAATGTACAGTTTAAATACTTTTTGAATCTTCCCCAATTGTTAAAAAGCATGAGCATATTTCCTTTAGTAATATTTTGATGTTCGATTTGCTTATACATGCTCGACTCCATTACCCCTAATCGTAAAATCAAAAGAAAAATACCTAAGCCACCACCAATAAAATAGGCTGTTTGCCATTGGAACTTATCGCCAACCAAACCTGCAACTACCGCACCAAGTAAACCAACCGAAGCCACTATCATAGTGCCGTAACCTCTTTTCTCTTTACTCATGCTTTCGGCTACTAAAGTGATTCCAGCGCCTAATTCGCCTGCTAAACCAACACCTGCAATAAAACGTATAATCGCATAGGTATTCACATCTGTTGCAAAACCATTAGCGATATTTGCAATGGAGTATAATAAGATGGACCCAAAAAGCACTTTCAGTCTGCCCATTTTATCACCTAAAATCCCCCAAATAATCCCCCCTAGCAGCATGCCAATCATTTGAAAATTAATGAGCTTTACTCCTACAGTTAGCAATTGATCGTCTGCGATCCCAATACTTTTTAAACTTTGAACCCTGATAACAGAAAATAAAACCAAATCGTAGATATCAACAAAATAGCCTAATGCGGCTACGATAATTAAAAGAGTGAGGTTTTTGTTGTTATTCGCTTGCATTAGTATTTTAGGTTTTGATGCTTTGAAATTACAATTTATTAGGAATAAAAAAAGCGTTCTCAAAAAATTGAGAACGCTCGCCGTTGAAATTAATCAAAAATTAAAATTATTTAGATGCTGGTGGAGGTAATAAAACTTTATCAATTACGTGAGTAACTCCATTGCTAGAAATAATATCAGCTATTGTAACTTTAGCATCGCCTACCATTACTACACCATCTTTAACAGTCACTTTTAGTTTTGCGCCTTCAACAGTTGTTAATTCCATACCATCAGTTAAGTCAGATGCTTTTAAGGCTCCCGCAACAACATGATAAGTTAAAACTTTAGTTAGGTCACCTTTCATTTCTGGCTTTAATAAATTGTCAACTGTTCCGGCTGGCAAAGCTGCAAAAGCTTCGTTGGTTGGTGCAAAAACTGTAAATGGACCTGTTCCACTTAAAGTTTCAACCAACCCAGCTGCTTTAACTGCAGCTACTAAAGTGGTGTGATCACTTGAACCTACCGCATTTTCAACGATATTTTTAGAAGGTACCATCATTGCACCACCTACCATTACTCCTTCTTGCATAGAAGAATCCATTGACATACTGTCCATTGCTGATGAATCTGAATTTGCATCAGCAGTTTTGTTTGAGTTACATGCTGTGATTGATAGTCCGATTACGGAAACCAGCATTAAAATTTTAATAAAGTTTTTTTTCATAATTTTTTAGTTTTTCTTAATTATATAACGAAATTTCATGCCATTAGGTTTTTTTTAAAATAATATTTATTGTTTTTTAATTTTAGTTAAACATTTTTAATCAAATTGGGGTTTAAAGTAAAATGGAAAATTTTCAGTATTATAACCCAACTAAAATATTATTTGGTAAAGACGTAGTTGATCAACTCTGCAATGAAACTACTTTATATGGAAATAAAGTTTTAATTATCATAGGACAGGGATCAGTTAAAAGAAGTGGATTGTATGCTCGCGTTCTTTCTTTACTAAATATATGTGGTATGCACCATGTTACTTACGAGGGAATTAAATCTAATCCAATAGTTCAGGATGCTGATGAAGCTATTAAATTAGCTAAGGCTGAAAATGTTGAGCTGATTATAGCAATAGGTGGAGGCTCGGTAATTGATACAGCGAAAGCAGTAGCTATGGGCTTTTATGTTGATCATCCTGTTTGGGATTTTTATCTACAAAAAGCAACCCGACCAACTCAAGCGCTTCCATTAATTAATATATTAACATTAGCTGCTACAGGAACTGAAATGAACTCGGCCACTGTATTACAAGATGATGCTTCTGGCATGAAAAAAGGTTACAGTGCACCTTGTCTTTTTCCAAAAGTTTCTTTTCTTGACCCATCATATACACTTTCTGTTCCTTTAAATTATACCGCTTATGGGGTGTCGGATTTAATTTCTCATGCTTTAGAACAATTTTTCGGTAAAGGAGAATCTCCATTGTCTGATTTATATACTGCTTCGGTAATAAAATTAGCCATTGAATATGGAGAAAAACTAATGCATGAACCTGATAATTTCGAATATCGATCGCAAATGATGTGGCTAGCTACCAATGCTTTAAACGGAACTTTAAAAGCTGGTAAAAACTCTGGAGATTGGGGTGTACATGGGCTAGAACATACTTTGAGTGTTTTGTATAATATTCCTCACGGAGCTGGACTCTCTATTGTTTACCCTGCTTGGTTAAAATTTCATCGATCAAAAATCAATCAAAAATTAGCTTTTCTAGCTAAAGAGGTTTTCAGTATTCATAAAAAAGATGAGAATGAAGCAGCGAATCTCTTCATCCTCGAATTAGAAAAATTCTTTATCAAAATAAATACGCCGATCCGTTTAGAAGAAGCCGAAATTCAGAAATCTGATTTCAATAAAATCATCGACAACTTTAAACTAAACAAAGTTTCAGGCTCGGTTTATTTATTAGATGAAAAATCTTATGACCAGATTTTAGGATTAATGTGGTCGTCATCCATTAAATGAGACCTTAATATTTATTAATTCTACACAACTATTTCTTTATCATCCAATATTTTTGGATATTTAGCGAAACATGAAAGTTTCAGCAAATACCCTAAAATGGGCGATTAGATTTTATCCACCACTCTTTTTTCAGAGAATTTGGGTTAAAAACTTTTCACCTGATTTTAGAAGCGTAGAAGTTAAGATTAATAAAAGCATTCTCAATACAAATTATAACAAATCCATTTTCGGTGGCACCATATTTAGCGCTACTGACCCATTTTATGCCCTTCTTTTCGATCAGATTTTTAAGTTAAAAGGATACAAGACAAGAGTTTGGTTAAAGAGCGCACAAATTCAGTACTTAAAGCCTGCACATGGTAACTTATATTTTAAAATTACGCTTACAGAAGAAGAAGTAAGTGAGGCTGAAAGAATTTTAAAAGCCGATGGAAAATTTGTCAAATCTTTTCCCTTAGACATTTTCAATAGTGAAGGGGTATTGTGTGCCCATGTTGATAATGAGATCTACGTAAGGAATCTTTATCATGGCGAAAACCAAACCATTGCTTATTAATTATGAAATCAAAAGTGTTGCTAAATGATGTCGTTTATTTAGATAAAGGATTTCTAATATCTACTGATAAAAGTCTATTGAATAAAGATTTTATTTACAATTTCTTAACTAATCAATCTTACTGGGCAAAAGGTATTCCAATAGAAAAAGTAGAAACATCTATCAATGAGTCTATTTGCTTTGGGGTTTACCATCAGCAGCAGCAGGTGGGTTTTGCTAGAGTAATTAGTGACAAGAGTACATTTGCTTATTTGGCTGATGTATTTATTATTGATGAATATAGAAAACAGGGATTGTCTAAGTGGTTGATTCAGACAATTATGGCACATACAGATTTTCAATCATTAAGGAGATGGATGTTAGCTACTGCGGATGCCCATGAGCTTTATGAAAAATTTGGTTTCGAGCCACTAAATGCAGCCAATCGATGGATGCAAGTTTTCATTCCTTATCAAAAAAAAGAATAATGAATCGATTAAAATCGCACCAAATAAAACAAATGATTTGGAGTGGAGAAAGTGTAATCCTTGATTTTAAAAAGACCATTACATCCTGCAATAAAATTGCTAAGACCATGGTTTCTTTCGCTAATAATAAAGGCGGCAAGCTGTTTATTGGTGTGGCAGATGATGGAACGGTAAAAGGTGTTAAATCTGAGGATGAAGAACGTTACATGATTGAAAAAGCAGCGACTTTTTTTGCTAAGCCTATGCTAGAGCCGTTTTTCGAAGAGGTGTATGTAGAGGATAAATTGGTTTTGGTAGTCGACATTCCTGAGAGCGACATTAAGCCTCATTATGCCTTAGGCGAAAATCAAAAATGGTGGGCTTACATTAGAGTGAAAGACAAAAGTGTTTTAGCCAGTAAAATTGTTTTAGATGTTTTAAAAAGAGAAAATCAAGATAAGGGTGTTTTAATTGAATATTCATCTAAAGAAAAAGCGCTTTTAGAATATTTAGAACATAATGAACGCATCACTTTAAAAGAATATACAAATATGTTAAACCTATCCAGAAGACGGGCATCACAAATTTTAGTAACGATGGTTTTATCTGGAGTAGTCAGAGTTCATACCACCGAAAAAGAAGAGTTTTACACTGCCAGCTAAAATTCTGCAAATAATCCTTTATTTTGCCTTTTATTATAAATCTTTAAAGTGTTTCAGTCATTCGCTAAGTATAAACCTTATTACAAGAGTAATTTTCTTTTGGCCTATCCTGTTGTGATCTCACAGCTAGGACATATGATGACTTCTGTTGCTGATAGTGTAATGGTTGGTCAATTAGGCACCATTCCTTTAGCCGCATGTGCTTTAGGTAACAGCATTCTGGGGATTTTTATGGTTACAGGTATTGGCATTTCACAAGGTGTAACACCTCTGGTGGCACAAGAAAATGGAAAAAATAACAAAAGTGTTTGTGGTCTTTTATTAGAACAGAGTGTGCTAATTTGTATTGTCACAGGCATAATTCTTTGTGGGATAGTCAGCTTAATTGCCTTTCATTTAGATATTTTAGGTCAAGCTGAAAACGTAGTTTTAGCATCAAAAAATTATTTGTTAATTATTGGCGCATCTATTATTCCTTTAATGCTTTTTCAAAGTTTTAGACAGTTTGCCGAGGGCTTGGGTTATACTCGCCAGGCTATGTTCTTATCTGTCGGCGGAAACATCTTAAATATTATTTTTAATTTTCTTTTAATTTATGGATGGTTTGGATTTCCAGCTTTAGGTTTATTTGGTGCAGGTATAGGGACTTTTATTTCAAGAGTTTTTATGGCAATTGGAATGGGATTATTCGTTATAAAATCAGTACTATTCAAAGATTACATTCAAAAATTCAAAATTAACAAAGCAGATTGGGACAAAATGAGAAGTATCATCAAACTAGGTTTTCCAATTGCAATGCAATACTTTTTTGAAGTTGGCGCTTTTTCTGGAGCCGCCATTATGATAGGCTGGATTGGAGCAAAAGAATTAGCTGCTCATCAAATTGCGATAAATTTAGCGGCTCTAACCTATATGGGTGCTAGTGGAATTGGTGTTGCGGCAACAATAAAAGCTGGACATGCCTTTGGTAAAAGAGACTTTAAAGATTTAAGACTTTCTGCAATTAGTTCTTATCATTTAGTGATTGGCTACATGCTTATTACTGCATTTATATTTTTAACATGTAATCATTTATTACCATCGGTATATATCAAAAATGAAGAAGTGATACAAATTGCTGGTGAACTATTAATTGTTGCCGCCTTTTTCCAACTTTCCGATGGAATACAAGTGGTAGGAGCAGGAATTCTAAGAGGCTTGTCAGATGTTAAAGTACCAACTTTAGTCACCCTAATTGCGTACTGGATCGTGGGTTTACCATTGGGTTATGTGTTAGGTTTTACTTTTCACATGGGACCGATAGGGATTTGGATTTCACTTTCTATGAGTTTAACTGTAGTTGCAGTTTTATTGTATTGGCGTTTCAATAAACTGAGTAAATCTCTTCAATTATCTGTTAATTAAAACAAAAAGACTTTTTATTGATTTGTTGAACATGAACAGAGACGAAGTGATTAAAAGTATTAGACCACAAATTCAATTTTTAAATCCGGAGCAACCTTTAGAACAATTTCAAGAAATTTTGAGACAAGTCTTGAAATTACAAAATGATGTTTTATTAACCCTAGCCCTTAATTTTCTTGAAAATAAATATAAAGATTATCAAAATAGAGATCTAACCATCAAATATAATTTACTTTATCAAAGTTTGAAGAAAGATATTCCTTTTAAAAAGATGTTAATTGGAACAATTGTAGGCTTTTTCACCCAAAATGAATTAGCTATTTATCACACACAAGAGCAGGAAATCAATAAAAGATTAGTAGAATTTATCTATAAAAGATTAAGTACTCAAATCATCACTCAAGCTTAATTTTCTCTTAATATAATATCCATTCCCACTCTTTAATTTTAGGGAATGAAATTAAAACCGAAGAACATCTAAGCTAAAATGAATCAGCTAAAGCTTTATTGCCTTGGTTATTCTTTCGCTTTCATTTCTGCTGATTTTAATAGCAGGTAAAACCGAAAGCTTTTTATTTATCAACCAATTTCACGCTCCATTTTTTGATGAGTTTTTAAACTCATCACTAATTTGGGAGACGGTTTTATTTGGATATTTATGTTGAGCTACTGCCTGATGAAACATAGAGAAAAGTGGTCAATTGTTTTCACGTCTTTCGCAATATCTAACGTATTTGTAACCACTTTAAAAGGGCTGATATTCACCAATGCTTTGAGACCGATGAGCTTAGTGGATAAAGGTTATTTCTTACATTTTGTTGATGTTATTAAAATGTATTTACATCATAGTTTTCCTTCTGGGCATAGCATCACCGCTTTTGCAGTTGCCTTTACGCTAGTTCTTTTGATCAAAAAGAAAAATTACTATAAATACTTATTTTTTATAACTGCATTTTTAGTAGTCTTTAACCAGATTTATCTATCAGAGCACTTCCCAATTGATGTAATAGCTGGAGTTTTTATCGGGATTTTGAGCACTTACCTCTCAATATACCTTCTGTCATTATTCAAAAAAAATAAATTCATTATTGAAGACCCAGAAAGTATCCTATTTGAAACTGAAATTTACGCTTCTTAAATTTATTTTTCTTTAACATTATAGCATTCACCTATCACTTCCATTGCAACAATATGATAGGATTATAGGTGATGTTCAAGTAAACTCTCGTAACTCATGCTAAAATATATAGGCATAAAAAAAGCAGATGAAGACTCATCTGCTTTTTTATGATATTAATTACAAAATTAAATTTCTCTATTGCTATCCCACTGTTCTAAATAATCAGCTACTCTTCTAACAAAAGAACCTCCTAAAGAACCATCTACCACTCTATGATCATAAGAAAGTGATAAATACATCATGTGACGAATAGCAATCACATCGCCGTATTCAGTCTCTATAACAGCAGGTTTCTTTTTAATAGCACCCACCGCTAAAATTGCTACTTGTGGCTGATTAATAATCGGCGTTCCCATTACGTTACCAAAAGTACCCACGTTTGTTAAAGTAAATGTACCTCCCTGCACTTCATCAGGCTGTAATTTATTTAATCTGGCTCTACTCGCTAAATCATTAACAGATTTTGTAATTCCTAATAAATTAAGTTGATCAGCATTTTTTATGACTGGTACAATTAAATTTCCAGATGGTAAGGCTGCAGCCATACCAATATTTATATCTTTTTTCTTGATGATTTGCGTTCCTTTAACGGATATATTAATCATTGGCAAATCCTTTATCGCTTTTGCTACTGCTTCAATAAAAATTGGTGTAAAGGTTATTTTTTCACCCTCACGTTTTTCAAAGCTATTTTTAACTTTATTTCTCCAGTTAACCAAGTTGGTGACATCTGCCTCTACAAATGAAGTCACATGAGGAGAAGTTTGAACACTGTTTACCATGTGATCGGCAATTAGCTTACGCATCCGATCCATCTCTATAATTTCATCTCCGCCGCTAACAGAAGTTGCAGGCTTTACTGCTTTTGATGGCTCGGATTTTATTTCTTGAGCTTTAGGATTTGATTGTTGCGGTTGAACTTGTTTAGATTCCTCATTAATAGGTTCATTTTTAGCTTCAACCTTATCTTTACCTCTTTCAGAAATATAATCCAATAAGTCGTTTTTTGTTACCCGACCATCTGTTCCAGATCCTTTTATAAGATCCAATTCCTGAACATCAATACCTTCTTCTTGTGCGATACTCTTTACCAATGGAGAATAAAAACGATCAGAAGAACTAAAATCTACTGCAGCTAGTTCCTCTTTTTCATTAATAGTTTCAGGTACAAAAGGTATTTCTTCTTCCCTTTTAAGTGTGCTAATTTCGGCATCTTTAACTTCCTCCTCCACAGCAGTATCACCTTCTATCTCAATAATCGCAATCACATCGCCTACTTGAGCCACATCATTTTCATTAAAAAGATGTTTTACCATTTTTCCACTTACGGGCGATGGAACTTCAGAATCTACTTTATCTGTTGCAATTTCTAGTATGGTATCATCTACCTCAATGGTATCCCCTGGGTTTTTTTCCCATTTAATAACAGTTGCTTCAGCAACACTTTCGCCCATTTTTGGTAATAAAAGTTCGTATTGAGCCATGAATATATCTTAAATTGGTTTTTTACAAAAATAACAATAATGCTTAAGATTCTGCATTAAACTCCTTTAATAAACGGAATAAAAGATTTAATGCAGCTATAGAAGAACGTTCTATATTCTGTAATCGTTTATTGCCAAAATTGAATTTTTTAACAACCGTTTTTTCACGATTTCCTACCCCAATCCAAACTGTTCCAACAGGTTTATCAGGCATACCGCCGTCAGGACCCGCTATTCCGCTAACAGCAATTGCATAATCTGAATTAAAATTAGTTAAAGCTCCTAGTACCATTTCGGTAATTGTTTCTTCGCTAACTGCACCAAACTTTTCTAAAGTCTCTTTTTTTACCCCTAATAGTTTTGTCTTTAATTCGTAGGAATAAACAATACCTCCGCCTGTAAAAACTGAGGAACAACCAGGGTGCTGAGTAATCAGCTGTGATATAAAACCACCTGTACAACTTTCAGCCACTGACAAAGTCAATTTATTTGCTTCCATTAAATTAAGGATGGCTTTTTCAATTGGAATATCCTCTTTAGCAACCCAATACTCTGGAATAAGATCTATAATTTTAGAAATATATGCTTGAACCTCGTTTTTAATCTCATCTGTTGCATGTTCTTTGGTACTTAGCCTTAACCTTACAGAACCTAATTTTGGCAAATAAGCTAACTTAATATAATTTGGAAGTGAGTCTTCGATATCAGCTAACTTTTCTGCTAAAAAAGACTCCCCCACTCCTGCTGTTAGAATTGTTCGATGATAAACTGCAGGTAAATTAAACTCTTTCTTTATGAATGGAATTACCTTACTCGTCATCAGGTTCATCATCTCATAGGGAACTCCAGGCATAGAAATGAAAATCTTTTTATCCTTTCTAAACAACATCGAAGGGGCGGTTCCTTGGTCGTTTAATAAGACTTCACAATTATCAGGCACTAGGGCTTGCTGCTTATTCACTTCAAGCAAAGGAGCGTTGTATCTTTTAAAAATATCATTAACTACTTTTAAAGTAGGCTCGTGAAGTACAAAACTTTTACTTTTAAAATATTGAGCCATTGTTTTTTTGGTGATATCATCTTTTGTTGGGCCTAAACCTCCTGTAACCAAAATAATATCTGCTCTATCTTCAGCGTTTTTTAAAGCTTCTATAATATGCTCAGCATCATCAGAAACAGAGGTGATTTGTTTCACTTTTATGCCAATTTTATTTAATTCGGTAGCCATCCAAGCCGAATTACTATCTATAATTTGGCCAATTAAAATTTCATCACCAATAGTGATCAGCTCTGCTAACATATTTTAAAATTGATTATAATAATTCCTACGCTTGCTTAGCTTTAAATCCTGAAGGATGGAAGATTTTACCCTGAGGTTAATGCTATAACTTTGAAATGGACCGAAAGGAATCCATTGAATAGACATATCCCAGCAATGTAAATCTCGATAAATTGAAAAGTTTGGTGTAGTCAAAGTATTTCTAACAAAATCAAATCCAGTAGTGAACTGAACTTTCCATTTGGGAGTCAAGCTAAAATCTCCGCTTGTATTTACAGTTTGAACTACACTTTTATTTAAACCGTCATTCGAATAATTGAAATTATAATTCAAACTGATATTCCAGGGCACATTAAAATCAACAAATGCATTGGCGTTGCTACTTATTTGTCTAAGCTGTTCGGCTTGTTGAGCATTTATTCTTTTAAATAAATCTGAGTTGCCCGTTGGTGGGTTGTTAGCTTGATTATTCTTTCCTAAGGAATTTGAATTCAAACTATAACTATAGGAAAAATTAAAATTTGCTAATCGTGGAAACATACCATCCTGCCATCTAAATTTTTCCGTCCGGACCAATTGCTTTTGACCATTTACCAAATCAACTCTAGTAACATAAGGATCTAAAGTACCTCCAAAACTAATCCCTAATTTTTCAGAAAAATTAGTCCGACCCGAGAAGCCAATTTGTGATAACTTTTGGATTGGAGCAACAAAGTTGTAGGAACCATTTAAGCTCAGACCTTGAAGTATCGGAATTTTCTTTATCCCATTATTCGTAGTGTCTTTAGCACTTTTCACTTTAATTTCTACATTATTCTCTAGACCAAAATTTATTTGAGCGCTTTTCCCATTTCCCGGACCTCCAAACAAACTGTTTTCGAAAATAGAATAGGCTTGTTTTCTTCCATATTGATCAACTTTGACACTATCATAATACCCATACGATGGCTTTCCAAAATCTGGTCGATAAGAAAAGCCGATGTTTGGTGTTAAAATATGTCTTATTGCTACTAACTTTCCTTTCTTAAAATTAACCTGACCATAAATTTTAGTAGATAAACTACCTCCAACATTGTAATCTACCGCTCTTCTAAAACCTTGGACCGTGTCAATGGCTAAGGAATCTTTTGTTCCTGTTAGCGTGGGTCTTGCTAAATAAGTTTTTCTGATACTTTGGAAATACCAATTCTCATTATAGTTGATGTTTTGTGAGAATTGAAAATATTTCAAAACTTTAGAAGACATTGAAATAGGAATATTATGGGAAATTCCGCTTCTAATCTGATTTAAAGTTTGCTTCTTAAACAATAAAGAATCAAAAGTATTAATTTGATTATCTGCTCTCAGAGCATATCCTACCGAGATACGTTGATACCATTTTTGTTCACCAACCCTGTCTTTTGAATCAAAAGGGTTAAGCGTTGTCATACTAAAAGTTAAACTAGGCAAACCTATTGAAACAGTTCCAGTACTTAAATCTTGACTGTGTCTTAGGCTCGTACTTAAATTAAAAGGGGTATTTGCCCATGTTTTGCTATAAGAAATACTTGAGTTTAATTGACTGGTTACTAAACTTTGGTAAGTATAATCAGGGACATTTCTAAATGCACCCCTGGTCGCTGCACTAACAGAGGCGGAAAAATTTGTTCCCGGATGCGCATTTGGATTTTGCTGATGAGACCAGCGAATCTGAAAATCTTTTGTTGGGTGCTCAAATTCAGGTGTCCCTTCTATTCCATATTTTCTTGAAGAATAAGACAAAAAAATGTTTCCATTATATTTATATCGTTTAGTATATCTACTGGATGCGCTAGTTTCATACGAACCTTTAGAATAAACCCCTCCTTTTAGCTCTAAATCCCAAAAGTCATTTAAACCAATGTAATAGCCAAAATCTTTTAAAGCAAAACCCAATGTGGCATCTTCATAAAATGTTGGTAAAATCACTCCAGATGCTCTTTTATTAGGCTTTGGAAAGAAACCAAATGGAATTGGCAGCGGAATTGGGACACCTTCTACTTCTAAAAATGCTGGCCCTGTAATTATTTGTTTATCTGTAGCAATTCCCTTAGTAATTACAATTCCAAAATGCTGATGAGGATATGGTAAACTACATGTAGAATAAACTACATTTTTTAAATGGACTTCATTGTTTGCTTGTTTTTTAATTTTTCCGCCAGATATGTATCCACCTTCCTGTTCAGTGTAAACCTGAAAAATTCTTCCTTTAGAAGTTTTAAAATTATAAAAAACAGAGTCTGCAGTTAAAGTACCTTGATCCGGATCCTTAAAAATGGGTAGTCCAGAAAATCGACCTAATGAATCGGTGGTTCCTTTTGCGAAAATCGTATTGTCTTTATAATCGACCTTGATATAACCCGCATCAACTTGTTTCTCTCCGTAAGTTATTCTGGCATTACCATATAAATACATCACATTATTTATGACATCATAAACAGATGAATCTGAATCCACCGCTTTAATAACATCAGTAATTTGTCCCTTCTTAGAATTTTTTTTAATTGTATCCGTTTTAAGGGAATCAGGAGATAGTGTTGTAACGAAACTATTTCTCTTTTTCAACGTATCTTGCTGAAAAAAAGGATTTGCCCGAGCAACAATGTGCACAAATAATAATATAGAAGTAAAAAATATATAGGTAAATTTCAAAATCAAATAAGAATAATATTTTTGCAAGCAAGGTTAACAAAAAACGCCCAAAATTAATGAAAATTACAACATCGAAAAGGTTTATTAGCTGTATAGTACTAACAACTTTGAGTTTATTTCTTTTTAGTTCATCAAAAATAGATGAAAAAGATAAGAATTTATCCACAGGGGGAAATAAGATCAGAACAATAGTGATTGATGCTGGCCATGGTGGCGAGGATGGAAGCACACATGGATCAATTTCTAAAGAAAAAAACGTAGCACTTGAAGTCGCACTTAAACTTGGAAAAGCTATTGAGGAAAGATTGCCAGACGTTAAGGTAGTTTACACAAGGAGTACCGATGTCTTTGTTAAATTGTATGATAGAATTGGGATTGCTAATAAGGCTAAAGCCGATTTATTTATATCTATACATTGCAACTCTATGCCTTTAGTTTGGTATAAGGGAAAGCACATTCCCAATCCTGTTACTAGAGGAACCGAAACTTTTGTATCAGGATTTAGTAGGCTTGATGAGCAGGATGCAGCTGTAAGAGAGAATGCCTCAATTTTGTTAGAGAAAGATTATAAAGATAATTACGATGGTTTTGATCCAAAAGATCCTGAAAGTTTTATTATTTTTTCCCTAATGAAAAACACATTTAGAGATCAAAGCATCAAATTGGCATCATTAGTGCAGGACGAATATGTTAAAAGTGGAAGAATTAATAGAGGCGTTCAAGAAAAAAGCTTGGCAGTTTTAGCAAGGGCAGGAATGCCAGCAATTTTAACAGAAATTGGTTTCATAAGCAATCCAGATGAAGAAAACTATATCAATTCTAGCGAAGGGCAAGCCGAAATAGTTAATAATTTAGTGAATGCAATCTCAATTTATAAAAAGCAAATAGAGTCTTAAACTCTAAGTATTTAATTTTTAAAAAAAAATAATTTGAAAATCTCAAACGAAACCAAAGTAGGAATTCTGGCAGCATTAGCTATTGCTATATTCATTATTGGATATAACTTTCTAAAAGGGAATGATATTTTTACTAGTGAAAATGAATTTTATGCAAAATATGATAAAGTAGATGGATTGGGGATATCTAAACCTGTTTTGGTTAATGGATATCAAATTGGTAGAGTATCTGCACTTACTTTACAGCCAAACGGTCAAATATTAGCTCAATTTAAAATAAATCCAAAATACGAAATTCCTAAAAATACTATTGCAAGATTAGAAAGTACAGATTTATTAGGTAGTAAAGCAGTTGTTTTTGATTTAGGAAATAGTTTACAATACGCAATTGATGGAGACACATTAAACGCTAATGTACAGGCTAATCTTTTAGAGCAAGTAGAACCCGTTCAAAAGAAAGCACAGCAAATAATTTCAAGATTAGATTCAGTTTTAACTTCTGTTAATCAGATTCTAAATCCAGATTTTCAAAGAAATGTAAATAGAAGTTTTGCTAGTATCGCTAAAACATTGGAAACTTTAGAATCTACCTCGAAAACAGTTGACGGAACAGTAACTATACAAGCTCAAAGGATTGATCATATTTTAGCTAATGCTGAGTCCATTTCTGATAATCTTAAAAATAACAATACCAAGATAAATACTATTTTGACAAACTTTAACAGTTTATCTGATCAGATGGCAAAAGTTAAATTTAAGGAGACAATAGATAATGCCAACGAGGCAGTTCAACAACTTCAGCAGTCAATCGCTAAAATTAACAATGGAACTGGGTCTTTAAGTCTATTATTAAATGATGAAAAATTATATAATAACCTAAATAAATCTGCAGAAGATTTAGATAAATTAATGGTTGATTTTAAATCAAATCCTAAAAGATATGTAAGCTTCTCGGTATTTGGAGGTCGAAAAGATTAAGATATTTATAAGTTAAAACTTAAAGCATTTTCTATTCAGAAGGCTTTTTTTATATCATAAAAGTTTCACCTTCATTTGCTAAATAAGTTTCAGGAAATACTTCTCTAGCTTCCAGCAATAATGGCGTTAAATCTCTATAACGGGCAGAAAAATGACCTATCAGTAGCTTTTTAATTCCATTATTCTTAGCGATTTCTGCCGCTTCGTAAGCGGTAGTGTGAAAAGTTTCTTTTGCTCGATCAATCATATCATGCATAAAGGTAGACTCGTGATATAAGGTGTCAATACCTTGCAATTGCTCAAGATAAGATGCATCAGCAACGGTGTCAGAACAATAAGCATAGGTTTTTGGCACATCAGGGTCTGTTGTTAAATCAATCGCCTTATGCATCACTCCTTCTATATCTTCATAATCAATTCCTCTCTTTATTAAAGGGAAGTATTGCGTAGGAATTTTTAATTCTTCAGCTTTAGCTTTAATGATTTTCCTAAGCTTTAGCTTTTGTTTAAACAAAAAGCCTGTACAAGGAATTCTATGATTTAAAACAATAGTCTCTACAAATAAATCATTGGTTTCCAATATCATTTCTGATTGATTGGTATTTGTAAAATAATATTCAATCGGAAATTTAATGATGGTACCAGAATGTTTAAATTGTAAATCTAAAATTTCTTTTAACTCAGTCGGGCAAAACAAATTGAGTGGTTTAGTTCGGCCATTTAGATGCATAGAGGATATTAGGCCTACTAAACCGAAAAAATGATCTCCATGCAAATGACTTATGAATATGTGGTCTATTTTATGATATTTAATCCCATAACGAAGCATTTGTTGTTGCGTACCCTCGCCACAATCAATCATCAAAAGCTTTTCGTTAATATTTAATATCTGAGAAGTAGGGTTTCTGTGAAATATTGGTGTCGCCGAACTACTGCCCAAAATCATGACTTCAAATTTCATATCATGAAAAGTAGTGGTTTAAAATTGAAACAGTTTATTTAAACTCTTTCTTTAATTCTTTCTCTATTTCTTCCATAAAAATTAAGTCGATTGCTTCATCCACTTTAGGAACAATAGTAATTACACTATCCAATTGAGAAATTGTTATTAATCTAGAAACTGCTTCATTTAAACCTGTAAGAATAAATACACCCGAAGCATTTTTACATAAACGATGACCTACCAATAAACTGCTTAATCCACTAGAGTCCGCATATTTAACCTGAGACATATCTAAAATAATATTTCTTTGACCCTCAGCATTTGTTAATATCAATTCTGATTTTAATTGAGGAGAAACTAACGAGTTTAATTTACCCTCGTTGAGTTTAATTAAAATATACTTTTCGTGTTTGTCGACTGTAAATTTCATAATCAATGTTAATCCTCTAAGATATAATTTTTTTTAATAAGAAAATGAATATTTATAAACGTTCTAATTCTGCTAAAATATTTTGTTCTACTCGTTGATATACGTTATCAGTTTTTTCTTTGATAAAATCATTTCCAGTAATTTTCTCATAAAGTTCGATATATCTTTCAGAAATAGAAATCACTTTATCTTCGGTCATTTCAGGAATTGATTGTCCTTCTTTACCTTGAAAATTGTTTTCAATCAACCATCTTCTGACAAATTCTTTAGATAACTGTTTTTGTTGTTCTCCTTTATTTTGTAACTCTTGGTAACCTTCTTGATAAAAATACCTAGAAGAATCTGGTGTGTGAATTTCATCTATTAAATAAATTTCATCACCAATTTTGCCGAATTCATATTTTGTATCCACCAAAATTAAACCTTGTTGAGCTGCAATCTCAGTTCCTCTTTGATATAGTTTTCTGGTAAAGTTTTCTAACTTCAAATAATCAGCTTCAGAAACAATTCCTTTCTTCAAAATATCTTCTCTTGAAATATCTTCATCATGCCCTACAGCAGCCTTAGTTGTTGGTGTAATTATAGGTTGAGGCAATTGATCGTTTTCTTTTAAGCCTTCTGGTAATTTCACACCACAAACTTCTCTTTTTCCTAAAGCGTATTCCCTAGCAGCATGCCCTGCTAAATATCCTCTAATTACCATTTCAACCTTAAAAGGTTCGCAAATTTTACCAATGGTAACACTTGGATCTGGAATGGAAACTACCCAGTTCGGTACAATATCTTTTGTAGCCGCTAAAAATTTTGCAGCAATTTGATTTAGAACCTGCCCTTTGAAAGGAATAGCCTCTGGCAAAACTACATCAAAAGCTGAAATTCTATCACTCACTACCATCACCAAATACTCATTATTGATGGTATAAACGTCTCTAACTTTACCTTTATAAAATCCGGTTTGACCGGGAAAATTAAAATGAGTTTCTTTTATCGCTTGCATTGGTTTAGAATTAAGATTTGAGCATAGAGAATTAAGATCGACTCTCTTTTTCTCTTAACACGTATCTGATTTCTCACATCCATTATTGTAAATCCCCGTAAGCCTCTAGTATTTTACATACTAACTTATGGCGTACTACGTCTGCTCCATTTAAATAAATCACATCAATACCTTTTATGTTATCTAAAATTCTTAAAGCATTAAATAAACCTGATTGTTGCTTTTTAGGTAAGTCTATCTGGGTAACGTCACCAGTAACTATAAACTTAGCCGATGGACCCATTCTGGTTAAGAACATCTTGAGCTGCATATCGGTGGCATTTTGAGCTTCATCCAAAATTACAAAACAATTGTCTAAAGTTCTTCCACGCATAAATGCTAAAGGAGCAATTTCTATGGTTCTATTTTCTAAATAAGTCTTAAGCTTTTCTGCAGGAATCATATCATCCAAAGCATCATAAAGTGGACGTAAATAAGGATCTATCTTCTCCTTTAAATCCCCAGGTAAAAAACCCAAGTTCTCTCCTGCTTCAACTGCAGGACGAGTTAAGATGATTCTCTTTATCTCTTTATTCTTTAGCGCTCTAACAGCCAATGCAACTGCAGTGTACGTCTTACCAGTCCCAGCCGGACCTATAGCGAACAATACATCATTGGTATTAATGCTAGTCACCATTTTATGCTGGTTAGCTGTACGAGCTTTAACCATTACACCATTTGGCCCAAAAACAATTACCTCTGAAATAGTGCTAGTATTAGCTGTATCAGTTTCTATAGTGCCTTCTAATTTTGACGATGCAGATAAAGATACTCCTAAAAGAGATACAATATCATTTGTAGATAAATTTTGATATTTATCTAGATGATTGATAATGCTAGTCAGCTTTTCATTAAAGTGCGTCAGTTCTTGCTCATCGCCTAAAACTTTAACTTCAGAGCCTCTTGCAACAACTTTTAACTTAGGGAATGAGCGCTTTATTAGCTCAAAGTACTCATTATTAGGACCCCATAGTACAGCTGGGTTTACAGATTCCAGAGTGATTTTTAGTTCGTTCAAGTTATAGATTTTATGTTTCTGGTATGAATATGGATTAAAAATTTAATATTTGTAGCATTAATCTAATGATACAAGATTAAGAATAAATATTCATAATTTTAATGGCAATTATTACTTTAACCACAGATTTAGGTTATAAAGATTTTTATCAAGCAGCATTAAAAGGCAGTATACTAAATACACTGCCAAATGTGAATATTATTGACATCACTCACGAAATTCAAGCTTTTAATATTTCTCGAGCAGCCTTTATCTTAAAAAACTGTTTCAACTATTTCCCAAAGGGAACCGTACACCTCATTGGTATTGATACAGTTTACAGTGCAAACAATAAATATTTGGCTTTAAAATATAAAGATCACTTTTTTGTAGGTTCAGACAATGGCATTTTCTCTCTAATTTTTGATGAAACACCAGAAGAAATTGTAGAGATTGACATCATGCAGGATCTTAAATTTTTACATTTTCCGTTAGCCGATATTTTTGTAAAAGCGGCTTGTCATCTGGCAAGTGGTGGCAAATTAAGTGAGATTGGTATTTCTACTCAAGAAATTGAAGAGCGAATGAACCTTCATCCTGTTATTGATAAAAATCAAATTAAGGGGAGTGTTATTTTTATAGATTCTTTCGAAAACGTAGTTACAAACGTTACAAAAGATTTATTCACAAAAGTGCAAAATGGGAGAAGATTCACTTTATCATTTAAAAGAAACGAAACCATTAATCAACTAAGTTGGCATTATGATGAAGTCCCTGATGGTGAAAAACTGTGTTTATTTGGCATTTCAGACCACTTAGAAATTGCCATAAATAAAGGTAAAGCGAGTGGTTTATTAGGACTATACATCAATGACATTATCCGAATAGAATTTCAATCATGATGATACGATTGGTTAAAATGGAATTTGAGGAAGATAAAGTTGCGCTTTTTAGCTCGATTTTTGAGAAGGTAAAACCTATGATCTCAAAAATGGATGGTTGCGTAGACGTTAATCTTCATCAAGATATTAAAAACTCAAATATTTTCTTCACTATTAGTCATTGGGAGAATGAAGCCGCACTAAATGTTTATCGCGATTCAGAATTATTTATTAACACCTGGAAAAAGGTTAAACCATTATTTAAAAATAAGGCAGAAGCCTGGAGTTTATCATCATGAAATATATTTTATCTTCTATTTTACTATTTTCATCAGTATTTGTATTCGCTTATCAAAATACTGACTCATTAACTTATACTTTGCAAAGAAACAAAATCAATCAAATGCTAGATGCTAGACATCGAAAGTTTGGAGATTTTGACGAAAGTCTATCTAAAAAAACTGGTATTTTTGGTTGGAAAACAAAAAAAGATATGCAGCGAAGCATGGATATATTAACTGCAATCATTAAAACTGATAATGACATCCTTAAAGAAACCAAAACCTTGCTAGATTTTAAAACTTATCAGCAAGAGCAAATCACTAATAAATCTCAGGAATCTGAGGATAGGAGTTTAGCTTACATGAGAACCATTAATAAATTACAAACTCAAACGGAATTATTAAATACGCAATTATTAGAAGTTAGGAAAAGTCAAAAATTCTTTCAACTAGTAGCCTTTGCCTTGGGTTTAGCTCTTGCAGCAATTTTACTGTTTGTATTCCGTAAAATTTCGGCTAAATAGGCTTCAATTAGCCTAATTAATTTAGATTTGTGGAATATCCATCAGTAAAATAATTACTGAAAATTTAATTTAAGATGGCGAGAAACGGATTAAACAGCAGCTCTAAACCTGCTGAGGACTTTACCAAATCAAAAATCAATAAAGAAAATCTTCAAAAGATAAAAGGACTTTTAAAATACTTAAGACCTTATAAGACAAAGTTTTTGACAGGAATGGTTTTCTTATTGCTATCAAGTATTGTTGGTTTATCCTTTCCCGCTATTATACAAGTAATGGTTGATGTTGCTGTAAACAAAGCCCCAAAATATGGCCTTCCAAATTCTATAAATACAATTGGCCTGATCGCTTTTATTTTATTATTTTTTCAGTCTTTTGTTTCTTTTTTTAGAATTAGGTTATTTGTTGAAGTGGCTGAAAAATCTTTGGCAGATATTAGAAGAGATACCTACTTTAAGATGATTACTTTACCCATGAACTTCTTTGCAAACAGAAGAGTTGGAGAGTTGAATAGTAGAATTTCTTCTGATTTATCACAAATACAAGATACCTTGACGACCACTTTAGCAGAGATGATTAGGCAGATTATTTTACTAGTTGGTGGAATTGTGATTTTAGTTTTAATATCAGGAAAGCTTACGTTATTTTTACTTTGCGTTTTACCTATTGTTGTTGTTGCTGGGGTATTTTTTGGAAAGGCACTAAGAAAAGTATCTAGAAATGCACAGGATAAACTTGCTGAATCTAACACTATTGTGGAGGAGACTTTGCAAGGAATTTCAAATGTAAAAGCTTTTGTAAATGAGGCTTTTGAAGTGAAAAGATATGATAAAAGTTTAAGAGAGGTAGTGCAAATAGCATTAAAAGGAGCAAACTATCGTGGCGCATTTGCATCATTCATCGTATTCTGCTTATTTGGCGCTATCATGGGTGTGCTTTGGTACGGGACATCTTTAGTACAAAACGGAGATTTATCAGTTGGAGATCTCTTAGGTTATGTTTTCTATTCCTTTTTTGTAGGTGCCGCAATGGGGAGTTTCCCCGAATTATATGCAAATGTGCAAAAAGCGATTGGCGCATCAGAGAGGGTTTTAGAAATTCTGGCTGAAGAGAATGAAGCTATTTCAATACATGAGACCAATCACCAAATTAAAAAAGTAATAAAAGGTGATTTAACTTTTAATGATACGCATTTTTATTATCCATCAAGGAAAGATATTCAGGTTTTAGACGGCGTAAGTTTTACTGCAAAAGCGGGAGAAAAAGTAGCTATCGTTGGCCCTTCTGGTGCAGGAAAATCAACTATTGCAAGTTTGATTTTACAATTTTATTATCTCCAAAATGGAGAAATTCTATTTGATAATCAGCCTGCAAAATCATTTGACTTAACAGACATTAGAAATCAAGTAGCAATAGTTCCACAGGATGTACTTTTATTTGGTGGAACAATCAAAGAAAACATTGCTTATGGCAAATTAACTGCAAGCGATGAAGAAATTGAATTAGCTGCTAAAAGGGCAAATGCGCATCAATTTATCACAGGTTTTCCTGAGTCTTATGAAACCGTTGTTGGCGAAAGAGGAGTAAAATTATCAGGCGGACAAAGACAACGAATTGCAATTGCAAGAGCTCTTTTAAAAGATCCAGCAATTCTGATTTTAGATGAAGCGACTTCATCTTTAGATTCAGAATCAGAAAGATTAGTTCAGGAAGCTTTAGAAGTTTTGATGAAAGGAAGAACTTCAATTATCATTGCTCACAGATTATCTACTATTAGAGAGGCTGATAAAATTATTGTTTTAGATAAAGGTAAAATTGTAGAAAGTGGAAACCATCAAGAACTTTTATTGGTTGAAGATGGTTTGTACAAGCACTTAAGTGCTTTACAATTTGAAATATAACCACATTTATTAATGAAATTAACCGTTTGGGGTGCTGCTGAGCAAGTTACTGGCAGTATGCACTTATTGGAAGTTGGGGATTTTAAGATATTAATTGATTGCGGATTAAATTATGAAGGCGGTGTTGACTTATCGGAAAATGAACTATTTCCTTTCCATCCCTTTGACATAAATTTAGTCGTTTTGACCCATGCTCACATAGATCATAGTGGAAATTTGCCCACGCTGGTAAAGGCAGGCTTTGAAGGTCAGGTTTTATGTACCTATCCTACTGCAGACTTAACTCAGCTTTTACTTTCAGATTCTGTAAATATCTTCTTAAGAAAACAAGAAAAAAGTAGAGGAAGAAAGAAGTTTAACAGGCGTAAACAACAGCAACATTTCACATCCAATCATCCACTTTATTTGCATAAACATGTAAATGATACAGCAGATAGAATTGTTCCTATTGCCTATCAAAAGCCGTTTAAGATTAATGATCAGATTACTCTCTTCCTAACTCCAACTGGTCATTTATTAGGTGCAGCTGCAGCTCATTTTACGATTAAAGAAGATGGCGAAATCAAAACCATTGCATTTACTGGTGATATCGGTAGAAAAAATTATCCGGTTTTAAATGATCCAGAATACTTGCCAGAAACGCAATATTTAGTTTGTGAGTCAACTTATGGTGGAAGATTTCATGACCGAGAAAGTAATCTAAAAGACACCTTAATTAAAGCGATAAAGGAGGCATGTATTGATCAACCAGGTCGTTTAATTATCCCTGCTTTTAGTGTAGGAAGAACGCAATCGTTGGTTTTTTCTTTAAACAAAATATTCTCTGACGGAGATTTGCCTCCTATCCCAGTTTTTGTAGATAGCCCAATGGCTACGATGGCTACTGATATTTACAGAAAGCATCACCAATACGTAAGTGAAGAATCTCGCGAGTTTTATCAAAAAAATGGTGACGAATTTGAATTTGAAAACCTGAGTTATGTTAAAGAACTTAAAGAAAGCAAAGAAATTTCTGATCACTTCGAGCCTTGTATTATCATTTCATCTGCAGGAATGTTAGAAGGTGGAAGAATTCAGGATCATTTGTATCATAACATCCAAAATTTTTATGCGACTATCTTCTTTATTGGTTATTGCGCAAAAGGCACTTTAGGTCATCGGTTATTAAGAGGCGATTCAGTGGTGAATCTCAAAGGGCGGGAGCTCTCTGTATTTGCAAGCATCAAAAAAACTGATTTATTAAGTGGTCATGGGGATCATCAGGATTTGGTAGAATATATATCACAAATCCCAAAAAGAAGCCTGAGACAGGTTTTTTTAGTACATGGTGAGGCTGAAAGTATGAACGCTTTAAAAATTAGCTTAGAAGAGAAAAATTATCAAGTTGTGATTCCCAAAAAGGGTTTGGTTTTTGAGTTGTAAAATTCGATGAAATCATTTTATAAAATATTGAATAGATTAAATAAGCGTATTCTGCCCAGTTTATACCAAAAAGATCCCTCCAAACTGAGTAAACTGGATCAAGCATTAACAGGGTATAGGTTTTGGGTTTTGTTAAAATCGTTAGATTAATTAATTTGATGTGTAATTAATCCCGCTAAAAACTTAGGCTCAAACCAAGTAGATTTTGGCGGCATTATTTCACCCATATCTGCAATTTTTATAAGCTCAGCAACTGAAATTGGAAAAAGCAAAAAGCCCATATCAAAAACACCTTCATCTACTTTTTTGATGTAGGTTGGTAAGTCTACAACACCACCTACAAATTGCAACCTCTGATCTTCTCTTGGATTATCAATTTGAAATAAAGGACCTAGAATTTTCTCCTGAATGATGCTCACATCTAAATCGGCCAAGACATCATTTTTAAGATGATTAATTAAATTAATCTGATAAGCTTTATGCTGGATATATAAACCTACAAAATGAGGTCGAGTAGGAATAAGGTCTTTCACATCTATTTCAGTTAGCTCAAATTCTTTTCTTATAGATGCGATAATATCATTAGAATTTTGGCGCTCTGTTAGTTTTACAAACCTATGAAAAGGCAAAATCGAAAGCTGATTAGCGCTTATATAAACTGACGAAAAAAAGTTATAATCTTCTGTTCCTTTGTGTTTTAGATTTAACTTTCTCCGCTCTATCCCATAAGTGGATGCTGCTGCAGCTCGATGATGTCCATCAGCGATATAAGTGTCGGGCATTTCTTTAAAAATTTGTGTGATTTCATTTACTTTACCTAGATCAGAAACTCTCCAAACCTGATGATCTGTTCCATCTAAAGAGATTTTTATAGCCGAATCTTTATTTATTTCATTTTTAATAATCGCTTCCAGTTTTTGATTCTCTGGATAAGTGATTAAAACTGGGTTAGCATCAATTCCTGTTTGTTGTAAATATTCTATTAATCCTTTTTCCCGCTCTGCTCGAGTTAGCTCATGTTTTTTTATTTTGTTATTGATGTAGTCGTCTATCGAAGAAGCAGTCCAAATACCTGTATAAGAATGTTGGCTATTTTCTTGTCTATAAATGTAAATATTAGCCGTATCATCCTTTATGAGGATATTTTTTTGGATAAAATCGTCAAAGTTCTCTGCTATTTTTTGAAACGTAATTTCGGTTTTAGAACCCCGCAAATAATGATTCTCAATTTTAGGCACCAATAAATGCACAAAGCTTTCGGGGTTAATACTTCGTATTTCTTTTGCAGATTCTAGCGAAAGATTTTCTAAATGAATGACTAGTTTTTCTGCCTTAGCTGGATGAGGCAGAATTGCTTTGAATGAGTGTATAATTGGCATAATTAAAATTTAGCCGAAGAGCTAACTTCAAATTTAATTTTTTATTGGCATATAGCAATAAAAAAGCCCTAAAGCTTTCGCTTTAGGACCGAATTAGTTTGTTGCGTATAAGCAAATATTAATTTTTTAAATGAGCTATAATCAAATTAGCAAGCTCTACTCCTATTCGTTCTTGAGCTTCGTTGGTAGAAGCGCCAATATGAGGCGTTAATGAAACTTTTGGATGTTGCAATAAATCGGTTCTAGGTTTGGGTTCGTTGTCAAAAACATCTAACCCGGCAAAAGAAACTTTACCACTATCTAAGGCGGCAATTAAAGCATCCTCATCAATGGTTCCCCCTCTTGAGCAATTTACTACGCCAACCCCATTTTTAACTTTCTCAAATTCCTCAACTCCTAAGACTGGTTTTTCGGTAAAAGGAATGTGTAAACTGATGAAATCAGATTTTGTTAAAAGTTCATCCATGTCTACTTTTTTAACAGGGACGTTTACTTTAACACCGCCAGAAAGTTCTAAAGGTAATGTTGCTGGAATATCATATAAATCAAATGCTAAAACATTCATTCCTAAACCTAAGGCTATTTTAGCTGTCTCTTTTCCAATTCTTCCGAAACCAATAATTCCGATAGTTTTACCTCTTAATTCAACGCCTTTAGCATAAGTTTTTTTAAGGTCGTTGAATTTTGTATTTCCTTCAACCGGCATTTTACGATTAGCATCATAAACAAAACGAACACCGTTAAAAAGATGCGTAAAAACCAATTCAGCAACAGATAAAGATGAAGAAGCAGGTGTGTTTTCTACTGCGACACCTTTACTTTTTGCGTATTCAACATCAATATTATCCATTCCTACTCCACCTCTTCCAATAATTTTTAAATTTGGGCAAGCATCTATCAAGTCTTTTCTTACTTTGGTGGCACTTCTAACTGTAATTCCATCATAAGCGTTAAGCTTCGCAGCTAATTCTTCTTGTGGAATGTTATTGGTATCTACTTCTATCCCGGCATCTTCCAATAGCTTTTTTCCTATCGGATCGATTCCGTCATTTGCTAAAATTTTCATTATTGCTTTTATTTTTTGAGTTGTTTGATTTCTATTTTAGGCGTTCTTTTCGGCAAATTCTTGCATTGCTTCTACTAAAACATGTACACTGGTAATTGGAAGCGCATTGTATAATGATGCTCTGAAACCACCTGAACTTCTGTGGCCTTTAATTCCAATACAACCTTTTTCTTCTGCATATTTCAAGAAAGGCTTTTCTAATTCTGGATTTTCCATCACGAAACAAACACTCATGTTTGAACGATCTTCAACAGCAGTTGATCCTTTAAATAATGGATTTCTATCAATCTCAGTATATAAGGCTTTCGCTTTAGCAATATTCTCCTTACCAATTTCAGCTACACCACCTTTTGATTTTAACCATCTTAAATTCAGCATAGAAACGAAAACAGAAAAAACTGGAGGTGTATTGTACATAGATTCAGCTTCTATTTGTTTTTGATAATCTAACATTGATGGAATTGCTCTTCCGGTTTTGCCTAAGATGGAATCTTTCACAATCACCAAAGTTGCACCAGCAGGGCCGATATTCTTTTGCGCTCCAGCATAAATTAAATCGAAATCGGCAACGTTGATTTCTTTACTAAAAATATCAGAAGACATGTCACAAACTAAGGGCGCATTTACTTTGGGGAAAGAATGAAATTCGGTTCCGAAAATCGTATTGTTTGAGGTGAAGTGAAAATATTCACTATCCGCTGCAACTTGATATTCTTTAGGAATATAACTGTAATTTTTATCTTTTGAAGATGCCACTACCTCTACTTCACCAAATAATTTAGCTTCGGCAACAGCCTTTTTTGACCATACACCTGTATCTAAATAACTTGCTTTTTTACCTTCAGCTAAAAGATTCATCGCCACCATGGTAAATTGCAAACTAGCACCACCTTGTAAGAAAATTACCGAGTAACCTTCTGGCACATTTAACAATTCTTTCACTAAACTGATGGCTTCGTCCATCACGGCAACAAACTCAGGCGCTCTGTGCGAAATCTCCAAAATGGATAATCCGGTATCGTTAAAATTTAATACTCCCTGAGAGGCTTGTTTAAATACTTCTTGTGGTAAAATGCAAGGACCTGCACCAAAATTATGTTTCATTTATGTGGTTTTTTATGATGATTCAAATTTATGATAATCTTATTGGATACCTATTTTTTATTTAAAATTTACTAATCAACCTTAGGTTTAATTGTCTTGATGTTAAATAATTTGGAATGGCAAACTGAAAATTATTTACATCAGTAATCCATAAATAAGAAACCGTATTGTTAATATTTAAAACGTTAAAAACTTCGGCATAAACAATAAAAGATTTACAGAATTTTTTTAACAGCTTAGGCTGATGTGTACTTTCAGGATCCAAAAAATCCTTGGAGAACCCAATATCCAAACGCTTATAAGCTGGTATATGAAAAGTCTGCTGATAACGCTCTACCCCTGGAGGACCGATTGGCAACCGTGAACCATATAGTAAGTTCAAGTGAACTTTATAGGTCGGGCTGTTAAATAATTTATCTTGAAAAAAAGCTGAAAAATTTAATCTTTGATCAGTTGGTCTTTTGATATACCTTGGATAAATTGTCGTTGTGTTTCCTTGATCATCTTTTTGGATATAAGAATCGCCATCAATGTCTTCGGCAGTTTTCATGATAGATAAACGGAAAGAAGATTCTAAATCTTTCACAAACTCGCCATTTATTCTTAAATCTAAACCAGTAGCATACCCTTTAGATTGTTGGTTTGCATAATATCTGATTTTAAGGTTTTCGATATCGTAAGGTGTAAGATGATATAAGTATTTGTAATAAGCTTCTGCCGTAAACTTTAAAGTGGTGCCTAAACCTTTAAAATTATCATCCATAGAAAGCGCCAAGTGAACCGACTTTTGAGATTTAATATCCCGATTTAAAGTTCCATCAAAGTTCCTTTCTTCGCGATAAAAAGGCGGTTGCGAATAAATACCAGTTGCAAATCGATAGATGATGTCTTTTTTGAAATCAGGATGAAAAGTCACAATCGCTCTTGGACTCACTAAAAACTCTTTGGTGAAATCATTATAATTAAACCTCACCCCGCCTGTAAAAGAGATCCGCTCATTAATATCTGTTGTATTTTGGGCATAAGCCGAATAACGCAAAGTGTTTACAGCGTTTGCCGCTTCGTACGATTCGGTCAATTTAAAATCTTGATAAGTATTAGGGATGGTATAACCTGCCGAGTCTATCAGTTTAAATTCTTTGAGTTGATCGGCTATTTTATCGTATTGAAACCTTATACCTGTTTCCCAATAAGATTTTTTAGTATTAAAATTCAACTTTAAATCGCTAGCATAAATATCAGCATTCAATTGATTGCGTCCATAATTTTGGAAAGCGCCAATTCCTCTATTTGCTTTTACTTTCCCGAAATTATTACTGGTAAAATCATTATCTACCTCATCAAAAACATATTGCCCAAGGATATCAAAATTCTCACGCTCGGTAATAAAGAAAGCAGAGTTAATCCATTTCAAAGTGGTGTTTTTATTGAAGTCTTTTCTTAAGGTTACCGCACCCATCAAATCTTTATACTCGTCTCGCTCCTGCCCTTGGTAGTTTACACTTAATCTTAAAACCTCATTAAAAGTTCCAAACTCAGTCACACGAGATTGAGGTATCAATCCAAATTCATTAGCGTTATAAATCCCTAAAAAACTCAAACTTGTTTTATCATTGATTTTCCAATTGAACAATCCTTGAAAATCATTGAACTTCGGATTGTAGCTCCCCACAACAGGCTGAGAATTTAAAACAGAAGTATTTTTTTTATTACGGTAAGCTAAGGAATAAGAAAACTTTTTTCCTCCAAAAAAAGTAGTTAATGAAGTTCCATTGGTTCCTACACCTAGAATTACTTTTGACGAATCGCTTGTTTTATAACCCACATCTAAAACAGAGGAAAGCTTATCGCCGTATTTTGCGGCAAAACCACCAGCAGAAAACTTGACGTTACCCACCAAATCAGGGTTGATTAAACTTAATCCTTCTTGCTGCCCATTTCTCACCAGATAAGGTTTGTAAATCTCTACATCGTTAATATAAATGAGGTTTTCATCAAAATTACCACCGCGAACAGAATATTGAGAACTCAGTTCATTATTGGTAGAAACACCTGGCAATTGTTTCAATATAGATTCAAAATTTTGAGAAACGTTAGGATTAGAAGAAAGTATTTTTGGGTCAATTTTAATCATTCCCTCATTTCTTGCGACCTGATCTTGAACAATTACTTGCTCTAGCGCTTGTAAATCACGCTGTAAAGTAATCGAAAGTGGGAAGTCTTTACCCGCTATCAATTTCACTTCTACATTACTAG
Organism: Bacteroidota bacterium; assembly: GCA_018828585.1. Classification (GTDB taxonomy): domain Bacteria; phylum Bacteroidota; class Bacteroidia; order Sphingobacteriales; family Sphingobacteriaceae; genus Pseudopedobacter. Next base: position 37,779 of record JAHJVW010000023.1, read on the forward strand.
ACAAAAAACCAAGGGAACTAAAGGAAACTATATAATTTCCAGGTTTTAAATTGATTTCGTATTGACCATATTCGTTACTTAAAACGAAAATTTTAGTGCCTTGTATTTTTACTTTAACATCTGCTAAAGTCTCTTTCTGATCGTTGTAAATTTTTCCCGATATTTTTTGAGCTTTTAATGTGATGGGAATTAATAAAAGAAAAATAAAGAGCTTTTGAATCATGCAGAAGTTACTTATGCATTTAAAAAGTCAGGGGATATATTTTTCAACTCGGCAATAGAATGGGCTTGATCAGTCGAATTAAAAACTGCGTTTCCTGCAACCAAAACATTGGCACCTGCTTTTAATAAGGCTAAAGAATTATGAATGCTTACCCCTCCATCAATTTCTATCATCAATTTAGGATTTACCTCGTCTGCCATTTTTTTCAATTGATGAATTTTATGATAAGTATGTTCAATAAACTTTTGACCGCCAAATCCGGGGTTAACCGACATGATTAAAACCAAATCTAAATCCTGAATAATATCTTGTAAAAAAGATACAGGTGTATGGGGATTTAAAGCAACACCGGCTTTACAACCTAACTCTTTAATAGCTTGAATGGTACGATGTAAATGAGTACAAGCTTCGTAATGTACGGTGATGATATTTGCGCCAACTTCTTTAAATTGTTTCAAGTAACGATCAGGATCTACAATCATTAAATGCACATCTAAAGGTTTCTTAGCAAAGTTTTTAACTGCCGCAACTACAGGAAATCCGAATGAAATATTTGGAACAAAAACACCGTCCATAATATCAACGTGAATCAAATCAGCTTCACTTTTATTTAACATTAAGATGTCTTCTTCGAGGTTGGCAAAATTGGCCGATAATATAGATGGGGCAATCAAATGCTTCATGTTTCAAATATACTAAATCTGCTTTCTTTTAAAACTTTATATAAATAAGACTTTAATTTATTTGAATTTGAATATATTTAAGTTGTTCTTTTATAAACTATGAGATATTTAAGCTTCTTACTATTTTTTTTATTATCGTTCAACAGCGTCACTGCACAAGTTTATGAAGCTAGTGAAATGTATATCCATTTTTTCTCGCCCGCTCCTATTGCGGATATCGAAGCGGTTAGCAATGCCGCCACTGCAAAACTAAACGAAGAAAAAAAGGAAGTTGAAATTATGATTAATATTTCCTCATTTAAATTTAAGAAAGCTTTAATGCAAACGCACTTCAATGAGAAATATATAGAGAGTAGCAGATACCCAAAAGCTTCATTTAAAGGAAAATACAAAGAAACACTTGATTTAGATAAAGATGGTGTTTATGTTTTAAATTTAGAGGGTCATTTTAATATCCATGGTGTGGAGAGAGCTAAAACTGTTCCTTGCACCATCACGGTGAAAAGTGGCAAGATTATATTTGAAACGAAGTTTAAAATACTGAGTGAAGATTATAAAATTAAAGCTCCGGATATTATCTACCGAAAGGTAGGGCAGGAAGTTACTATAGATGCCAACGGAATTTTATTAAAGAATTAAAAGAGAGCAAGTTTTCGATTTCTCAAAATACATAAAAAAACCTGTGTCTAGATTACTCCGATTGATTTCAATTATTTTTATTGTCGTGTTTTCTTTTCAGAAGACCGAAGCTCAATCTTCAAAGTCGAGATTTAAAGTGATAAGTTTTTACACCGCACAAAACGATTTGGCACATATCAGTTTTGTACACGAGGCCAATAAATGGTTTTCTGAAATGGCCGAAAAATACAACTTCACTTATGATTCTACTCAAAACTGGAATGACTTAAATCTGAAAAAACTATTGGATTATCAAGTGGTCGTCTTTTTAGATACTCGCCCCGAATCGGTAAACCAAAGAGAAGCATTTGAACAATACATGAAAAGTGGTGGGGCATGGATGGGCTTTCATTTTTCTGCTTTCGCTTTAACGCCATCCTGTTATCCTCAAAATTGGAATTGGTATCATGATGAATTTTTAGGGTCTGGGCAATATGTAAGTAATACTTGGAAACCCACTTCGGCTATATTGAAGGTAGAGGATTCACTTTCTCCATTCACCAAAGGCTTACCAAAAACTTTTAAATCCTCACCAAACGAATGGTATAGATGGGAATATGATTTAAGAAAAAATCCTGATATTAAAATACTAGTCGCTATAGATTCTACTAGCTTCCCCTTAGGAACCGGACCAAAAGCTCTAGAAATTTGGCATAAGGGTTATTACCCTGTGGTTTGGACAAACACCAAATATAAAATGGTGTATTTTAATATGGGCCATAACGATATGGACTACGGAGGAACCAACAGAACTTTATCCTACACCTTCGCTAATAAAGTTCAAAATCGCTTGGTGATGAATGTACTCTTGGGTTTAGGTTTAAAATAACTAAATCTTAGGAAAAATGAAAAACATAAAATGCTGCTATTCAAGAAATAAACCAATACATTGGAAATCGGGCATAAAAAAAGCCTTGATTATTAACGAATCAAGGCTTTTATATTTATATTCAGACTTCCGACCTCGGCCTTCCGTCTTCTGACTTTTAAAATTATGCGTCAGCTTTTGGAGTTTCTTCTCTTGGTGGACGAGGTAATAAAGCTTTACGAGAAAGTTTCAATTTACCTTGTTTATCAACATCTAATAACTTTACAGTTACTTCATCACCTACTTGGAAAATGCCGTCCATCGTTTCGTAACGTTTCCAGTCAATTTCAGAGATGTGTAGTAAGCCATCCTTACCTGGCATAATCTCAACGAAAGCACCAAAAGGCATAATAGATTTCACTTTACCTTCGTAAGTTTCGCCAACTTCTGGCTTGGCTACAATGTTTTTGATACGCGTTACCGCTTGATCAATCGCTGCTTTGTTATCGGCAAAAATCTGAACATGACCTTTGTTATCTTTCTCCTCAATAGAGATCGTTGCACCAGTCTCACGTTGCATTTCCTGAATGATTTTACCACCCGGGCCAATGATCGCTCCAATGAATTCTTTATCAATCACTAATCCAACAATACGTGGAGCGTGAGGTTTAAAGTCTTCTCTTGGCGCAGGCATGGTTTTGTTGATTTCCCCTAAAATGTGTAAACGACCTTCCCTAGCCTGGTCTAAAGCTTTCGCTAAAACCTCGTAAGATAAACCATTTACTTTCAAGTCCATTTGGCAAGCCGTGATACCATTTTTAGTACCTGTTACTTTAAAATCCATATCTCCTAAATGATCTTCATCACCTAAAATATCAGAAAGGATCGCATATTTTCCAGACTTTTCATCAGATATTAAACCCATGGCAATACCTGATACTGGTGCTTTTAACTGAATACCAGCATCCATTAATGCTAGCGTACCTGCACAAACAGTCGCCATAGAAGACGAACCGTTAGATTCTAAAATATCAGAAACTACACGGATGGTATAAGGATTATCTGCATCAGCAGGTAAAACTTTTTTAATCGCTCGCATGGCTAAGTTACCATGTCCAACTTCTCTTCTTCCAGTTCCTCTGTTCGGACGAGCCTCACCAGTAGAGAAAGCAGGGAAATTGTAATGCAATAAAAATTTGTTGTATCCATTAATAAAAGCACCATCAATCAATTGCTCATCATCTTTGGCACCTAAAGTAACCGTAGTTAAAGATTGTGTTTCGCCACGTGTGAAAATTGCCGAACCGTGTGCAGATGGTAAATAACCCACTTCACTCCAGATTGGACGAATTTCATTTGTTTTTCTTCCATCTAAACGAATTCCTTCGTCTAATAATAATGTCCTAACGGCATCATATTGTACATCGTGGAAATATTTTTTAGCTAAAAATTTCTGACTATCAGTAGCATCTTCACCTAAAGCTTCTAAAACTTCTTTTTGGATAGCCTTAAAACCAGCAGAACGATCGTCTTTACCTGAGTTAGATTTAGCAATTGCATAAACCTTGTCGTAAGTATCTGCAGAGATTTTAGCTTTCATTTCTAAATCGCTGTCTTCATGTTGGTAAGTGCGCTTTTCAGTTTTACCAACTAATCTGGTTAACTCTTCCTGTGCTGCACATTGCTTTTTAATCGCTACATGAGCAAACTGAATCGCTTCTACTAAATCAGCTTCGGCAATTTCATCAGCTTCACCTTCTACCATGTTGATGTCCTTAGAAGAACCAGCAACAATAAATTCTAAAGTAGCTCTTTCTAGTTCAGTACGAGTTGGGTTGATCACCAATTTGCCATCCACTTTTGCAACACGAACTTCAGAAATAGGTCCGTTAAAAGGAATGTCCGAAACAGCAATAGCAGCCGAAGCGGCTAAACCTGCCAATGCATCAGGCATAATGTCTTTGTCTGATGAAATTAGGGAAATCATCACCTGCGTATCCGCGTGATAATCTTCTGGAAATAATGGACGTAAAGCCCTGTCAACGATTCTCGAAATTAAAACTTCGTAATCGGATAATCTAGCTTCTCTTCTTAAGAAACCTCCAGGGATACGACCAGCTGCCGCATATTTCTCCTGGTAATCAACGGATAATGGAAGGAAGTCGACACCCTCTTTTGCATCTTTGTTACTCACAACAGTGGCTAATAGCATCGTATTTCCCATTTTCACGACAACTGCACCATCAGCTTGTTTAGCTAATTTTCCAGTTTCGATCTCAATGATACGGCCGTCGCCTAAATCAATCGACTGTTTAAACACATTTAAACTCATATATTATTTTTTATGAAGTGCAAAAATACGGTTTTAAATCTGTTTATTACAATAGGACGATTTTTGGGTTTTCAATAGGGCTGTCAGATTGAGCGGAGTCGTATGTCAGATTGAGCGGAGTCATATGTCAGATTGAGCGGAGTCGAAATCTTTTACCTCGGTCTGTGTCCTCACAGACCGAAATGAGATTGTCGTTATGGTCTGTGGGGACACAGACCATGGAATTGACTAAATCTTTAACACCTTATTTGCAAAAACACTAATTTGTCGAATATCATTTAAATTAATATTTGTTAATTATTTGAAAGTAGCGAGATCTGTTTATCCTATTACTATTGTATCACTATCCTATCGCTATCCTATCACCATCCTATCATTGCCCAATATGATTGATTTGAAGGTATTATGAGCTTTATTTTAATTTAAGTTAAATAAAAGTTATTAAGATTAAGTAATTTATTTTTAGTTATTAAATAATTTGATGTAGCTCTTTGAAAAGATAACGCAACACATTTAACTCTCCACAGTCTGGTCCCGAATCGGGATTCACTTGCTCCTATCCTACGGTCTTTTTATTGCAATCCAGTTTATTGAACTTTGGCTTTCGCTATTTATTTGAAGCGAGTCTGAAGACTCTGTTTTATTGATTAATACTTAGAGAGTGCTATACTAGATTTAGAATACAGTTTAGAAGAGTTGAGAAATAGTTATTAACTTGAGGAGTACTATTGAAATTTCAAATAATGAATAAAATATTACATAAAACCATAATTTTCACAAAGACTCCAATTAATGGTTTTTTTAGGTACAAAGATATTTTTCAAATTTATCCAGCAAATTTCAAGAATATGCCTAAATCAAATCTTCAACAACATCACCCAACAGTTTTAGAATATTGGTTATCTGATGATGACAAAATAGATTTGCAGTCAGAAGATTACATTTGGAAAGAGCTATCATCTAATACAGCTACAATTTTAACTAAACAAGATAAAATATTATCACTTTTAACAGTATTTACAAATCATATTTTTTTTAGATATAATGATTTAACTGGAAGTTGGGGGCTTCCGTTGAAATATGATAATCCAGGAGAAGAAATGCTCAGTTGGTCTACAAAATGGATAATGCCAGATTTTTATTGGCCAGAAATGATTGGCATTTTCCAAAATACAGAATTTTCAAATCCAATAGTTCCTGAGATTAAATTTATAGAGGTCAGCAGATAAACACCTATATTTAAGTATTAATAGATCATCAAAATGGATATATTTAAAGGACAAAATCTTCTAGAGTTTAGTGATAGGTTTAAAACTGATGAAGATTGCAAGGAATATCTATCAACTATCAAATGGGAAACGGGCTACGTTTGTAAAAAGTGTAACCATACAAAAAGCCAATCAAGGAAGGATTTTTCAAGGATATGCAATCTTTGTAGCCATATTGAAAGCTCGAGTTCAAATACCTTATTTCACAAGGTTAAATTTGGTCTTCGGAAAGCATTTTTCATCTGTTTTGAGATGTCCACAAGCACCAAGAGTTTGTCTGCGAGTTATATTAGTGTGCGCTACGGCGTGGCGGAAAACACCGCAAGACTGTTTATGCATAAAATAAGGGAGGCCATGAAATCCAGTGAAAATAATCCATTGGACGGAGATGTACATATAGATGAATTTGTAGTGGGAGGAAAAGAAACAGGCAAACAGGGAAGAAGCTATTCAAGTAAAAAGAAAAAAGCTGTTTGCGCCGTCCAGCTTACCCAAACAGGTAAAGTAAAACGATTCTATGCCTTAAAAATCAATAATTTTTCTAGTAAATCCCTCAAAGGTATATTTGATAAGCACATCAGTAAGCAGGCAAATGTAACTACAGATGAGTGGCGTGGGTATAGACCAATCTCTAAGGAATATAAAATAGATCAGATTATTAGTAAAAATGGAATGAACTTTAAAGCTCTCCACACGATGATTCACCAGGTAAAGTCATGGATAAGAACAACATACTCTTGGGTAAGTGAAAAACATATAAACAGGTATTTTGACGAGTTCTGTTTTAGAATTAATCGCTCAAACAGCAAACAAACCATATTCAATAATCTTATTCAGAAAATGGTTAAAGCAGATAAAATTTATCATTCACAAATTATAGGTAACTAACTAGCGACCTCTATAAATTTATTCCTCACTTTTCATATTATATGCTTAATCCAAATTTTGATTATGATAATCAAAGGGAAATCACATTCCCTGAAACTTTAAATGAATCTTTAAATGCTTATTACTCTGCACCACAAGAACTTCAAATTATATTAGATTCTGCAATTTCATACTCAGTTTCAGCAATGGAATTAAGGTTTCAAAAAGAACATTAGCACTATTAGCTTCCTTTACATCTGTAGAAACTATGGTTAATTTAGAATATAGAGGTACTAAAACAGAAATTTGTCTTACATGTAATCAGCCAAAATTTAGTGTTTCAAAAAAATATAGAGAATTTTTATTAAAATATTTGGGAAACTCGAAAAATAATAAAAGAAAATTTAATGACTATTATAGTTTAAGGTCAAAAATTGTACATACAGGACAATTATTAAAAACCGAAAATTTATACTCAAATCTAACTAAGGAAGAAAAGCATCAAGAGTTTATAACGATTATTGAAATTCTTCAAATAAGTAAACTTTCTATTATTCAATGGTTACTTAAACATTTAAATTAATTATGACCTACAGCTGTTCAACATGTTAGCCTAGCGCCTTTCGAACTATAAATAAAAAGGATTTACAATCCGCCTAAAGCTATTTATGAGATGTATCTTCGATGAACGATGTTTCTCCTACCGTAGACATGATGGAAAAGTGAGCGTCACCTCGAGTGAAACGAGAGGTCTCACAAATAAGTAAAGTAACTTCAATTCGAAACCAGTTTAAGGTTTATCAAATAAAGTCGAAAAACAATTAACTAATATCCTTGTCATGCTGAATTTATTTCAGCATCTCTCAGGGCAAAGGATGTACATTAAGAGATTCCGAACTCAATTAGGAATGACAAAATCTAATTTCCAAAAAACCTCAACAAACCATTATCTATATCGCTACCATGATTCCATATCCAAACATAAAACAAGGCGATGGTTACTGATATCAGGTTGCCAATCAAGTAATAACTATTGAATTTATCGGTGTCTCCTTTTGTACTTTCATCATGTTTTAATCTGGTAGCTAATTTTAAAGCACTAAAAAAAGTAATGGCATGTGGAATTCCGTTGAACATAAAAATGGTTAGAAATAATCTTTCGATTAGTCCTTTCAAAATTGACTTGATATCTATCTGTGATTTTTTGTAAAATACTTGAGCAACCAATGAAAACAAAAATGCCAAGACAATTTCGCTGATGAACATGATGATTGCGATAAATAGAATTTTCATATCGAAGGTTATGCTGCAATATAATTAATTACTTTTTTTACCGAAAAATATTCATCTATCTGTAAGCTTTTTCTTCGCTTCCACATCAGTGATCTTGTTTTATTCAGTTTTTCAGCTACTTTTTTGTAATCATCTAGTTTGATAAATTCAACCACCAAGGCATGATCTCTTTCTAGGTTCCAGCTATCTACAATGCTTTGGTATAAAAATAAGCTATCCGACAAAGCGGCTGATTTTTTTTCGTCTTTTAATTCGATATGATAATTTCTGTCATCGCCTTTGCTCAACTCCAAAAGCTTTCTAGCCTTTGTTAAACCCTCTCCCATCATTCCGTATGCAATTTTATCATTAATTGGTGTTTCAATTGCTCCTTCTACCATCACATATCTTAGTTTAAAATCGGCTCCCATTTGGAGGGTTTTTTCTTGCAATAGAAAAAGCAAACGGGTTGCTGATTGAATATTGCTGGCAATACCTTGAAATTCGTCGCCTAAAGTGATGGTCATGGGAGAAAGCATTAACGACTTGTTTTCATCGTTAACCTCATCAATTAACTTTTTAAAATTGAGCATGAGTTTCTTTTGGTTTTTATCACCACTCCTGATAATATCCGCCATTAAAATTATGTAATCCTTCATCATTCAAATATCTTATGTCAAATATAGTGAAACAAATATAATTATTTCATTAAAAGTGAAATAATTGACATTATTTCATAAAATATGAAATAATATACCTGCATAAATGATATCAACCCGATTTTATGAATGTCATTTTAATGAATAACAATTCCTTATTTTTGCAGCATGGAAGACCAAACACCAAAAAGTTCTCGTCGCGTTCGCTATAAAGGCACACATCCTAAATCTTTCAAAGAAAAATATAAGGAATTAAATCCTGAGAATTTCTCAGCAGATGTGGAGAAGGTGATGCAACAAGGACGTACGCCGGCTGGTATGCATCGTTCTATTTGTGTGAACGAGATTTTGGAATTCCTAAATATACAACCCGGTCAAATTGGAATGGACGCTACTTTAGGTTATGGCGGCCATAGTTTAGAAATGTTAAAATGTTTAGTCCCAAATGGGCATTTATATGCAACAGATGTTGACCCTTTTGAATTACCCAAAACAAGAGATCGGTTGGCGGCTTTAGGTTACGGTCCTGAAGTTTTGACGATTAAGAAAATGAATTTTTCGGGTATAGATTTAATTACTCAGGAAGCTGGTCCCTTAAATTTTGTATTGGCAGATTTAGGAGTTTCATCCATGCAAATAGATAATCCGGATAGAGGTTTCTCCTTTAAAATTGATGGTCCTTTAGATTTAAGACTAAACCCAAACAGCGGAAAATCTGCTGCTGCATTGCTAAAAAGCATATCTCAAGAAAGATTAGCGGAGTTATTCGCAGAATATTCCGACGAGCCCTATGCGGATGAAATTGCGACCTCCATTATACAAGCTAATAAAAGAGGAGAACAAATTAAAACCACCACCGATTTAAAAGAGATCATCAAAGAAAGTTTAGCTTTTCTTCCTCCAGCAAACAAAGCCGAAGAAATTAAAAAAACCTGTCAACGCTGTTTCCAGGCCTTAAGAATTGAGGTGAATAATGAATTTGGTGTATTAGAAAAGTTTTTAGAAAGACTTCCTGATGCTTTAGCTTCTGGTGGAAAAGTAGCCATCCTCTCCTTTCATTCGGGTGAAGACCGCAGGGCAAAGAAAATATTCAAAGCTTTTTACCAAGCTGGCATTTACAGTGAGATAGCACCCGAACCAATCCGGGCTTCGACAGAAGAAATCAACAGTAATCCCAGAGCGAGATCTGCAAAATTAAGATGGGCAATTAAAGCTTAATGATTAAGCATCTATTAACTCCAAACAAATAAAAATGAATTTCCTTCACAATTCGATAACACAAAACTTAGCTATGTTTCTTTTTTGCATTAAGGACTGAAGCATATACTGGCCGTGTGTCTAGGGCCCGAAGCAGTATGAGCAAAAGCCCGCCCGAACGCCCAAAACATAAAATTAGTGACTATATAAAGAAGCAACAAACTCACGACCTTTATCGGTAATCACTGCGGTTAATTTGTGAACCTCTTTCCAATTAATTCTGATATATCCTAAATTCTCTAGCTCCTCATATTCTGCTTGCATCCCACCCAAAATAGAAGAATGTTGCTGTTGATCAATTGTTTTCATTATTGATTCTAATTCTGATGATTCCATGATTTTAATTTTAAGGTTAATTGATTAATTCAATCTACAAAATATCTGCCAACATTCAATTAAATGATTAACATCAGGATATTTCTTACGGAATCTTAAATTACTTATATTAAACGTTTTAAAACCCCATCATGAAGAAAAGTACACTATTAGCAATTGTTTGGTTTGTTTCAGCTCAGTCTGTTTTTGCACAAATAAATCCTAAAATTCAAAATATCTTAAATCTGGTTAGTCCAGATGCCATTAAAGGAAATATGACCTTTTTATCTGATGACTTATTAGCTGGAAGATTACCTGGAACACAAGGTTTTGACTTAGCCAAGAAGTACATGGAGGCTCAATTTATTTCATCCGGATTGAAGCCCGCTAATGGTAAATCCTATATCCAAGAAGTTCCATTAGCAAGAGCAAAGGTTGTTGTTAATGAAAGCAGCTTCATATTGGTAGATGGGAAAAAAGTAACCTCATTAACTTATGGAAAGGAGTTTTTTGAATATCCTTATTTTGATGCAGCACAATCAGCAGTAGAGGCTCCTTTGGTATTTGTAGGTTTTGGTGTAAACGCACCAGAATTTAAGTACAATGATTATCAAAATGTTGATGTTAAAGGAAAAATAGTGGTTTATATGAATGGTGCGCCAAATTATTTACCTGATAATGAAAAGGCTTTTTACAATACGGCTGATTCAAAATATAAAGAAGCCATCAAACAAGGTGCAATTGGTATTATTACTTTTATTTTACCGAATGATCGAAAGTCTAATTGGGACGGATTGGTCAATAGAAACAAAAATGGAACGGTTAAATGGGTAAATGCTGACCAAACAGCTGGCAATAGCTATCCCGAATTAAAAGTAGTTGCGCAATTTAATAATGAAAATTTAGATTTACTTTTTGCTCATGCTAAAACGTCTATTACCGAGCTGAAAGAATTAGCAGATCAAGGAAAATCAAAGTCTTTTCCATTAATGCTTTCAGCTAAAATGGTTGTAAAAACTACAATAGAAAAAATTCCAAGTGCTAATGTAATGGGATATATAGAAGGTAGTGATCCTAAATTAAAAAATGAATATGTGGTTTATACTGCTCATTTAGATCATTTAGGTGTTGGCATACCAGTAAAAGGTGATTCGATTTATAATGGCGCTCATGATGATGCCTCTGGTTTAGCTATTCTTTTACAAATAGTTAAAGCTTATCAATCTTTACCTCTTCGTCCTAAAAGGTCTATCATTTTTGCTGGAGTAACTGGAGAAGAGATGGGATTATTAGGTTCAGATTATTTTGTGAATCATTTCCCGATGAAAGATGGAAAAATTGTCGCCAATTTAGCCATAGATATGCCTTTCTTCTTCCATCCTGTATTAGACATTGTTCCTTATGGTGCAGATCATTCTAGTTTAGGCATGCAAACTAAAAAAGCTGCCGATATTTTGGGTTTAAAAATAAGTCCTGATCCATTTCCAGAGCAAGTGGTATTTATACGCAGCGACCATTATAGCTTTATTAAAAAAGGAATCCCTGCCTTATTTATCAAAAGTGGTTTTATGAGTGCTGCCGGAGATCCTACGGACTGGTCTAAAGCAGATGTTGCTTGGAGAAGTACTACTTATCATACGCCACAAGACGATATGAACCAAGCTTTTGACTTTAATGCCGCTACCATGCATGTAAAAGTCAATTTCTTAATTGGTTACATGGTTGCAAATGATGACACGGCACCTTATTGGAATAAAGGTGATTTTTTCGGAAATAAATTATCAAAATAGTAGAAGTCTATGTAATCAATTGATTACAAATAAATTTTGAAGCTATTATAATGTTATCTTCAAATCAAAAAATCTGAATATGCTTAAATTTTATAAATCCTACTTTTTTACTTCCTTATTTTTAGTTTTATCAATCGGGATAAAAGCTCAGATTAAAGGAAGCGAACATAATCCATATCAATTAGAGGCAACACCTTCAACTATTATTTGGGGTAATTATTGGTCGGAGAATAAACCTGCTTTAACTGTAAAGTCAGGTGATTTCGTAAAAGTCCATACCTTAATTACTTCTAATCCGGAAAGATTGGAAGCTGCAGGCGTAGCTCCCGATTTAGTGGAAAAAGAGTTAAGAGAAGTACAAACCGTAAAAGATCGTGGTCCAGGAGGTCATATCCTAACAGGACCTATTTATGTAGAGAATGCCGAGCCGGGCGATGTTTTGGAAATAAAAATTAAATCTATTGATTTAGCGATACCCTACGGTTATAATGCGATTGGTCAAAGCGGCTTTTTATCTGATGAAATTTTTGATCGCAAAATGATGATCATTCCATTAGATAGTAAAAGAATGATTGGTCATTTTGCTGATGAAATTGAAATTCCTTTGCGTCCATTTTTTGGTAGTATGGGCGTTGCGCCACCAAAAAAAGCAGGAAAATGGAATAGCGCACCACCTTGGATACACGGTGGAAACTTAGATAATAAAGAATTAGTTGCCGGTTCATCCTTATTTATTCCTGTTTTTGTTAAAGGAGCCTTATTCGAAATTGGCGATGGTCATGCTGCTCAAGGAAATGGGGAAGTAGATATCACTGCAATTGAAACATCCTTAAAAGGCGAATTACAATTTATTGTTCATAAAAAGAAAAATCTGGAATGGCCAATGGCCGAAACCAAAACTCATATCATTACTATGGGTTGTGATAGAGATTTGACTGCTGCAACGCGTATCGCCGTAAGACAAATGCTTAAATATTTAGAACGGGAAAAAGGTATGACTGAGGCCGATGCTTATATGCTATGCAGTGTTGCTGTAGATGTCAACATCACCGAGTTAGTTGATGGGAATGTTGGTGTTCACGCTATGTTGCCTAAATCAATATTTGTAAAATAAAGCATTTAGTTATTTAGCCTTTCGGGTAGTTCTATTGTTTTGCAATATCAATAGAAATACAGCTTCTTAAATTCAATAATAATTTTGCGAACAGTACCTTATTCGTCACTGTATTAATAATTATAGCGTTGTTTGATCCTGTTCTTGTAGCTTGTCCGAAATCAGAAGCAGTTAAACCTTTTACCAAATTATTTAGTTCGACAGTAATTTTTGCTAAATAACTTCCCGCAGTAATCTCAATATCTGGATTTTGCAAATTAATAGATTGCGTTAGGTTTAAATTCACCTCTACTGGTATGGTAGTCCCTGATTCTTCGATGTAATTCCCTTTGATTAAAATTGGAGTATTGGTAGTAGATTCTGCTATCTTAATCAATAAATTTATACTTTTATAAGAGCCAGATTTAATATTAAAAGAGCCAGAAATAGCGTCTTTTAGCGCATCTTTGAAAAATAGATTTTCTACCGTTTGCGTAGTTGTAATTCCATCGTGTAAAGAAATAAAATCAACTTGAGCGATATTAATACTAGCTGAAGACCAGTTGATACTTCCCTTTGTTCCGGGTGCAACTACCAATGCACTTTCGGCAGTGTTACTTTTTAAAGACGCATTTAAGTTGGTTGCTTTTAAACTATAAGAAAGTTTAATATCTGTAAAACCTGCATCTTTGATACAGCCTACAAAAAGCAATGAACAAGAAGTGATGGTGAAAATTGCTAAATAGTTTCTCATAATTAGTGATTAAAATCTTAATTAATTTAACCTTTTTTAAATTCAACTGACTAAAATAATGACTCAGCTATCTTTTGACGATTTATTGGGATTAACTTTGATCAACCCCTTTAAAGTAGCATACATGTCATTGGCATTAAATGGTTTATACATAAAACCATTCATACCTGATTGAATGATTTTTTCTTCCATGTTATTAGATACCGAAGCGGTTAAAGCTATAATATGAACGTTGGCTTTCTTAACATCTTGCAACTCTCTTATTGATTTAGTTGCTTCGTAACCATCAACCAATGGCATGTGGAGATCCATTAAAATTACATCAAAATCATCTGTGGATGCCTTTTCTATAGCTTCTAATCCGTTCTCCACAAATACCAGCTCACTGTTCCATTTAGAAAACACTTTTTTTAATAAGAGCCTGTTCATTGCATTATCCTCTGCAACAAGTACTTTTAGCTGTTCTAAATCAAAAACTTCATTAATATCATCTTCATTAATCACTTGCAAATCGTTACTGATATCAAATGATACTTCAAAATAAAAATCAGATCCAATACCAATTTCACTTGTTAGTTGGATTTTACTCCCTAACATCTCGACTAATTTTTTAACAATCGCAAGACCTAAACCTGTTCCACCGTAATTACGTGTTGTACTTAAAGATGCTTGTTTAAATACTTCAAAAATACGCTCTTGATCTTCTTCTTTTATACCTAAACCAGTATCAATAACAGAAAATTTAACTTTAATTTTCTCTTCACTATGATTTATAACTTCTAGATTGATTTGAACGCTGCCTTTAGAAGTAAACTTTATTGCATTACCTACTAAATTATAAATGATTTGAGAAAGCCTAGTTGGATCAGTTATCACATAAATAGGATGCAAGCGCTCATCTACCTTAAAGTTTAGTTGTATTCCTTTTTCTTTTGCCTGAAAATTTAGACCGCTGCATATGTCTTTTATCAATCTATTTAAATTGACTTTTACTGCTTCTAGCATTAATTTATCGGAACCTATTTTGTTAAAATCAAGAATATCATTAATTAAGGAGTGAAGACTTGTTGACGAAAATTTCAAAGCTTTTAGTGTTTCAGCTTGTTCTTCGTTAATAGGATTGCTTAATAATAAATCTGTCATACCAATTACCGAATTTAAAGGTGTTCTTAACTCGTGTGACATGGTAGAAAGAAAATCTGTTTTAGAATTCGCAGCTTCATTTGCTTTTACTAGAGCGTTTTCAAATTGAATGTTAAGGTTAATTTTTTCTTCAACATTCTTAGTAAAAGCATTATTAAAGAGGTCGTGAATAACGATAATAGTTATAAAATTTAAAATTACAATAATTTCATATGCGGGAGATACAAGTGCGCCTTCAGTTTGATTAAATACCTCTATACGTCCTTTAGTTAGTATGAATATAGCTATTGGAAAAATTGCTAAAACAGAATAGAAAACTCCAAATCTTCTAGATATTAGAAAAAAACTACCTAACACCATTATAAAGATGAATTGAAGAGTAATGATATTTACTGTTTGGCCATAAAAGAAAACACTAGACCACACCAAAAACACACCAGCACATAAAAGTATGTGACCTAATTTAATTACTGATATACTTCTAGCTAATAACAGCTTCAATAAGAAGCTGTAAACTACCAATAAACCTATTGCTCTATAAAACTGTAAAATCTGGTTGTGATACCAAACAAAAGGCAATATAATTAAAACTTTAATTATAGAAAATAAAAGGAGGATATAAAGGATTTTTATTTTTGCTCTTTCGAAATTATCGGATTCAGAAAATAGTATTTTCTTTAAAGACCAATTAAAAAATGAAATTTTTTATTGTAAAAATTTAATCGCTATTTGATTTTTAGAAATCTAATTCAGCATATTTAGATTTTAATATTTCAATATGCGTAAAATTATACTCTTCATCAACTTACTACTTGTAACAAATTTACTATTTGCACAAAAAAAACCTCTTGATCATTCAGTTTATGATAATTGGCAAAGTATTACTTCAGAAAAAGTAAGTAATAGCGGAGAATGGGTAGCTTACTCGGTAAATCCGCAGGCAGGCGATGCAAATTTGTTTATAAAAAATCTAAAAGATAAAGCTCCAACATTTACCTATCCACGCTCAACGAATTTTAATTTTAGTGAGGATAATCAATTTATAGCTTTTATCATCAAACCATTTTACCAAGAAAATAGGCAAGCCAAAATTAAAAAGAAAAAAGCCGATGACATGCCTAAAGATTCATTGGGTATTTTAAAATTAGGAAGTTCAGATTTTATCAAAGTACCAAGGATAAAATCTTTTGCATTCCCGAAGAAAGTAAGTAATGTTTTGGCTTACCTATCAGAAAAAGAGGTTGCTGATACTACAAAAAAGAAAAAGCCAGCCAAAGAAGATAATGCTTTATTTTTCGCTGATGAGACATCAAGTAGTTCTTCAAAAGAAGGCACTTTACTAACACTAAAAGACCTTAAATCTGGAAAAGAAAAAACTTTTAAAGGTGTGACTGATTATCAACTTAGCGATAATGGTAATTATTTATTGTACGTTTCTACTGGGTTAAAGAAAGATTCTATTTTAAAAGCAGGGGTTTATTTATATGATATTTCGAACGATCAGGATAAACATATTTCTTCTGGAAAAGGAATTTATAAAAATCTTGCTTTTGATGAATCAACTACACAATTAGCCTTCACGGCCGATAAAGGTCCTGAAAAAGCACTTGTTAAATTCCCACAACTTTATTACTACAATTTTAAAACCGATTCGGCTATTGTACTAGTATCAGAAAAAACTACAGGACTACCTCAAAACTTCAGTGTAAGTGAAAACGGAAAAGTATTTTTTAGTAAAAATGCGCAACGCTTATTTTTCGGCACTGCACCTATCCCAACGGCAAAAGATACTACCTTAGTCGATTTTGAATCTGCCAAAGTAGATGTATGGAATTATAAGGATGATCGGTTACAACCTATGCAATTGGCTAACTTAAGTAAAGATCTTAAAATTAGCTATCAAGCAATGTTTGATTTATCACAAACCAAGTTTTTGCAATTAGGAAATTTAGAACTAGAAAATATTTCGCTAACAAAAGATGGAAATGAAGACTTCGCTTTGGGTGAAACCGATTTCGGCAACCGAATAGCCATGCAATGGGAAGGCAGCACATTAGAATCTGCTTATCTTATTAATTTAAAAACTGGTGAAAAAACGCTGATCAATAAAGATGCAAAAACCAATTATTACTTATCACCATCTGCCAGATATGTGATTTGGTTTGATAGAAAAACACAAGAATGGAATTCTTACAATACTGCATTAAAATCTAAATTAGTATTGAAAAATCCAGGAGTAATAAAATTCGGAGAAGAAGATAACGATGTTCCTGATGATGCACAATCATATGGTTTTGCTGGTTTTACTGAAGATGGAAGACATTTATTAATTTATGATCGATATGATATCTGGGATTACTCAACTTCTACAGGTGAGGGGAAGAATCTAACAAATGGCTTTGGTAGAAAAAATGAAATTACTTTTAAATATGTCAATTTAGATCCTGAACAAAAGAATATTTTGGCAACGGATGTTTTACTATTGTCTGCATTTAATAATAAAACTAAACAGCATGGTTGGTTTACGAAAAATCTTTCATTAGGTAAGAATCCTACTCAAATTGTAATGGAAAATTATTCATATTCACGTCCTTTAAAAGCCAAAGATGCCAAAACGATAATTTACGAAAAAGATAATTATATAGAATCTCCAAATGTTTATGCCTCAAAAGATTTCATAAACGAAACTAAGCTAAGTGATATTAATCCTCAGCAAAAAGAATACAATTGGGGAACAGATGAACTGGTACATTGGACCACTCCAAAAGGCTATCCTGGAACAGGAATTCTTTATAAACCAGAAGATTTTGACCCCACCAAGAAATATCCAATGATTGTTTATTTTTATGAAAAACTTTCGGACGGATTATTTAATTATCAAGCACCTTCCCCTACCCCGTCTCGCTTAAATATTCCATTTTTTGTAAGTAATGGTTATTTAGTTTTCACACCAGATATCAGTTATGAAATTGGTCATCCAGGAAAATCTGCAGAAGAATTTATCAATTCTGGTGTAGAAGAATTAAAGAAAAATAAATGGGTTGATGGCTCTAAAATTGGCCTACAAGGTCAAAGTTGGGGCGGTTATCAGGTTGCGCATTTAATTACGGTTACCAATATGTATGCTGCCGCATGGACTGGCGCTCCTGTTGTAAATATGTTTTCGGCTTATGGTGCAATCCGTTGGGGAAGTGGATTAAATCGTCAATTCCAATATGAAAAAACGCAAAGTAGAATTGGCGCTACCATTTGGGAGCGTCCAGATTTGTATATCGAAAACTCACCTCTTTTTAAAATGCCAAATGTTCAAACACCAGTAGTCATTATGTCTAATGATGGCGATGGATCAGTGCCTTGGTATCAGGGTATCGAAATGTTTACCGCTTTAAGAAGATTAGGAAAACCTACTTGGCTATTAAATTATAATGGCGATGACCATAATTTAATTCAACGCCAAAACAAAAAAGATATTCAAATAAGAGAACAGCAGTTTTTTGATCATTATTTAAAAGGCGCTCCTGCACCAGTTTGGTTAGAAAAAGGAGTTCCCGCTATAGATAAAGGAAAAAATTGGGGTCTGGAGTTAACTACAGATCATAAATAAAATCTCGTAAAAAGGTCATCTATTTAGGTGACTTTTTTTATTTGCCCTTAATGCCTAAAGTAATAGTGAAAGTTGATCCCTCATCTAACTTACTTTCTAAATGTATTTCACCTCCAAAATCGGTCACGTTTTTATGAACTAAATATAAGCCTAAACCTTTGCTATCTTTATTTTGATGAAATGTTTCGTGAAGGCCAAAAACCTTCCCTTTAACATGTTCTAAATCAAATCCAGAACCATTGTCTGATACAATTATTTGCTTTTTATCATTTAAGATCCTAGTCGAAACATCAATTATTGGTAAACGATCAGGGTGTGCATATTTTATAGCATTTGTAATCAAGTTTAACAAAACACTTTCTAAGTAAATTTGATTATACTTAATTTTATCAAAAGCAGAAAAATTAGTAGTTATTATAGCGTGAGATTTTTGAATTAATGCCTTAATGGAATGTATCACTTTATTTAATGATGTTTCAATATTTATTTCCTTATTTTCCTGGTTCAGCTGCTTGTCCTTTTTAATTAAACCATTGATATAAGTTTCTAATGTTTGATGTAACTGATGAGTAGTAGATTTCAACAAATTAACTAATTCTAACGTATTAGTATCTGTGATTTTTGAAGTATCTAATAAATCGAAGATAGAGAGTATATTATTTACAGGTGATCTCAAATCATGAGATGTTAATCTTGTAAAATGCTTTAATTCTTGATTTACGATAGATATGTTTTCGAATAATTTGTTTTGCTCTTCTTCTCGTTCTTTTTTAGCCGTTATCACTTTTGCAATAGCAAAAACGCAACCTAAATCATCATCAGGAATTGAGGTCCATGAAAGCCAAACAATTTCACCTGATTTTGTAACATATCTATTTTCATGATTGCCAGGTGTCTCTCCTTTAATCATTTTTAAACGATGTAAAATCGTATTTTCTACATCATCTGGATGAACAAATTGCATGATTTTTTTTGAATACAACTCTTCATCAGAATATCCTAGAACCTTGGAGACAGCAGGATTCACCCGTTTAAAATATCCATCAAAACTAGCAATACACAACAAATCGGGTGTATACTTGAAAAAGTTCTCTAACTGCTTAAAATTTTCAAATAAATCCTTTGAAATTGATACACTTCCCTCATTTATATTGATTGATTTGTCGTTGAAATTCATTAAAGTTCTTACAGATAATTTTCAGCTTTGATAAAGCTAAGTTAATGATTATTAAAATTTACAGAAAATAAATTGGAGATCACCCAAAAGTTGGAGATCACTTTATACTATTTCTTAAAGCCCTACCTAAATAGCATATAACTTATTAAAAGATATAGTTATCCTTTAAAGCATTTTAATATATTGATGGAACAAATTTAAAGCTTCACGTTTACTATCATTAAATTGATAATCAATTTTATGCATCAAATAGTCTACTAAATCAAAATCCTTTCGCATTTCCACATTCTCAAAAATATTTAATCGACTATCCAAACCCATTTTTAGCGCTTTATTTAATCTAGTAATAAAAGCTTCACCCAGCTTTTTATTACTCACCCACGCTGCAAAAATAAATTCCAATCCGGTAAAATCTTTCCAAACTTGTGCTAAATCATACACATAAGAATGCTTATTTACTTGTCCAAAAGTACGGTCTCCAATTTGTACAAATGCCGTCTTGGGATGTGTTGATCTACTATACTCTTTAGCTTTTGGCACCAATTCTGGATTGAGTTTCCAATAATTTTTCAATAAAACTAAAGCTAAATTATTAGAAGATCTTGATTGCGGGTCGAGTTGAAGATACTCGACATCCTTAATTGGACAATTACTAAAAATAAAAACCGAGTTGACAGCTCCGTTAGCTCCAATACAATAATCCGAAACAATATGAGCTTCTGGTAATTCTAATATAGCCGCTACCGGAATTAATCCTATATCTACTTTATCGTCAATTAGTTTTTGTGCACAAATTGAGGGGACATCTAAACTTAATTCAATTTCCTTTTTGATAGCATCATTTTGAAGACCGTAAATAAACGGAATCGTATTGGTATAACTTACCGCTGATATTCGAATCATAAATTTTGTAAATGAACTAAACTGTTAAATGTTTGCATCTCAAAATTTACACCATCATAATCTAAAATATATAAAGAAGTATTTTGATGTGGATAATCATCCATTTTATCCATAGACTTTTTTAATAATTGACACATTAATAACCTCATGGCTCTACCATGCATACACATCAAAACAAGATTTTCATTTTCTTGCGCTAGAATATGTTTCATAGCAGCAACCTGACGAACAAAAACTTCATTTGGACTTTCACCTCCCTCAACTTTTTCATCATATCTCCCTAAAGACCAATTCTCAATTAATTTTTTAAAGCCAATTCTTAATTCAGGAGTACTTTTTAAACCTTCATATTTGCCCCATGCTAACTCGTCTAAGCCTGATAATTGTTCCCAAGGAATTCCCTTCTCAATAAATTTAGCAACTGTTTGATGTGTTCTCACCAACGATGAGGTGTAAACTTTATCAAATGGTAAATCCTTATATTTTTCAAAAAAAGCAGCTCCCTGTGATTTACCTTTATCATTTAGCTCGGAATTAATGCCTCTTCCTTGAACAATTCCATTTTTATTTAAATCTGTTTCTCCGTGACGGATGATATAAAATCTTTTCTTTGGATGACTCATTTATTAGTTTAAAACGGGTAAAGCATAATATTTTGGTTTCAACTCATCAGGAAAGTCAAAGTTTTCATAATCTGTCACTACATTATAAAACGTATCTCTTTCTATCGGTTTTCTTCCAACAGCCTTAATCAATTTGACCAATTCCATTGTACTCATCCCCGGGTGTTGTTCTTCTGCTCCTGCCATAGAATAAATCTTTGTAGTGTCGTCTAAAGTTCCATCAATATCATCCACACCAAAGTTTAATGATAATTGAGCCGTACTTCTACTAATCATAGCCCAATATGCTTTTATATGATCGAAATTATCTAAGTAAATTCTTGAAATGGCATAATTTCTTAAATCTTCGACTACCGTAGATTCAGGAACATTCGACATCTGATTGTCTTGATTTCTAAATTTTAAAGGAATAAAAGTCTGGAAACCCCCAGTTTTATCCTGCAATTGACGTAGTCTTTCCATATGATCCACTCGGTGCCAAAATTTTTCGATGTGTCCGTAAAGCATAGTCGCGTTAGAGCGCTTTCCTAATTTATGCCATTCTTCGTGGATTTGTAACCACTGATCTGCATTACATTTATCTTTAGCGATCTGTTCTCTAATTTCAGGATGAAAAATCTCTGCTCCACCACCTGGCATAGATTCTAAGCCAGCTTCTTTCATCAACTTCATCCCTGTCGCATAATCAACTTTCGCTTTCTTGAAAATATAATGATACTCTACTGGTGTTAAAGCTTTTATATGCAAATCAGGACGGTGTTTCTTGATTTCGGAAAATAATTTCTGGTAAAACGTCATATCATATTGTGGTAAAACGCCTCCTACAATATGTGCTTCTGTAACAGGTTGACCATCATAAGATTTAACAATATTCAACATATCTTCCAGCGTATATTCCCATCCTTCTGATCGCTCTTTTATTAAAACCGAATACGAACAAAATTTACAGTCGTAAACACAAAGGTTAGTTGGTTCTATATGAAAATTTCTATTAAAATAGGTTTTATTTCCATGACGCTTTTCGCGAATATAGTTTGCCAAAACGCCTACATAGGCTAAATCTCCTTTTTCAAAAAGATAAACACCTTCATCAAAAGTAATTCGTTCTGAATTTTTTACTTTTTCGGCAATTGCCCGATGTTGTTTCGGAAGATTTTGATCTTTTAGAATAGTCTCTAGCTGATGTTCTGAATTCATAAACTTGAATTTTGTGCAAATTAATAAAAATGTGCTTTTAATACGTGATTTGAATGTAAAACAAGAATTCTTTTATTAAGTTTGAACAGCTTGTCATCATAAAATATAAATATGAAAATTGAAACTCTTGCCATTCACTCGGGTAATATCATAGACTCAAATACTAAAGCGGCTATTCAACCAATCACGCTTTCAACTACCTTTGAAAGAGGGGAAAATGGAGATTATTCAGGTGGATATATGTACTCAAGATCAAATAATCCTAATCGTAAATCTTTAGAAAATGTAGTTGCTGCTTTAGAAAACGGAATTGAGGCTTGCGCTTTTGCAACTGGTAATGCGGCTGGAATGTCAGTTTTTCAAGCTTTAGAACCTGGAAGTCATATCATTTGCCCTGATGACATGTACCATGGTTTAAGAAATCAATTAAAATTAATTTTTAAAGGGATTTTAAGCTTTGATTTTGTCGATTTTACCGATTTAGAGCAGATTTTTAAAGTCATAAAAAGAGAAACTAAATTGATTTGGGCAGAGACCCCATCTAATCCATTATTAAAATTATCTGATATAGCACAAATTGCACATATCGCAAAAGAACATCAATTGATTTTTGTGGTAGACAATACTTTTGCTTCTCCATGTTGTCAGCAACCTTTAAGTTTAGGAGCAGATATGGTGATGCACTCGACTACTAAATATTTAAATGGACATTCTGATGTAACTGGAGGAATTTTAGTTACCAAAGAAATTACACCATTTTGGGAAAAAGTAAAACTTGTTCAAGGTTATGGTGGTGCTGTCCCTGCTCCTTTTGATTGTTATTTAGTCACTCGTGGTATTAAAACTTTGCCTTATCGTATGCGTGGACATGTTGCCAATGCTCAAGCTTTAGCCAAATTTTTAGAGAATCACGAAGCTGTAGAAGCCGTTTTTTATCCCGGATTAACCTCTCATCCTCAACACGAACTGGCAAAAAAGCAAATGCTTTCTTTTGGCGGAATGCTTTCCTTCTTATTAAAAGGCGGTGAAGAAAAAGCTAAGCAAGTGGTCAATGGGTTGAAAATATTTACTCAGGCTACCAGCTTGGGAGGTGTAGAAAGTTTAATTGAACACCGCTATTCTGTAGAAGGTCCAGATACCAAAACACCAAAAAACCTGTTGAGGGTTTCTGTAGGATTAGAGCATATTGATGATTTAATTGGGGATTTGGAACGAGTATTGTAATTTTTTTATACGTGTTAAATAATTATATTTGTACGTCTTAAATATTTCTTATGGAAACTAAACTCACGTTAAAACTCAATAAATCTATTATTGAAGATGCTAAAAAGTATGCTAAAGTTAAAAACACTAGCTTATCTAAGATGATTGAAACTTATCTTAAAACAGTAACTAAATCACCAAAACAAGAAATTGAAATCAGTCCTTTAGTTAAAAGCTTGACAGGTATTATTAATTTAGATGAAGTTGACTATAAGGAATCTCACATCAATCATTTGGAGAAAAAGTATAGCTAAAAATGATTAGGATTTTTATTGACACCAATATTATTTTAGACTTACTAGCTAATAGAAAAGACTTTTATCTTGAAGCTCAACAACTATTTACACTTGCTGATCATAAAGAGGTTGAACTTTACACTTCGTCTTTAAGTATTGTAAATACCCATTACATTTTATCACAAAAATTAAAGCAAAATGAAATTAATAAAACTTTAAGACAATTTAAACTTCTGGTTTCTGTTTTAAATATTGATGATAAGATCATTGATTTAGCTTTAAATTCTGATTTTAAAGATTTTGAGGATGCTGTTCAATATGAATGCGCTATTCAAAATCAAATGGATATCATCATTACTAGGAATTTGAAAGATTTTAAACTCTCTAAAATCCCTATTTTATCAGCAAAAGATTATTTATCAACGTTTTAAACATTAAAATCAAAAAAAACAAAATTTTATTTGGAAGATTTGATAATTCTATCTTATCTTCGCAACATCATTTGGTTGAGATACCAAAATCAATTCCTCCTCAAAGCAGGTCTTGATTTATAAAGAAGTGGCGAGAGATTAGGCTCACAGACCCACTGGCAACCCTTAGCATAAAAGAGAAGGTGCCAATTCCTACCCGAAAGGGAACTATAAATTTTAAGGACATGGAAAAAAACAAAAAAACATCATCAAGAATTGCAACCTTTTTAAAAGGTGAATCAGTTTTAACGCTACGCTTTGCTACCGCTTGTTGTATGTGTTATTGCATGAGCTAATCTCTAAGTAAATTCAATTTCTACTTAGAAAGCATTCCAATTAATTTACAAAAACCCCAAACTAGTATTTATATCAGTTTAAAAACATTCAATATGTCAACACAAAACTTAAAATTCGAAACATTACAACTTCACGCTGGTCAGGAGGTAGATCCAACAACCGGATCTAGGGCAGTGCCCATTTATCAAACTACTTCTTACGTTTTTAACGATTCTGACCATGGGGCAAATTTATTTGCACTGAAAGAATTTGGTAACATCTATACCCGGATTATGAATCCAACAACTGATGTTTTCGAGAAGCGTATCGCGGCTTTAGAAGGCGGTGTTGCAGCTTTAGCGGTAGCATCTGGACAGGCTGCACAGTTTTTAGCTTTAACAAATATATTAAACGCTGGAGATAATTTTGTCACCAGCAGATATTTATACGGGGGTACTTTTAATCAGTTTAAAGTTCAGTTTAAAAGATTAGGTATTGAAGCCAGATTTGTAGAGACCGAAGAACCCGAAAGCTTTGACGCTTTAATTGATGATCATACCAAAGCTTTTTATTTAGAAACCATCGGAAATCCTGCTTTTAACATCCCAGATTTCGAGAAAATATCGGCGATAGCCAAAAAACATGATTTACCATTAATTGTAGATAACACTTTTGGTGCAGGCGGCTATTTGTTTAGACCTTTAGAACATGGAGCAAATATTGTGGTGGAATCGGCAACTAAATGGATTGGCGGACATGGAACAAGCATTGGTGGCGTAATCGTTGATGGTGGAAATTACAATTGGGGCAATGGTAAATTTCCTCAGTTCTCTGAGCCATCAGAAGGATACCATGGATTAGTTTTTTCAGATGTATTTGGAGTAAACGGCCCGTCTGGAAATATTCAATTCATCATTAGGGCAAGAGTAGAAGGTTTAAGAGATTTTGGATCAGCCATCTCTCCGTTCAATTCCTTTTTATTAATTCAAGGATTAGAAACGCTTTCTTTAAGGGTACAGCGCCATGTAGAAAATGCTTTAGAATTTGCTAAGTGGTTAGAAGCTCATCCACAAGTTAAATCGGTCAACTATCCTGGTTTGGCTTCTTCACCTTATCATGAGTTGGCCAAAAAATATTTACAGAGAGGATTTGGTGGGATGTTATCATTTGAAATAAAAGGAGATAAAGATCAAACTAAAACTTTTGTTAATCACTTAAAACTCACCAGCCATGTAGCAAATGTGGGCGATTCAAAAACTTTGATTATCCAACCGGCTGCAACAACACATCAGCAACTGAGTGATGCCGATCAAATTAAATCTGGAGTTACACCTACCCTTTTACGTGTTTCAGTAGGTATTGAACATATTGATGATATCAAAGCAGATTTTGAGCAAGCTTTCGCCGCTATCAAATAAAGATTAAAATGAGCACAAAAAAATTTCAATATAAAAAGCAGTTTAAACTAGAAAGCGGAAAAAAACTTCGTAACCTAGAAATTGCTTACCATACTTTTGGAAAACTCAATAAAGATAAATCTAATGTAGTTTGGGTTTGCCATGCTTTAACGGCTAATTCTGATGTTACGGATTGGTGGTCTGGCTTATTTGGAAAAAACGATTATTTCAATCCAAATGAGCATTTTATAGTCTGTGCAAATGTGTTGGGTTCGCATTACGGTACTACTAATCCACTTTCTATTAATCCAATTACTGGTCAGCCTTTTTATTTAGCTTTTCCAGAATTTACGATTAGAGATTTAGTTGCTGCACATGAGCTATTAGCTAATGAACTAGGTATTAAAGAGATTGAGATCCTAATTGGTGGTTCTTTAGGCGGACAACAGGCTTTAGAATGGGCCATCTCCGCTCCTGAAAAAATAAAGAATTTAATTCTTTTGGCCACCAATGCACAGCATTCTCCTTGGGGAATTGCATTTAATGAATCTCAACGCTTAGCAATCACTGCGGACAGAACTTTTTATGCTAACCAAAAAGATGGTGGCGCAAAAGGTTTAAAAGCTGCTAGAAGTATGGCGCTCCTTTCCTATCGTTCTTACGAAAGTTATGTTAAAACACAACATGAAATTGAAGTGGATAAAAAAACAGACTTTAAGGCCTCGTCTTATCAGCGCTATCAAGGAGAGAAATTAGTAAAAAGATTTAATGCCTACAGCTACTACTTTTTAACAAAAGCGATGGATAGTCACAATGTTGGTCGCGGTAGAAATTCCGTTAAAGATGCTTTAGATTTAGTAAAGGCGAATACGCTAGTGATAGGCATTAAAAACGATTTACTTTTCCCGATTGAAGAACAAAAGTTTTTATCAAGAAATATTAAAAACGTCTCTTTTACAGAAATCGAATCCTTTTATGGTCATGATGGATTTTTATTAGAATTAAAAACCATAGAAAATATTATTTCAACATTCATGAAAAGCAATGCTGGAAAAAAGAATCAAAATAATTTAAGAATAGCATAAATGAGTAAGAAATTAAATATCGGTTTATTTGGATTTGGGGTTGTTGGGCAAGGTTTATATGACATCTCTATGAGTAAAAATTTGAATTTCGAATTCAAAAAAATCGCCATTAAAGATCCTTCTAAAAAAAGAACTTTACCCCAAGAATTATTTACCACAGATAAATGGGAGATTCTAAAAGATCCTGAAATTAACACCATTATTGAGTTGATCAATGATGCGGATGCCGCCTATGAGATTGTAACCTACGCATTGAAAAATGGTAAGAATGTAGTATCAGCAAATAAGAAAATGATTGCCGAACACCTCGAAGAACTGGTAAAGTTACAGCAGGAAAACGGCACTTCTTTACTCTATGAAGGAGCGGTCTGTGGCAGTATTCCAATTATTAGAAACTTAGAAGAATATTATGATAATGAGCTTCTTTATGCCGTGAGTGGGATTTTCAATGGATCTTCTAATTTTATCCTTTCAAAAGTTTTTAACGAAAATCAAAGTTATGCAGATGCTTTAAAAGAAGCCCAGGATTTAGGCTTTGCAGAAACAGATCCTACCATGGATGTTGGTGGTTATGATGCTAAGTTTAAATTAACCATTGCAACTGCACATGCCTATGGCTTATTCGTTAATCCGGATGAAGTTCTAAATATTGGTATTCAAAACTTACAGCTTTCTGATTTGCAATACGCGAGAGAAAAAGGTCAAAAAATAAAGCTAGTCCCTGTTGCAAAAAAACAAAACGACCATGAAGTAAGTATCTATGTTTTACCAAAATTGGTAAAGAAAGAAGACTTTTTATTCAACGTAGAAAATGAATATAATGGGGTAAGTGTACAGGCCGCTTTCGCTGATCAACAATTCTTTTTTGGCAAGGGAGCTGGCGGACACCCAACCGGAGCTGCAGTTTTCTCAGACGTTTCTGCTTTGAGATATGATTATCGTTACGAGTATAAAAAGACTCAGGTAGAGAAAAAAATGAGTTTCAATAATAATGAAATCCTACAAGTTTACCTTCGTTTTAACAAAGAAGATTTAATTAAAAAACTTCCTTTTATTGATATTGAAGAAAGATACTCTTCCAGAGAATACCACTATGTAATTGGCTCTATACGCTTGTCAGACATTGTTGAAGCAAAAGATTTAATTTTAAATGATGGTGCATTTATAGCCGATACTGGAAATTTTGTTTTATCAGATTTAGTATGAGTAAACAACTTAATTTCGGATAATATTTATTAATTTTTCTTTTAGTTTATGCAAAGCACCTGTGGCATGGCAGGTGCTTTTTTATTCAGACTACCTGTGACTTAACTCACTTTAAATAAGTGTATAAAAAACTAGTTTTGCATAATGAATAAAATTATTTCACTGGGCCTATTTATCACTTTTCTAAATTTCACGTCAACTGTTCAGGCTCAGACTAATTCATTTTCTGGATGGCTAGTTTTATCGCATATCCAAAATTTATCGCCAAAATTCAATATTGGTTTTGACGCTCAATTAAGATCAAAAAATAATCTCGATGGAATAAGAAACATTGTAATTAGACCAGGAATTAATTACTACTTTAATAAAGCCTTCAGTACAGGTATTGGCTATTCTTATATTTCCACTCAAACTGATAAGGACCCTCCTTTAAAACCAATCCTTTTGGAAAATATAGTTTGGGAACAAGCTTTAGTCACTTCCCATATTAAAAATGTTTTGGTATTTAGTAGAGTTAGGTTAGAACAGAGATTTATAGAGCAACAAACCCAAGACATATTCTCGCAAAGATTGAGGCTTTTTAACAAAATTTTTATCCCATTATCAAAATCTAACAATATGAATAATGGTATTTATCTTGCTTTGCAAGATGATATATTATTTAATATTCAAAATAAAAGCGATTTAAACACTCATTCATTTGATCAAAATAGAGCTTTAGTAGGCTTTGGTCATCGTTTTAACAACAATCTATCTTCTGAATTAGGTTATCAAATGATAGCTATAAAAGGAAAAACTGAAAACACCAATCGTCATATTTTACAAGTGACTTTCTTTACTAAACTTGAGAAATAAACCATCACATTAAAAAATGAGCAACTAAAAGTCCTAAATAAGTTCCCAAAGCATTGCCTATAGAGCCGGCTAATAAACCAGGTAATTGCAAATCTTTTCTACCTAAACTAGCTGCACAAACTGGTGCAGATGCAGAACCTCCAATGTTTGCATTTGAAGCTACTCCAATAATATCCCAATCAACTTTAAAAATAAACCCACCTATTCCAAAAAGAATTAAGCCATGTAAAAATACTAAGGTAATATCCCAACTGAGAAGCGTTAATGCAACATCACCACTTTTTACTAATGCTTCTATATCGCAGAAAGCACCTATTACTGCTAAAAAAAGCATAATCAAAATCAAACCAATTACCTTCCCTCCTCTTAATTTTTGAATAATTGGTAATTGAGCTAATAGTAACGCTAGAGTAGTTAAAGTAATAATAGAAGGTATTTGAGGAATATATAAAGACAATAATTTAGATAAAAACAAGCTCGCAAAACCTAAGGTAATCAGAACCGAAATATCAATAATATTGATCTCGGCATTTGATTTACTCATCATTATCCTTAATTCTTCATCAGATACATTTTCCATGTCTTTTGGGATATTTCTCTTTCTTGGAAAAAATTTATGAAGTATGATAGGTAAAAAAATAGTTAGCAAAATCCAAATGGTGGTGACAATATTATCCACAGCATTTATAGCAGCATAAATAGTCCCATTCTTGTTCATATCATACTCCAATGCTACCGCATTTAAATTGGCACTTCCACCTGTGTAAGTGCCCGTAAACATCCCTGCAACTGCAAAAGCTTTAGGAATATGGTGATCTTGAGGCGAAAATATCTTATAACTTATTAAAACAGCAATAACAGTTGCAGCCGAACCTAGTAAAAACATCATCAACATGGGTAAGCCTGCTAACTTCAAATCAGTTAATTTAACTTCTAAAAGCAAAAAGAATATTCCAAGTGGCGCAGCATATTCAAAAATTTGATCGTAAATATGTGGTGGGTTGGTAGATGACGGAATAATTTTCAAATTAGCTAAAATAGCACCTAAAATAATTACCAATAAAGCCGAACCTAAATGTTTAAAAAACTTTTGTTTACCCAACCACTCTGAAAAAGCAACTAAAAAAAGTAAAACAGCGATTAAATATGCTGGTTCCCGAATAAATTCCATATTTGGATTGAATTAAAAATTTCAATTTAAATAATTATTCTTGTTTAAAGAAAAAGCTTAAGTTTTCACCTATTATAAAAACACCATGAAGCATCTTTTTGAAGATCAGTTATTTGAAGACAAAGATTTCTCCAAAGAAAATATTGAAAAACAACAGTTTGAACATTGTATTTTCAAAAAATGCAATTTCTCTAAACTTCATCTTTTTGAAACGGACTTTACTGATTGTGATTTTATAGATTGCGATTTTAGTTTAGTCAAGATGACACAAACTGGTTTAAAAAATGTGAAATTCAAAACTTGCCATCTTCTAGGTGTAAATTTCAGCGATTGTAAGCAATTTTTATTAGAAATAGATTTTAAGGATTGTCAACTTTCTATGAGTTCATTTTATCAATTAAAACTAAAAGGAATTAGGTTTAAGAACTGTAATCTAAAAGAGGTTGATTTTGTTGAAACGGATTTAAACCAAGCTGATTTTGATCAAAGTGATTTAGCAGGAGCAATTTTTGAAAATAGCAATTTGGAAAAAGCCGATTTTCGAAATGCAATAAACTTTCAAATAAAGCCTGAAATTAACCATCTGAAAAAAACAAAATTTTCTTCAGACGGACTGATGGGTTTATTAACTCATCTCGATATTATTATAGATTGATTTTATTTAGACCTAATGGCTTCAACTGGATCTAATCTTGAAGCTGAAAAAGCAGGCCAAAAACCAGAAATCACACCTATAATAACCGATATAGAAATTCCTAAGATGATGTTTCCCTTATCCAGAATAATCTTTACATCGAAGCCATAGGTAGCTATTAAAGTCCCTAAGTAAACGAAACCTAGTCCTATAAATCCACCAATTAAACAAAGAACTATTGCTTCAAACAAAAACTGCATTAAAATGAAATAATTTTTAGCTCCTAAAGACTTTTGAATCCCTATAATATTTGTACGCTCTTTAACAGATACAAACATGATATTTGCAATACCAAAGCCACCAACTAAGATAGAAAAACCACCAATAATCCAACCTGCTATGTCAACAACTTTAAACATAATATCTAACTGAGCAGTTAAAAGTGTCGTTTTATTTAGCGCAAAATCATCCTCCTCTATCGGGTTGATTCTTCTGATAGAACGCATTAAACCTCTCAGTTCACTTTCCATATCCTCTAAAGTATACTGATCTTTACCTTTAACCGTAATCTGCGGACCATATCTGTCACTTTCTATATCTACTAAATTTCGAGCAAAATTTAAAGGCATCAGTAAAGTTCTATCTGATGAAACACCCAAAAGGTCATCACCTTCTTTGGCAAATACACCAATAACCTGTACATTCCTACCCAAAACTTTAATATCTTTTCCAACTGCATTTTGATTAGGGAATAATCCTTCTGCAATTTCAGATCCAATTAAGCAAACTGGACTGCCGCTATTAGATTCATTATCAGTAAAATATCTTCCTCCCGACAAATCGAAACTATATATTTTATTGTAATCTTGGGAAGCACCTGAAACCTGCGCTCCTTCAACACTATTACTTTTGTATTTTAATGTTCTATTTGATAAACCAACTTGGTAACAAATTCCGTCTGCTGTAGAAGCTCTTTCTTTTAATGCTTCAAAGTCTCTTAAACTTGGTTGTGGACGTTGCATATATTTCCACCATGGAAAATCTCCTCCAAAAATCCAAGGCCATTTCTGAATATAAATAGTTTTACTACCCAATTTATCGACACTCGATTGCAGATTTCCTCTAAAGGTATCAACAGCAGCAAAAACTGTAATAATGGTGAAAATACCAATGGTGATACCTAAAAGAGATAAAAAAGTACGCATTCTGTTTTGCCTGAGCGCATCAAAAGCAAAAATGAAACTTTCGCGGAAGAGTTTTAAAAATAACATATTACGATTTAGACGCTAATTGATGATTTAAGTTACAACAAAACATAATAAAATTATTTCAATTTTCGGACTTAGTTGAGTTATTCAGTATTTGAATATTTTTTTCCTAAATTTGCGCTCCAAATTATTGTTCAAAAACATATGAAATTATCTCAATTTAAATTCAATTTACCAGACTCTCTTATTGCTCACCACCCTGCAGAAAGCCGTGATGAATCACGTCTGATGGTTTTAGACAAAAAAACAGGTAAAATAGAGCATAAAATTTTCAAAGATATTTTGGGATATTTTGAAGAGAAAGATGTGATGATTTTAAACAATACAAAAGTTTTTCCTGCCCGTTTATACGGTAATAAAGAAAAAACTGGAGCCACTATTGAAGTCTTTTTATTAAGAGAACTAAATAAAGAATTAAGATTATGGGATGTTTTAGTTGATCCGGCTCGTAAAATAAGAGTAGGTAATAAGCTTTATTTCGGTGATGATGATTTATTGGTTGCTGAAGTCGTGGATAATACTACTTCTAGAGGAAGAACGATCCGTTTCCTTTTTGATGGCACAGATGAGGAGTTTAGACAAAATATCGAAATTTTAGGTGAAACTCCGCTTCCTAAATATATTAAGCGTAAGCCAACCGCTGAAGATAAAGATCGTTATCAAACAATTTTTGCTAAAAATGAAGGTGCTGTTGCTGCCCCAACTGCAGGACTGCATTTTAGTAGAGAATTAATGAAACGCTTAGAATTAAAAGGCATCGAATTTCCAGAAGTTACACTTCATGTTGGTTTAGGCACTTTCCGTCAGGTTGAGGTGGAAGATTTAACCAAACATAAAATGGATTCTGAACAGATCATTATCGATCAAAAAACTGTTGATATGGTCAATAAAGGAATTGATGAAAAAAGAAGAGTTTGTGCAGTTGGCACTACTGTGATGAGGGCTGTAGAATCTGCAGTTTCTGCAAACCATCATCTAAAACCAGTTAACGATTGGACTTCGAAATTTATCTTTCCTCCTTATGATTTTAGTATTGCCAATTCAATGGTTACTAATTTCCATACGCCAGAATCAACTTTATTAATGATGGTTGCTGCTTTTGGAGGTTATGAAAATGTAATGAATGCTTATGAAGTTGCTGTAAAAGAGAAATATAGATTCTACAGTTATGGTGATGCCATGTTAATCATCTAAAAATATAAAGACCGAAAATTTCGGTCTTTTTTGTTTAATTAGCATTTGATGGAAAAAGAAGAATATTCATACTATGCAATAATAGTTGCGGGCGGCAAAGGAAAACGAATGAATAATGATTTACCAAAGCAATTTATCCCGATAAATGGCTTGCCAATTTTGATGCATAGTATAAATGCCTTTCATCAAAATGAGTTTAAACCAGAAATTATTCTGGTTTTAGCGGAAGTTGATCTAAAAGTTTGGCAAAATTTAATCAATCAATATCAATTTGATGTTCCTCACCAAATTGCATCTGGTGGAGATGAAAGATTTCATTCGGTAAAAAATGGTTTTTCAAAAATTGATGTGCAAAATTCGATTGTAGCAATACATGATGCTGTTAGGCCTTTAGTTTCTCAAAAAACAATTTCAAGCTGTTTTAAAACCGCTTTAACAAAAGGAAATGCAATAGCTTCAATTCCTTCTAAAGATTCGTTAAGGAGCTTAAAAAATGGTTTATCAGTATCTTTAAATAGGTCAGAAACCTATCTGGTACAAACACCACAAACTTTTCAATACGGTCAGCTCAAGAAAGCTTACGAACAAGAATTTTCAATAAATTTTACGGATGATGCTTCAGTAGTAGAAAAAGCAGGATTTTCTGTTATTTTAGAAAATGGAGACCAGTTTAATTTTAAAATTACTTTTCCAGAAGATTTAATAATAGCAGAAATTTTATTAAAAAGTGATGCTTAATATCTTAAGATAGCATTTAGCGTTTGAATTGCTAAGCTTAATTCACCTTTAGAAATAAAACCAATTCGTTTGATAAGCCTGTCTTTTGATATTGATCTGATATGAAAGACCAATAATTCGGATATTTTTTCCAAACCGTTATTATCATTAGGATTAAGAATTGGATTTCCTTTGTAATTTTTGACTTTAGTAGTCAGCGGGGCTGTAATAACTACTTTTAAATAAGTATTTAAAAGATTTCCACTTAAGATTACTATGGGTCTATATCCTGATTGTTCACTTCCTTTTATTGGATCTAAAGAAGCATACCAAATTTCACCTTGCTTCAATATCAATCTGTTTAAAATAATCCTCCATACCTTCTTCTGCAATTATCAAAATATCTTTATCGTCAACAGAAGTTTTATACGATTTCATATATTCCGCTTTATTTAATTGATCAAGGTAAATGCGTAGCGCTTTTTCAATCAATCTGTTTTTAGGTAATTTAAGTTTTGCAGCCATTTCTGTAAGCAAATCCATCAAATCGTCAGGAAGTGTACTCGTAAATGTTGTCATATCAAATTATATTTCAACAAATTTACAATTTATATTTATAAATCATACATATAAAATAAGAGATTAAACAGATTAATCTCTCATTTATTAGTTAGATTTTATAAAACCTAAGCTCCTCTTATTACTCTAAGTAGTCGCCCCTTAAAATACATATAAAATAATGATTATCAATAGATTGTGGAATAAATTGGCATAAAATATTTGCAAGATTTATTATATTTACATAGTAAAACCTGCAAATATTTCAAAT
>JAHJVW010000024.1 GCA_018828585.1 Bacteroidota bacterium
AAAAATAATTTAAAAAATTATGCTATAAATTTTGAAATAGAAAGGTAACTCGTAATTTTACATCAGGATAAACAATCAATTATACCCAACCAATTTTCTTAAACAAATAAAAAAATTACATGAAAAAGAGCTACTTAAAAAAGCTAAGCTTTCTTTTTGTTTTAACGCTAATAAGTATCAGCGTATTTGCACAAAATGGAAGTATCAGCGGAAAAGTTGTTGATGAAAGTAACCTACCCTTACCCGGAGCAGCGGTATTTCTAGAAGGTACGCAAACATCAACACAAACCGACATTAACGGTAATTATCGTTTAACTGGAGTAGGTTACGGAAACGTTTCGGTAACCGTTAAATTTATTGGTTATGATAATTTTACCAAGACAGTTAAACTAAGTACAGACCAAAGTACTTTAGATTTCAAATTATTACCTTCTTCGAAAAGTTTGAATGAAGTAGTAGTCATTGGTTATGGTTCAGTTAAAAAATCAGATTTGACCGGTGCAGTTACCAATGTCACATCAAAAGATTTCCAACAAGGGCAAATTACTACGCCAGAACAGTTAATTACTGGTAAAGTTGCTGGGGTTCGTATTACTTCAAACAGTGGTGCTCCCGGTTCAGGAAGTACCATTCGTATTAGGGGCGGTTCTTCTCTAAATGCTTCTAACGATCCTTTGATTGTTATTGATGGAATTCCTGTTGATGGTGGTGGAATTGCAGGATCGGCTAATGCGTTGGCATTAATCAATCCGAATGACATTGAGTCTTTTAGTGTTTTAAAAGATGCCTCGGCAACGGCCATTTATGGATCAAGAGGTGCAAATGGTGTAATCATTATTACGACCAAGAAAGGACAAACCGGTAAACCTCAAATCGTTTTTGGAACTCAATACTCTTTTGGTTCTATTGCTAAAAAAGCGGATAATTTTAGTGCCCAAGATTTTAAAGATTTCGTAAAAAATAACACAAGTATTTATGCTACTCCGGCTTTAAAGGCTAAAATTGGAGCTGCCTCAACAGATTGGCAAAATGAAATTTTCCAAAACGCAAGTACAAACGACAACAATTTAAGTGTTAGTGGTTCACTTAAGAATCTTCCTTATCGCCTATCTTTAGGTTATTTAAACCAAGATGGTATTTTAAAAACTGATAAATTAAGTCGTACCTCTTTAAGTTTAAATTTAAGTCCAAAATTTTTCGATAACAGTTTAAAAGTAACTTTAAGCACACAAGGTAGCATGACCAATTCTAATTTTGCAGACCAAGGCGCTATTGGTACTGCTGTAAGATTTGATCCTACACAAACAATTTTATCTGGAAATAGTAATTATGGCGGCTATTTTCAATTCTTAAGTGGAAGTCCCATAAATGCAACAACTGGTGTTACTGGCTTAAATTCTTTAGCACCACGTAATCCTGTAGCATTATTAGATCAGAGAACAAATAACGGCAAATCTTTAAGAAGTCTTGGTAGTTTGCAGTTAGATTATACCCTACCTTTCTTAAAAGATTTAAGAGCTAATCTAAACTTAGGCTATGATATTGCAAAAGGAACTGGAACAAATGTTACCTCTCCTGATGCGGCAACTGCTTTCCTTCGTTTCCCAGATGCTGCTGGTGTATATCGTAGTGGTGTGAACAACCAATACGAGCAGCATAAGACAAATACTGTTTTTGATTTTTACTTAAACTATGTTAAAGATTTAAAATCAATAAAGAGTAATTTAAATGTTACTGCAGGAACATCTTATTTATCTTACGAGACTAAAAATACAAACTTTGCTGACTATAGTTTTTCAGGGGTTAAGAACCCTACTTCAACGCCAAATTTTCCGTTTGATTTACAGCAAAACAGATTGTCATCTTATTACGGGAGAGCAATTTTCACTGTAAATGATAAGTATATTTTCACTGGAACTATTAGAGCTGATGCTTCGTCTCGTTTTGCACCACAAAATCGTTGGGGTTATTTCCCTTCAGGAGCATTTGCGTGGAGAATTAGCAATGAAAGTTTTATGAAAAATGTAAAGGCTATTTCTGACTTAAAAATTCGTTTAGGTTATGGTGTAACTGGGCAGCAAGATGGTATTGGAAACTATACTTACTATAATGGCTATAGTTTGGGTAATCAAACCGCTCAATATGAAGTTGGAGGACAATACTATCAGGTATATCGTCCGAACGCTTACAATCCTAATTTAAAGTGGGAACAAACAGCTACTAGTAACGTAGGTTTAGATTTTGGTATCATCAACAACAGAATTACCGGTTCAGTAGATTTATACATTAAAAAGACTACTGATTTAATTAACGAAATCACTCAATCTGCTGGCACAAATTTTACTAACCGATTTATTGCGAATGTGGGTAGTATGGAAAACCGTGGGGTTGAATTTTCTGTTAATGCTTTAGCTGTAGATAAAAA
>JAHJVW010000025.1 GCA_018828585.1 Bacteroidota bacterium
CATAGGAACAATGATCTCTAGCAGTTCTTTTGCACAGTCTATCCCAGCAATGGTAAAAGCAAGTTTGACTAAAGCTTATCCAACAGTGAAAAACGTTCATTGGGACAAAGAAAATCCTAATTACGAAGCTGGTTTCAAATTAGATGGAAAAGAAATGTCTATTTTGATGGACTCAAAAGGAAGTATTTTAGAAACAGAAACTGCTATTTCTACCAAGGAATTACCTGCTGGTGTTTTCTCTTATCTAAAAACAAAATTTGGAGCCGCTTATAAGATTAGTGAAACCGCGTTTATTGTTAAAGCTGATGGAACTAAAATTTATGAAGCTGAAGTAAAAGGATTAGATTACATGTTTGATACAAGCGGCAAATTTATCAAAGCTCAGAAAGATTAAGAATTAAAACCCGTCATCTAATTAGTTGACGGGTTTCTTTATTGAGCTTAAGGAATATAATTATTTAGCGATATGAACTTTGATATCTTACAATAATTTTTTTAGTCAAAAAGTCAACCCTATTTATTTTTAATTAATCTAATAGAAAGCACTTAACATCAAAAATTAAACTAAGGATGATAAATAAATTTCTATTTCTTAATTTAAGTACAAAATTACCCTCATCACTATCTTTATATCTGTAGGATAGCAACAAGTTTTCAA
The DNA here is from genome assembly GCA_018828585.1 of Bacteroidota bacterium. Lineage (GTDB taxonomy): Bacteria > Bacteroidota > Bacteroidia > Sphingobacteriales > Sphingobacteriaceae > Pseudopedobacter. The sequence goes on from JAHJVW010000025.1 coordinate 659, forward strand.
AACATAGACTATAATTATTATAGTTTTTCTGCGTTAATCTCATTGATTTAAAACGATTTACATGCATTAGCTGTTATTTTATTTACAGTTGTATTTTTATCATGATTAAAGTTTATAATTGTACTGCCTCTATTTACACCTATTAATAGAGCAAATTTATTTTTACGAACCGTTAAAAAACATAAATAGTTTTGAAACTTTAAATTTTGAAACTATTTTCCTTAATTCATTTTCAGCAAAGTATGGAGGATAATAATGCAAAAGAACTTTTAGAATTAGCTGAATCAATTTCTTTGTTGGGCACTTGGGAAATAGACCTGAAAACCAATCAGGTTTTTTGGTCTGATGGTTCATTCAAAATGTGTGGCTATCAACCAAATGAGTTCGAAATAACTTTAGAAAGTGGATTGGCCATTATTCATCCCGAAGATAGGTCTTTAGCACTTGAAAAGATTAACGATGCCATTGAAAAAGGAATACCTTACGAAATCAGAAAAAGGTTTATCACTAAAGATAACAGCGTTATATATATACTATCTAAAGGCAAATTAATAAAAGACAAAGAAGGAAATTCCATCAAATTATGCGGTGTTTTTCAAGACATCACAAGCTTTGTAAAGCTGGATGAAGAATACAAAGCTGCTATCAACGATCTTAAATCTCGAAACGAATTTATTGAAACCATAGTAGAAAATTTACCAATTGGTATTGCGGTCAACAAGATTAGCAATGGCAAAACCACAATGGTAAACAGCTCATTTGCATCTATTTACGGATGGACTGATCAAGATCTTGCAAATGTTGAATCATTTTTCGAGAAAGTTTATCCGGATGAGGCCTATCGAAAAGAAATTATGGGTAGAGTAATCTCTGATATGCAAAGTGGTAATCCTGCCAGGATGAATTGGAACAATATCACGGTAACAACATCTAACAACGAAAAAAGAATCATCAATGCTAAAAATATTCCATTAATAGAACAAGATTTAATGATTTCGACGGTAACCGATGTGACCGAAAAATCATTATTATTTGAAAAGATAAAAAGTCAACAAGCAGACTTAAATGCTTTAATAGAAAACACCGAAGACCTCATCTATTCAGTAGATATGGACTTTAACTTGATCACCTTTAACACCATGTTCGCCAATTTCATGAGGAAATTGAGGAACGTAGATATTAAGTTAGGTAAAAACGTTTTCGATTATTATACTGTTGATAAAAAAGAGTTTTATTTATCAATTTATCAGAAAGTAAAAAACGGAGAAAGTTATACTTTTGAAAATATTATCAAATTTAAGAATGAGGTTAAGTATTACGAAGTCTTAGTTAACCCAATCATTAATTCGGATAATGTACAGCGAGGATTTTCTGTATTTTCAAAAGACATTACCTCCAAAAAAATAGCCGAGGTAGAAAAAGAGAAAGCCATTAATGAGCTTCAAAAAATAATGGATTCTTCTTTAGATGTCATATGTACCTTTGATGTAAATAATCATTTTGTAAGAGTAAATGCTGCCGCAGAAAGAGTTTGGGGCTACAAACCAGATGAGCTGATAGGAAAACACTATAACATTTTGGTTCATCCAGATGATATTGGATACACTAATAAAACATCTACTAAAATTGTAGAAGGCACTAATTTTATAAATTTCGAAAATAGGAATGTAAAAAACGATGGGACATTAATCTCAATGATTTGGTCAGCAAATTTTAACGAAAAAGACCAATTGACTTATTGCGTTGCTAAAGACATTACGGAACAAAAACAGAATGAAAGAGCTTTAGAGCAATCTCATCAACTCCTAAAAAGTGCCCAAAGAATATCAAAAATGGGTAGTTGGGAATATTATGCTCCTACTGATGAGATGAACTGGGACGAAGAGATTTATCGCATCTTTGAGATAGATTTTGATCCCAATAAAAAACTAACACTTAAAGATTTTACACAATTTATTCACCCTGATGATTTAGAAGACTTCTTATCAGCCAAAAATGAATTAGAAAAAGAAGATAAGCCGCTGGATTTCCAACACCGTATTATTACGGCAAATCAAACCATAAAATATGTAAAAGAATTAGGAGAACGAGTTTTTAATGAAGAAACCAATAGTTATTGGTTAACAGCCACGATCCGAGACAATACCACTGCTATAATTGCAATAGAGAACATCAAAAAATCAGAAGAGAAATACAAATATCTTTTCGAAAGCAATCCTTCTTGCATGTTAATCTTTGATTTTGAAAGCCTTAGAATTGTTGATTGCAATGAGGAGATACTTTTACTATATGGTTATACCCGAGAGGAGTTTTTAAATCTCAGCATCCGAGACATTAGGCCGGTAGAGGACATTCCATTTATTGATGCTGCCACAAAAGATGAAGAAACTTATGGCGAAGTCCATAAAAAAGTTTGGCGTCATCAGAAAAAAAATGGGGATATCTTTTATGTAGACATCGTTGGTCATATCCTAAATTATGAAGGAAGGCGATGCTCTTTAGCTCAAATTACAGATATTTCTAAACAATTAAAAACACAAGAAGAACTCAAAAAATCTGAAGAAAAGTATAAGATACTTTATCAAGAAAGCCCAGTTCCTAAAATTATATATGATGCAAAAACCTTAGCTGTATTAGATATTAATAATGTAGCTATTCAGGTTTATGGATACAGCCGAGAGGAGTTTATGCATAAGACATTATATGATTTAAGAATAACGGAAGAATATGAAGATATTAAAGACATCCTAAAACGCTTTAAAAACCTAAAAAACAACAAAGACTTCGGGGTTTTTAAACATAGGAAAAAGGATGGTTCTATTTTAGATGTCGAATTATTTGCACATAAATTCATCTATAATAATACAGATGCTTTAATGGCCGTTTATACAGACATAACTGAAAAACAGAAAGCTTTAGAAGATTTACAAGACAGGGAAGAAAAGCTAACACTTGCCCAAAGTTTGGCGAAAATAGGAAATTGGGATTATGATGTGGCTGAAGCAAAGTTCAATTGGTCAGCAGAGTTGTTCAAAATATTTGAAATAGATCAAGAAACCTTCGATCAAAATCTTAACGAATCTTTCATCTTTTTAATGGATGAAAAAGACCAAGAAAAGGCACAAGAAATAAGAGAAAAGGCATTGCGTACAGGTGAAAGCTTCAAATTTGAATATGGAATTACTACCAAAAAAGGAGAGCATAAAGTAATTGAAGAGATTGGTTATGGTGAGCGTGATAAAAAAGGCGAATTAATTAGATTTTTTGGTACCTCGCAAGACATTACCGAAAGAAAAAAAGCAGAAGAACAAATTAAAGAAAGTGAACTCAAATATCGTTCTTTCTTTGAAAACAGTCTGGATGGAATTTTACTTACCCTTACTGATGGTGCTATTTTAGCCGCAAATCCTGCAGCTTGCGAGATGTTCCAGATGACTGAGAAAGAAATTATCCAAAAAGGAAGATTTGGTTTGGTAGATAAAACTGATCCAAGATTATATGAATTACTAAGCAAAAGAAAACAAGAAGGAAGTGCTAGAGGCGAGTTAACCCTCATCAGAAAAGACGGTTCTAAATTTGAAGGTGAGTTAGCTTCATCCATGTTTTTAGATGCCCAAGGTAACGAAAGAACGTCAATGATTGTGAGAGATATTACCCAACAAAAACAATACGAATCGGAAATAAAGGAGAACAATCAACGCTTTGAGTACGTTACCCAAGCTACTTCTGATGCCATTTGGGATTGGGATCTAACCAAGCAGTCTATTTACTGGGGAAATAGTTTTTATAAATTATTTGGTTATACAGAAAATCCAGAGCAAAATAATATCAATTTCTGGGAAAACAATATTCATCCCGGAGATTTAAAAAAATTACATGAAAGTCTCAATAAAGCCATTGATGGTAATGAATCTAAGTGGAATGAGGTGTATAGATATAAAAAAGCAGATGGCACCTACGCTTATGTAACAGATCATGGCTTTATCATTAGAGATGAAGCAGGTAAAGCGATAAGGATGGTGGGCGCCATGAGTGATATTACTCAAAAGAAATTAGAAGAAGAACGTTTAAAATTATTGGAATCGGTAGCAACCAATACCAATGATGCGGTGCTGATTACCGAGGCCAAACCATTTGACCTTCCAGGTCCAAAAATCCTTTATGTGAACGAAGCATTTACCAAAATGACAGGATACAGTGCCGAGGAAGTGATGGGTAAAACGCCAAGAATATTACAGGGCCCTTTAAGTGATCAAAATGAGTTGAAACGACTCAGCAAAGCCATTAGAAATTGGGAATCATGTGAAATTACAACTATAAATTATAAGAAAAACGGAGAACCCTTTTGGAATAACTTTTCTTTATCACCTGTTGCCGATGAAACTGGTTGGTTTACCCATTGGGTAGCCATTGAAAGAGACGTCACAGCACAAAAAAATGTAGAAGAAAATTTACAAGAAGCATTAAACGAAAAAAACGAGATTTTAGAGAGTATTGGAGATGCTTTTTTTGCTATCAATCGCGAGTGGACCGTTACCTACTGGAATAAGCAAGCTGAAAAAATGTTAGGCTTTTCTAAAAAGAAAATCATTGGTCATTATCTTTGGAATGTATTTCCAGATGGTATCGATTCTGAAATCTACATCAAATATCATCAAGCCATGACAGAGCAAAGTTTGGTCAGATTTGAAAATTATTTTGAGAAACTGAACAGTTGGTACGAAATAAGTATTTATCCATCAAATACAGGCTTATCTGTTTATTTAAAAGATATTTCTGAAAGAGTAGCCTACACCAAAGCCATCGAAGAAAGAAATACAAAACTACGAGAAATCGCATATACGCAATCACACATTGTAAGAGCCCCACTTGCCCGTATCTTAGGCCTCACCAATTTAATTGATGAGCTGCAAGCCTCCACATCAGAAGGTAAAGAGTTATTAAATTACATCAACATTTCGGCAAACGAGTTGGATAATGTTATTAAGGATATTGTGAGTAAAACAGAAAATATTTAATGCTAACCTCTTATTTTCTTAATTACATCTCTCTTATTTTTCTTTAAAATTTACTAATCCATTCTAATTTTGTTAGGCTAAGTTCAGCTCGTTTAGTCCTATCATCTGTATGTTCATCGTTGCAAGTGAATACAAAACAGGATGAAAGTGAAAACAAAACTTCAGCTTAAGCAGGGTTTAACTTTAAGGAACCTATTTTTTGTTTTAAGAAGCATTTTATACGTTCCATACCTCCATCGCTATAGTCAGGAAATCTAGGAGCAGGATTTTCACACCTAGCGTTTTAAAGCAGATTTAATTTCTTTTTATTGATAAGTTCCATATAGCTGCAAAAGCAGAGATAATTAAAAGATGAGCAAATAACTCAACTGGTTCATTATTAGCACAAGCACCATAAACTAGATTTAAAAACTTTATACTGACTTAACAATAAATAAGTTAAATTGAACAAAGATTAAAGGAGGATAAAAAATGATGATTAACAGCGCTCTTATTGGGCTTGTCGTATTAATTTTAGTGATAGCACTATATTTTTACTTAAAAAAGAATGCAAAAGACAAAAAAGCCATGGGTCAAGACCTCAATGCAGAAAATACCACAACTGATCATCACCATCCTGATAAAGACTAAAAAACATCCCTATTCAACTAAAACCTAGAGATTAATAAATAAAGGGTATGATAGGGATGAAACTGGTGATATTGACCGCAAAACATGTAAAGTTTCCATAAGAAGAACAAACGTTTTTTAATTCAAACTTTTATGGATGCGTAGCATACTATTTCTATTTTATCAATCACTATGAATGAGGTAATACTCCTTTTGTTGTGGGCAACAAAGAGATTGGTTTTCATCTTCATTTTTGTATAAAAAATTCTTAAATTTTAGATACGCTGAAACTAAGATTTATAACAGCTGTATCAGTTTAAAATCATCTATTATTTACTGTTAATATCACTGGTTCTTATCAGCTTTTTATTCAAAAATTCATCTATACCCAATGAAGAAAGTTCTCTGCCATAACCACTTTGATTGGTTCCACCAAAAGGAAGATCGGGTTGTGAACCTGTTGGATGATTGATAAATATCATTCCTGAATTAATTCTTTCTGCCAGTTTTTGTCCACGTTTTTCGTTAGCTGTAAAAATGGCTCCACCAAGTCCAAAACGTACAGCATTCGCCAGTGCAACTGCTTCATCTTCAGAGCTTACTTTGTAAACCGAAGCAACCGGACCAAATAACTCTTCGTGGAAAGCTTCTGCATTTTTAGGAATATCAGTTAATATGGTTGGCTGCATAAAATATCCTTGTCTATCAAAACGTTTGCCGCCTGTTAATAATTTCGCCCCTGCCTTTACAGATTTTTCAACTTGTTCTTCAAGACCTTCTAGAGCAGATTTGCTACTGAGTGGACCTAGTGTTGTTTCCTCTTTCATTGGGTCACCAGGTTCCATTTGTGCTAGTCCTGCTTTAAATTTAGTTAAAAATTCATCGTAAACTTTATCCATTACTATAAATCGCTTCGATGCAATACAGGCTTGACCACAATTTTGCATCCTGCCATAAATAGCCCATTCTACCGTCTTATCCATTTCCGCATCCTCTAAAACAATAAAAGGATCGCTCCCTCCCAATTCCAATACAGATTTCTTTAAATTTTTACCTGCAATTGCAGCTACACTGGCACCTGCTTGTTCACTACCGGTTAGCGAAACCGCTTTTACAATTGGGTTGGCAAGTAAATCTTCAACTTTATTAGTATTGATGAATAAGTTGGTATATAACCCATCTGGTGCGCCCGCATCTCTAAATAGTTTTTCTATGGCCAATGCACATTGTGGTACATTAGAAGCATGTTTTAATAAAATACAATTACCTGCCATGATGTTGGGTGCGGCAAATCTCGCTACCTGATAAAAAGGATAATTCCATGGATCTATGCCCAATAAAACACCTATAGGTTCTTTTCTTATATATGCCGAACCATCTGTTGGACTCAATGGTTCATCTGCTAAAAATTCTTCTGCATTCTTAGCGTAATATTCATAAATAGCAGCACTTAGTTCGACTTCTCCTATACTTTCAGCTATGCGTTTCCCCATTTTTAAGGTGATCAACCTAGCTAATTCTGAAGATCTTTCTCTCATCAGGTCTGCAACCTTTTGTATCACTTTTCTTTTGACCTCAAAACTTTCATTACACCAAGCTTCAAAACAAGATGCTGCTTTTTGTAACTTTTCGTCTAAAGCACTTTTATTGATTTCTTCAAATGATTTTACTGTTTTCCCAGTGAAGGGATTAACTGTTTAAAAGGCCATAACACTATAGTTTATATGTTTGAACATAATTTTACAATAACAATGCCATTGAAATGCATTTTAACTTTAAGAAATACTGGTTACGAAAATTGTAGTTAATTATTCAAGCTTTTAAATAGAAATTATCGATTAGGAGCGAAACAGAATTTATGTTTCTTCGAACGCTTGCTTTAGATAGACAGGATGAGTTAGTGATGAATAGATTATCATTTAAACTGTTTTGCAGGTGTGAAATGACTAGACAATCTATTTATTTGATCCTACATTTTTAATATTAAATCAGAGCAATTTCTCTCTTTAGTGGATTTTCATTATACAAAGCGATAATAAGCCATCAATTGATTGAAAAATATAACAATTTGATAATCAAATTATTCTACTTCAATAGCTTGCTAGCTCTGATCATTTCTCCATAATCCTGCTTCTTGATCATTGCATTCAAAGTCATGCTTAATCTTTTAACACGTGTCGCATCAGTTTTGGCTTCGTTGATCCATCGAATAAAATAGTTCTGATGTGATTTTGGCTGAAGTAGAAATTGATTCAATGTTCCTTCTGCATCTTCAAAGCAGTCCGCTAAATCTCCTGGGATTTCGAATTTGAAATCTTTATCTTCTTCAATAATAAGGCTCACCATTGCTCCTTTTCTTTTACCGATTTTTTTGAGAAGATCTTTTTTTAGAGCCAGAATAAAATTCCCTTCTCCCATGGGTGTCAGCGCTAAACCGTTTATTTTTACTTCATCAATCCTTCCCTTCACCCTAAAGCTTACTTTACAATCAGGTTTGAGTTCCTGAGCAAGGTCGGCAGGGATATCCAAATAATGCCATCCTGTCTTCTCCCCTTTCTCGCCAAATTGATGGATAATAGTTTGATGCTGAATCATTTTACAAAGTAAAAAGTGGAAAGTTTAAAGTGATGAGTGAAAAGTAATAAGTTAAAAGTAAAAAGTTGGACTTTCTACTTTCAACTCTCAACTTACTTAGAAAAGGTATAAGTCATCCCAATTCCTTGGTAGTTTAATCCCATCATGGGCGCCACCGTAAGACTAGTGCTTTTCTTTTTATGGAGCTCTGGGATTAATATACCACAAGCCATACCAACGCCATAACCCAATAAATTATCGCTTAAAAAGTGTTTTCCAGCCCTGATACGCTGATAAGCAACAACGGCAGGAATAAGTGCTGCCGCTGTCCAGATGTAAGGCTTTAATTGAGAATCAGGATTAAAATCACTGTAGACCTTGGCAGCAAAAAAGGTAGCTGCTGCCGTTGCAGTGGTATGGCCAGCAAAGAAAGAACGTTGTGCATCTTTATCTTGTCTATCTGCCAGAGGCAATGAAGTATTGTAAACCAATGGTCGACTACGTTTCACTAAGCCTGCTGCCAATGTAAATGAAGCGGCAGCTGCCGACATGGTTTCAATAAACAACACGGAAACTTGACCGTAATGATGACGTTCATTTTTATCAATCAAACCTATAATTGGTGCCACTGCAAAGGAAGCATAAAATGGGATGTAGCTATCTTTATCAGCTTGTTCTCTATATGTTCCAGCATTCCATTTGTCTATAAAAAAAACATCTTGTTTAGATTTAGCTGCTACTTCTGCTGCAGTTAATTCATTTTTGTTTTTTATCAGACTTAAGCCTAAAGCGCTCAATCCAATGCCACCAATTACTAAAGGAGCATCTCTTTTAAAACTGGTTTGGTAGGGAGATTCATTTTGTGCGAATACACTTTGAGTGACCATTAAAAAGGTCAAGATTAAAAGGTAAGGGTATCTTTTTTGCATAATTTTAAATCATTGAGCCGTATAAGACTACTTTTAAGAGTTATGCAAATACTTGTTCAATTCTTTTGCCAGTATTCGAGTATTAACAGATATGTTTAACTCAGATTACGGTCTCTAAACCAAACTTCATCTGGTTTTGCTTCAAAGTTGCTCATCAATTCAATCATCTTTTTAGGATCTTCCTGATTAATAACTAAATCACGGTTAATGGGTTTCAGGAAACGTTGCGCTACCATCACATCCATTTGCTTAAATAAGAAGTCGTAAAATCCACCGACGTTTAAAACACCAATTGGTTTTTGATGCAAGCCTAATTGCAACCAAGTCAATACCTCAAAAAACTCTTCCAAAGTCCCAAAACCGCCAGGTAGAATTAAGAAAGCATCGGCCAAGTCCGCCATTCTTTGCTTACGTTGATGCATGTTTTCAGTAACGATCATTTCAGTTAAACCTTTATGTCCAACTTCCTTATCCATCAAAAATTGAGGAATGATACCGATAGTCTCTCCACCATTTGCAATTACAGCATCGGCAATTAAGCCCATTACGCCTACACTCCCACCTCCAAAAACCAGCTTGATTTGATTTTTAGTCATTTCTGTAGCCAGCGCTTCAACTGCCAATTTTAATTTAGGGTCGCCATTGAAATTAGACCCACAATACACACATAGAGATTTGATCATTTTTTTTGATTTGACAATTTGTTGATTTGAAGATTTGATGATGATAAAAAATTATCCAATAGTTTACAATAACTAAAACTAAACAACCAACTAAAAACTAACCATCCAACAAACTAGTTTCTAACCAACTAATATCTAACTAATCCACTTCGCAATTAAGAAAGCAGCACCAGCAGCTAAAGCGCCGATAAACATGGTTTTAAATGCTCCGGCCCATGCAGGTTGCCCAATTACTTTGCTTTTGAAAAAACCAAAAACGAATAAAGCAATTAAGGTGATGGCAATAGATTCATAAAGACCAGAGATGCTATCTTTCGAAAAAAAATAAGGAAACAAAGGAATAAATCCTCCTACTACATAAGCTCCTGCTATGGTAATGGCACTTTTTTTAGCCGCGTTTAATTGTGGTTCTTCCAAGCCCAATTCAAACTTCATCATAAACTCTACCCACTTGTTTTTGTCTTTCTCCAACTCTGAAACCATCAATTGTTGCGATTGTTGAGAGAGACCGTATTTTCCTAAAATCTCCATCACCTCTTCTTTTTCTTTTTGAGGCACATTCTCTACTTCCTCATATTCGCGTTTCTTCTCGGCAAAATAATGG
>JAHJVW010000026.1 GCA_018828585.1 Bacteroidota bacterium
TTCATGTTTAACTAAAATAAGTAAAAAAATAAATAAATATGTATTACTTTTTGCTCGAATATTTGATTAATAGTAAAAATTAATTTTATTTAACCCTAAACTTATAATTATTAGAATGAAACTAAACTCAAAACAAAAAAAAATCACTAAAGTCGTGATTTTCGTGACTTTTTTAGCATTGTGTTGTGTTGCTTTTCCGCACTCGACATTTGCGCAAGATCCAACAGGTGCTCATACCGGAACAATTAATGATGTTGCAGCCGCAACCGCAGGTTCACCAACCTTATCTGAAGTAGGCGAACAAGCAGGACATAATAAAATTGCAATTAACGTGATGTGGACGTTAATTGCAGGGTTTTTGGTGATGTTTATGCAAGCTGGTTTTGCAATGGTTGAAACCGGGTTTACACAAAAGAAAAACGTGGCTCATACGATGACCATGAACTTCCTGATTTACGCAATTGGAATGTTAGGTTTCTGGATTTGTGGTTTTGCTATCATGTTTGGTGGAGGCTTAAATGTGGCCAATTTAGGAGGGTCAGTTGGAGTTATTCCATCCGAATATGTAATCCATATTTTAGGTCATGATTTTGGTATTTGGGGTAAAGTAGGTTTCTTCTTGAGTAGCAAATATTACGATGTGGGGATTTATACACTTTTCTTATTTCAAATGGTATTTATGGATACTACCGCAACAATACCAACAGGTTCTATGGCTGAAAGATGGACACTTAAGTCTTTTGTGATTTATGGTTTCTTCATTTCGATGATTGTGTATCCATTATATGGTAACTGGGTTTGGGGCGGTGGTTGGTTAGCGCAACTAGGAGCTAACTTCGGTTTCGGACATGGCCATGTTGACTTCGCGGGTTCATCTGTTGTGCATATGGTTGGTGGAGTTGCGGCTTTAGCTGGCGCAATTGTAATTGGTCCTCGTTATGGCAAATATGGTAAAAACGGAGAGGTTAAAACCATACCAGGCCATAATATACCAATGGCACTGGTAGGTACTTTTATTCTAGCCTTTGGCTGGTTTGGTTTTAATGCTGGTTCTACTTTAGCAGGTAGCGATTTAAGAATTGGAGTAATCGCAACTAATACCATGTTAGCTGGCGGTGCAGGAGCGATAACTGCATTATTTTATATGTATTTGAGAGGTGAAAAGGCTGACCCTGGAATGATTGCTAACGGTATGCTGGCTGGCTTGGTTGGTATTACTGCACCTTGTGCTTTTGTAACCTCTATATCAGCGGTTATTATTGGTGCAATAGCTGGTTTACTAGTCATTTTTGCTTTCAATTTATTAGATAGAACATTAAAAATTGATGATCCAGTAGGCGCATTTGCAGTCCACGGGGTAAATGGAGCTTGGGGCGTTATTGCTGTAGGTTTATTTGCTGATGGTACTTATGGTGACGGATGGAATGGTGTTAAAGGTAACGTAACTGGATTATTTTATGGTGATAGCAGCCAATTGATAGCGCAGTTAATAGGTACTGTGACTTGTGCTGTATTTGTTTTCGTAGTCATGTATTTCTTCTTCAAAATATTAAATAAAATTGTACCCTTAAGAAGTAAAGAAGCTGATGAAATTGCGGGCTTGGACATTCCAGAAACAGGCGTTTTAGGATATGTAGATTAAGTAGTTTGACTTTAAAGGAGTTTTTCCTGATAAGATTTTAATAGACTAGCTATACCGGAAATGGGAGTTGATGGTTAGCCAACTATTAATTTTCCAATTGTTAATGTAGAACCTGCGGACTAATTCCGCAGGTTTTTTGGATACCACTGATACGCCGTGTTAGGGATTGTAGTGGTTTAGTGTTGCTCTGCAAAGCAAGCAATACCGAAGCGATAGCGGAGCCACGCAAAGCCCGACCCCGATTTTTCAGCGGGGGAACACCCAAGTGATATTAGTCTAAAACTTCTAAAATGGCTTTAACTTTTAACAAGCATTCTTCATACTCTTTCTCTACATCCGCATAATAGGTGATGGCGCTACCCACTTGAAAAGAAAGATATTTCTCTTTCTGATTGTAAAGGATGGTGCGGATGATGACATTGAAATCAAAGTCGTTTTGTGGGGAAAAATAGCCAACAGCACCCGAATAAATCCCGCGTTTTGTTTTTTCGTATTGCTCCATCAATTGCATGGCTTTAATTTTAGGGGCACCAGTCATACTGCCCATAGGAAAGGTGTTTTTGATCGCTTGAATAGCAGAAATTTCATCTTTGAGTTCACAAACAACTGTAGAAATCATTTGATGAACTTGTTTAAAGCTATAAATACCAAATAATTCTTCCACACGAACAGTTCCTTTTTTTGCAGATTTAGTTAAGTCATTCCTTACTAAATCAACAATCATGATATTTTCCTGCTGTTCTTTAGGATGCTTTATCAAATCTGATTTAATTTGCTCGTCTTCAATTGGATTTGCACTTCTTTTTGCAGTTCCTTTTATCGGTTGAGAGATTAATTTATTTCCTCTTTTAGATAAAAATCTTTCTGGAGTTGCTGAAATAATGTATTTATCGAACCATTTGAAATAATTTGAAAATGGGGTAGGAGAAACCTGATTTAAATGCTGGTAAGTAGTTAAAGGATCAATCTCGGCTTCTTCAGCATAAAACTCCATACAGAAATTGGTTTCGTAAATATTTCCGATTGCTATTTCATTTTTAACTTGTTGCAATGTTTTAAGATAGTCACTTTTCGAAAATCGAGCTTTTATTTCGGATTTTGGATGGGGGATAGGCTCAGAAATAATAGTTTTATAAATTGCTTCCCAAATTTTTTCAGCTTCTGGGCTTATTATTTCTAATTCATTTCCTTTTACTTTAAGAATGTGCTGCGGAGCAAAGAAGAAAAGATCAGGAAAGTTGATATAATCTGGATTGCTGGAATCGAGCTTTTCGATTTCGTTTTTTAGGTCATAAGCTAAACCTCCAAAAATCCAACTCTTATTTTTTTGTCTAAAATCTTCTAACTTCTGAAAGGAATTGTCAATGTTTTTACATTCTAAAATATTAATGCTGTCAGCAGCAATAATCAAATCAAAATGTGAGTATGGATCTGTATAATTATTTGAATCTAAAACACAACAGATATTAAACTGATTGGCCCATAATAAAGCCTTTTGTTTGAATTCCTGTAAATTTTTAAGTTTGATTCCCATACAGCCTACAAAAATAGAAGAAGCCTAATGAAATCATGGGAAATCTTGTAATTTATTTAATCTTTATTGGGAACAATTAATACAGGGCATTTAGCATGTCGGGTTACATTTTCGGCAACTGAACCTGAAATGAAATGATTGAAACCAGTTCTTCCATGTGTGCCCATTACAATTAATGAGGCGTTATAACTTTTCGCTAACTCAATAATTTCGTGTGTAATATCTCCAATAAGTATATGCTGTTCAACAGATAAATCACCAGCTAATTCGGTTTTCAATTTCATTAAAAGTTCTTCTGAGTTTTGTTTTTGTATGTCCATTACTTCGGGCATAATCATTCCGGTATCTCCTAAAATAGGATCGCCAGTGATATTAATAGCAATTGGAAATTCGTTGATATGCACCAATGCAACGCTCGAATTTAGCTTTTTGGCTAATTCAAATCCATATTCTGCGGCGTGGTAAGAATATTTAGAATCGTCAACAGCGATTAATATTTTTTCAAAGTGCTTTAAATTTTTCATGTCTTAATGATTTATCTTAATTTACACAAAATTCGGTCCATAAGCTTCTATTATGCAAAATTCATTTGGTATTTGTCAACTTTCTGTAGTTCCATTAAGAGCGCTGCCTCAACATTCATCTGAAATGATTTCCCAGCTCATTTTTGGGGATACTTTTGAAATTTTGGAACAGGAGGGGACTTGGCTTAAAATCAAAAATGATGTGGATGCTTATGAAGGTTGGTTGGATGAAAAGCAAGCTGGTCTGATGGAAAAAGATGAAATAGCGACTTTAAAAAAGGAGTCCTCATTTTTAACCAGAGAAGTGTATGCCATGCTTTTAAAAGGGAATCAGAAGGAGCCAATTTATTTACCTGTAGGAAGTAATTTGCCTTTTTTTGAGGATGCTAAATGCAGAATTGGAGAAGATACTTATCAAGTCACTTCCAGTAATGTTTTTGTTCCTAATCAAGAAGAATTTGAAACTGATGTACAGGAGACCGCAAAGATGTTTTTGAATGTGCCATATTTATGGGGTGGTAGAACACACTCTGGTATAGATTGCTCAGGCTTTTCTCAGATTGTTTTCAAAATGCTGGGAATAGCTTTAAAAAGAGACGCTTGGCAACAGGCGGAACAAGGTAAAGTTGTTGACTTTTTAACGGAAGCCAAAGCAGGAGATTTAGCTTTTTTTGACAATGAAGAAGGTAGAATTACTCATGTAGGCATCATGCTGAATAACAGCCAGATTATTCATGCCTCAGGCAAAGTGAAAATAGATAGAATTGATAATCAGGGAATTTTTGCTGCTGATCAAAATAAATACACTCACCGATTGAGGATTGTGAAGCGGTTTGTTAGCTCATTAGTTGAAAGAGTTCATTAATTGTAATAGTTCATTACTTTTATAAAGCATCAAGGAATTAGATACTATAAAAACTATATTTTAAGGATTATTTACTTGAAATCTTTTTAAGAGTTCTATTTTCTAAATCCTTTCCTTTGTTTTTCAATTGCGCTTCCAGATTTTTAATCAATTTAATCAGCTGCATATTTGTTTCTTTATGCATTTTGAGTTCACTGTATAATTCTTCTAACTGGATTCTAAAATCTAACTGCTGTATTTCTACAAAATCATCTGGTAAAAATTCAAATAATGAAATTTTATAATGATTAGCAATATTGATTACTTGTTCAAAAGTAACGAAGGTTTTGCCGTTTTCGATTTTCGAAAAGTTACTTTGACTAATATTTAAAAAGTTAGCAAACTCTTCTTGTTTAATATTCTTTTCTTGGCGAATTTTTCTGATTTTCTGTCCTATGTCCATATTTTTCGGGGTAGATGAATAAATATTTTGTAAGTTAAGTAAATGTTGTAATATTTTTATTCTGATAAGAATATTTTATTCCAATTTTTTTGAAGTTTTAAATTTTTTATTATAGAGATTTGAAATGTAGCGTTACAAAAGGGAAAATACTTTGCCCTGCCATGGTGGCAATAGAAAGATTAAAAAACTTAAATTTATTAAAATGAAAAATTTAGAATTAGAAGGTTTTGAGTTGGTGGAAATGAAGCATAATGAAATTGTCTTGAAGAATGGGGGAATGGGATATGATGCAGGAGGTTATGGTCTTGCAATGAATAGATCAGGGGAAGCTCGTTTTTATGGCGGATTTCTTAAAGGATTATATGATGCTTTTTTTAATTAATTAATAAAAAATAAATAAAA
>JAHJVW010000027.1 GCA_018828585.1 Bacteroidota bacterium
CATAATTGCTATTATTTTTGGCTTGATCTTATTGTTATCCGCTGCGCTTTCTTTTAAAAAGAAAGATCAGATGATCCTTACTCCAGCTGGTGCTAGCAAAATGGCTAACTTTTTTAAATTAAATGGTTCTTATCCCAATGAAAAAGGAAAAGAAATTCCTTACGGAGTAACTAAAGTCATTGGCGGATTTTCAATGATGATGGTTGCAGGACTCATCTCTGGTTTATTAGGAATAGGATCAGGTGCTTTAAAAGTAGTTGCTATGGATAATTTCATGAAACTGCCTTTTAAAGTCTCCACTACAACCAGTAATTTCATGATTGGTGTGACCGCAACAGCAAGTGCTGGGATTTATTTAGAAAGAGGTTACATTGACCCTGGCTTGGCAATGCCAGTTGTCTTAGGCGTATTAGCAGGAGCGTTTGTTGGCTCAAAAATTTTAGTAAATTCGGGTACTAAGGTTTTGAGAATCATATTTACATCTGTCATTATTTTTCTTGCTTTTCAGATGATATATAATGGATTAACTGGTAATATATGAGTGCTAATTCCAAAATTACAGATAAGAATTTAGAAGTAATGATGGGCAACCTGTTGAGATATGGGGTGCTTTTATCTGGCATCATCGTATTAATTGGCGGAATTATTTATTTAATCAAATACGGGAACAACAGTCCAAATTATACGCAATTTTTAGGGGAACCCCGCAGTTTAACAAATGTAAAAAGCATCCTTATAGGTGTAGCAGGTTTTCATAGCCGATCAATCATTCAATTTGGCCTATTGGTTTTAATTGCCACCCCTATAGCCCGGATTTTTCTTTCTGTTATCGGCTTTATTTTAGAAAAAGATTACCTCTACATTTTCATTACACTCATTGTATTATCAGTAGTGATGTTTAGCTTATTTAGTGGCTCCGCAGGTTAAAAAGCTAATTAAAATTTAACATTAACTTCATATCACTACCCTACATTAACTATAAATTTTAGAGATGAAAAAAGCTTTTGTTTTAGTTGTAGCCTTAGCATCTATTTACGGCTGTAAAAAATGATCCACTTCTGCTGCTATACCTTGCGACCCGGCAATAAATTATTCCAAAACTGTAAAGCCTATTTTATTAACCAATTGTACACAATCAAATTGTCATGATTGAAATAATTTAACTTCTTTGGCAAATTATGATATTGCTCATGACGGATCCTCCCAAATAAAATCAGATGCCATCAGTGGATGAATACCCAGAGGGGGGGGCCTTAACCTCAACTGATAAATCCGCTATCATTTGTTGGCTATAGATAACGGTGCAAGAAATAATTAAACCAACTTTTTTAAACTCATGATAATACCCCCATGTACGCCATCATGCCATAACAAGAAATTAATGCTTTCTTCTATGGTGTTCATATCTATACCCATTGACTGTCTCCATGAAGGGTTTTGAGCAAATAAATTATCGTTATAATCCTTTTCCCATTGATCAATAGTACTTAAAAATAAGTCTTTGTACTGATTGATTTGTTCGTCATCTACAAACAGCGGAGGCACTGTTCCAGGTTTAAAGTTTTCGAAAGCAGCTTCATCAATCAGCATAGGATGCCCTCCTCTCTTATAACAAACCCCTTGTTGTGCAGCAATCATATGTGCTAAATTCCAGATGATATTATTATTAAAACCTGCTGGTATTCTATTCAATTGTTCGGATGATAAACCTTCTATATAAGCTAATAAGGTTTTACGTGTGGTTCTATTAATTTCAAATTGCTTTTTCATATCGTTTAAATAAGCACCAATAGTTTAGGTAGAAAAATAAGTAAGCCAATCATAACAGAGACTATTGCACTTAAAATAACTGCTGCTGCCGCTAAATCTTTGATGACCTTAATTTTAGGATGTTTTTCTGGAGAAATAAAATCAGCGATATTTTCAATACTCGTATTGATGATTTCTGTTATAAAAACCAAACCAATCACCAATATTACCGCCACCCATTCTATTGCACTGATTTTTAAAATAAATCCTGCTAAAATAGCAAATATGGCTATAAACAAATGCACTCTGGCATTATGCTCCTCTTTAAAAAGGATTTTCAATCCATTAAAGGCATATGGAAAGCTTTTAATTCGATCTAATAAAGAAAACTTTTTATTTGTCATCACTTAAATCTTTTTCAAATGCTCCTGAGTCAATGCGCTTTTGGCATTTCCTGTATTCAGCGTACTGGCAGGCTCAAATAACATCACAGAAACCTCATTTTCGGCAACCGGCTTATGCTCCACTCCTTTTGGTACAATGATAAAATCGCCAGCTTTTAGCGGAACAACTTTATCCCTGAATTCCATTTTAAATTCCCCATCAATAACTAAAAACATTTCATCTTCATTTTCATGATGATGCCAAACAAACTCACCCTTAAATTTCACCAATTTAACTTCTTGTCCGTTTAATTCACCCACAATTCTAGGGTTCCAATAGTCAGAGAACTGTTTTAGTTTTTGCGAAATATTAATCTTTTCCATCCTTATTTTTTCCTAAAGTTATAAATCTCAATTACAATTATGAAAACACAATTCAGAATCACTTTAAATTATATTAGATTTTGATTTTAAGCTTTAGTTATTATCAATTCACTAAATTTGTGTAACAAAAAAATCGCATTTAGATGGATGATTTTATAGCAGCTAGGTCACAAATGGCCCTTTCACTAGGTTTTCACATTATTTTCTCTTGTATTGGCATGGTAATGCCATTTTTTATGGCTGTTTCTCATTACCTCTTTTTAAAAACCAATGAGGTAATGTATCGCAATATCACCAAAGCATGGAGTAAAGGAGTTGCTATTTTCTTTGCTACTGGAGCAGTCTCAGGCACCGTATTATCTTTTGAATTAGGACTTTTATGGCCAAAGTTCATGGAACATGCTGGTCCAATCTTCGGGATGCCTTTTTCTTTAGAAGGCACCGCTTTTTTTATCGAAGCCATTGCCTTAGGTTTTTATTTATATGGTTGGGATCGATTTAATAAATGGTTTCATTGGTTTACTGGTGTGATAGTAGGGATCAGTGGTTTAGCTTCTGGGATTTTGGTAGTAGCGGCAAACGCCTGGATGAATAACCCTGCTGGATTCGATTTTATAGATGGTAAATACTTAAACATAGATCCGATTAAAGCCATGTTTAACGATGCCTGGTTCTCCCAAGCGCTTCACATGAGCATTGCCGCATTTGCAGCCACAGGTTTTGCCGTAGCTGGCGTTCACGCTTTCATGATATTAAAAAAGCAAAATGTTGCTTTTCACACCAAATCTTTTAGAATTGCAGCTATTTTCGGTGCTGTAGCGGCAGTGCTTCAGCCTTTAAGTGGTGATATTTCAGCTAAATTCATTGCAAAATCTCAGCCCGCTAAATTGGCAGCAATGGAAGCTCATTTTCATACCCAAAAAGCAGCACCCTTAATTATTGGGGGTATACCCGATATTAAAAATGAAAAAGTAGATGGTGCGCTCAGAATTCCTGGAATGCTCAGCTTTATGGTAAATGGAGATTTTGATTCTGAAGTGAAGGGTTTAGACCAAATTCCGAAAGAAGATCAACCGCCAGTTGCCGTTACGCATTATGCATTTCAATTGATGGTAGGGTTAGGAATGCTGATGATGGGCATTGCATTAGCCTTTTTTATCGCATTATGGCGCAAAAAAAGTTGGTTAAGTCAGAAATGGTTATTATGGCTCTTCACCTTAGCCACACCCTTAGGTTTTATTGCGGTAGAAGCAGGCTGGATAGTAACTGAAGTTGGTCGCCAACCGTGGATTATACAAGGAATCATGAGAACTAAAGACGCTGTTACACCCATGCCCGGCATCCAATATTCATTCTATCTTTTCTCTGCAGTTTATGTTTCCTTATCACTTATTGTAATTTTTATGCTGTACCGACAAATTAAAATGGTTCCAAAAATTTATGATATTCCAAATAATCCTAAAATGTAAGCCATGTTATACGTTGTAATACTATTTTTATGGATAGCCATTTTACTATACCTTGTTTTAGGTGGAGCTGATTTTGGCGCAGGAATTTTGGAGCTTTTTACTTCTGATAAGAATAAAGACAAAACTCGAAAAACCATGTACCGAGCAATCGGACCTATTTGGGAAGCCAACCACATGTGGCTCATCATTACGATCGTAATTTTATTTGTGGGCTTTCCACAGATTTATACCACCATGTCTATTTACTTACATATTCCTTTATTGCTCATGTTGATGGGAATTATTGCTAGAGGAACTGCTTTCACATTTAGACATTACGACGCAGTTAAAGATGAAATGCAAATAGTTTATAATAAAATATTTGTTTACTCAAGTTTCATCACGCCATTTTTCTTAGGTATAATAGCTGGTAGTGCAGTTACCAGACGAATTGACCCAAACGCTAATAATTTTTTAGATGCCTATATATTTAGCTGGCTAAATGTTTTTTCTCTGGCAGTAGGCCTATTTACAGTGGCTATTTGTGGTTTTCTGGCGGCAGTATTCATCATTGGTCAAACACCAGACATGACCGAGAGAAAACGTTTCATCCGTAAAGCCAAAACTTTCAATATTGCAGCGGTACTAGCCGGCGGTTTGGTTTTTATCGCTTCCCTTTACGAAAAAATCCCTTTACTTAATTGGGTATTCGATAACCCTGTGGGGATAACCGCATTCTCTTTAGCAACACTTTCAGTCATTTATCTTTGGCGTATTTGGAGTACCGATAAAACTAATCTTATGCGGGCATTGGCTGGCTTTCAAGTCACCATGATTTTACTGATTACCACTTGGAAACATTATCCAAACATCATATTATTAAAAGGCGGTGGATATTTATCATTAATTGAGGAACGTGGAAATGATAAAACCATAGCTGCTTTAGGTTGGGCCTTGTTGTTAGGTAGCTTATTTATTTTACCGTCTTTGTTTTACCTGATTTATAGTTTCCAAAAAACTAAAGAAGAAGCTTTAAGAAATCATTAAAAAAGCAATAGCTTCTATTCTCTATATCGGATTTCTACAACAAATATCAACCTCGTAGCCAACACCTTGCAGATGTATGATTGTAAAAGCTGGGCAATCCCGTAATGACAAGCATTACAGAAAATTTTATAAAAACATCAAATGAATTTGAATAATAAGATTAGTTAACCCCTACTTTAACCCGTTTATTTAAATTGTAAATGATATACATGATGATGACGGATAATACCGTTAGGATCAAATAGCTATAACTCAAATGAGCTTCATCTTTTGCGGGTAAACCCTGAATGATGAAATAGCTAAGAAAAGAAACTAAAACGTAGGTTAAACCTCCGGTTAGTCCGCTAGAGATCCCTGCATTTTTAGGAAACCGACTTAAGCAATAGGTAAAGTAATTGTTAAAGGTAAAACCTGCCGCGGCATGAATGAGGAAAGCAAAGCCAATTAGCGAATAAATATTGGTAACAAAGTTTAAACTCAAAATCATGAACAATACAAAGCTGATTTGGAAGGTGATATTGAATGATAACCTTTTAATGAACGGTTTATTGATGGTGGCTTTACCGATGAAGCCGCCTATCATCCATGCGATACCTAAAATAAGAGCACTATAACCGGCATAAACTACAGATAAGTTAAAATGGTGTTCAATAATAAAAGGACCTGTCATGTTAAAAATCATGACGGTAGAATAGGCTAACCCCAGCATCACAATACCCAAGCTGAAACTCGTGGTTCGAATCATTTCTTTATAAACAGCGGTGATTTTACCTAAATGGAATTCGTTAAAATGCCGCAAAGTTTCGCCACTAAATAGGTATTCTAAAACGGCCATTACGATTGAGAGAATAGCCAAGAAATAAAAGTTAGATTCCCAACCAAACAGCTGCTCTAAATAACCACCGATAAATGGTGCGATGATAGGTCCCGAGGACCAGATGATGGTGAACAAACTGAGGTAATGCTTGAGTTTTTCGCCCTCAAACAAATCTACAAAATATGCCCTTTTAGAAACTACAATGGCACTTACGGTAATGCCGTGTACAATCCTCATTAAATAAATGAGGTAGATGTCATGCGTGTTGGCTACCACCAGGCAGGAAAAAAACAAAACCACCAGAGAAACCAAACTGATTTTATAACGGCCAAAACTATCTAATAAACTGCCAATAAAAAGCTGAGAAATACCATAACTGATAAGGAAAAAACTGAGCGTGAGTTGTACCTGAATTTCGCTGACCTGCAAACCTTTAGACATATGAGGCAATGAAGGTAAGTAAATGTCGGTGACAAATCCCGATAAAGGAATTAAAGCAAAAGCCAAAACGGTAGCAATACCTTTATTTTTTTCTTTGATGTAATTTTTCTGAGTAATGGGAGCTAACATTTATGTAGAAAACATTTTACTATAACGACTATCTAAAAGCAATATATTTTATAATGTGGCAAAAGTACATGTTTAAACTCCTGTTCAAATTTAAATTTTAAATGTCTCAATATTATGACCTAATTCTTAAAAAGAACTTTCTAAGAATGACTCCTGATTTTTAAAAGAAGCTAAATAAATGTTTAAAAAAAATTAAAACATCAGAGCATATTTAATATTTTAGAGCAAATAAGCTTAAATTCACCTTATGCTTCAACAACTCGACCTACAAAACGTTTTAGTTCTTGATATTGAAACGGTTCCACAGTTTTCTTCTTTTGACGAGCTGCCCGAAAACCTACAGAAATTATGGGATTTAAAAACCCGTTTTCAGCGTAAGGAACAGGAAACGCCAGATGACTTTTATCAGCGAGCAGGTATTTGGGCAGAGTTTGGAAAAATCATCTGCATCTCTGTCGGGATTTTTAAAAATAACCAAAGCTTTAGGGTGAAATCTTTTTACAGTCATGATGAGAATGAGCTATTAGCGGATTTTATTAAATTATTAAACAGTCAACCCGCTCAATTAATTTTATGTGCACACAATGGAAAAGAATTCGACTTTCCTTATTTATGTCGTAGAATGTTAATTAATAACTTAGAAATACCTGCTCAATTAAATATTGCGGGTAAGAAACCTTGGGAGATCAATCATTTAGATACCATGGAATTATGGAAGTTTGGTGATTATAAAAATTACACTTCTTTAAATTTATTAGCAGCCATATTCAATATTCCCACCCCAAAAGATGATATTGACGGCAGCATAGTGGGTAGCGTATATTGGTTAGAAAACGATTTGGAAAGAATCAGAATCTACTGCCAGAAAGATGTCATCACCACCGCCCGACTGTTGCAAAGATTTAAAGGATTACCTTTCTTAACTGATGAACAAATTACTTTTATAGATTAATGTCTTTACTTAAGGTTGAAAACCTAAATATTCATTTCAAAACAGAAGATGGCGATTTTCATGCCGTCAAAGGGATTAACCTAGCGCTGAAAAAAGGTGAAATTATAGGGCTGGTTGGAGAATCTGGCTCGGGAAAATCGGTCAGTTCTTTGGCTTTGATGCGCTTGTTAGATAAAAATTCGCGTACGGAAGGTAAAGTATTTTTCGAGGGGACCAACCTGCTCGATTTATCTGAAAAAGAAATGCAGGCTTATCGTGGTAACAGAATCGCCATGATTTTTCAGGAGCCTATGACATCTTTAAATCCTGTGATCACCTGCGGTAAACAAGTGGCAGAAACCATCCTGATTCATCAGAAAAAAGATAAGCAATCTGCAAAACAAAAAACCATTCAGCTTTTTCAGGAAGTGAAGCTGCCCGATCCTGAGTATATCTACGATAAATACCCTCATGAACTTTCGGGTGGGCAAAAACAAAGGGTAATGATCGCTATGGCGCTGGCTTGCGATCCTGCTGTTTTAATTGCTGATGAGCCTACCACAGCTTTAGATGTAACCGTACAAAAAAGTATTTTAGATTTACTTTTTAAGCTAAAGACCGAACGTAACATGAGTTTGATTTTCATTTCTCATGATTTAGGGGTGATAGGCGAAATAGCTGACCAAGTTTTGGTGATGTATAAAGGAGAAATTGTTGAACATGGAAATATCGAGCAAGTTTTTCTAAATCCACAGCATCCTTATACCAGAGGCTTACTGTCTTGTAGGCCTTCACCCGAGCTGCAACTTTCTAGGTTACCCGTTATCAATGATTTCATTTTATTCGAGAATGGAAAAATGGAAAGCTCGGGCTTGGTAATTGATAAGCTAAAACAACAGTATCAGATAGACCCCTCCACCATCTTATCTAAAAGAGAAAAGCTTTATCAACAAGAACCTTTATTACAGGTAAAAGATTTAAAGACTTGGTTTTCTAAAAAAGGCGATTGGTGGAAGAAGGAGAAAGAATTTGTAAAAGCAGTTGATGAAGTGAGTT
The DNA here is from genome assembly GCA_018828585.1 of Bacteroidota bacterium. Lineage (GTDB taxonomy): Bacteria > Bacteroidota > Bacteroidia > Sphingobacteriales > Sphingobacteriaceae > Pseudopedobacter. The sequence continues at coordinate 8,386 of JAHJVW010000027.1, forward strand.
TTGAGGTTTTCCCGGGCGAGACTTTTGGTTTAGTAGGCGAATCAGGTTGTGGAAAAACAACCTTGAGCAGGACCATTCTAAAATTGATAGAACCTACTTCAGGTGAAATCTTATTTAATGGACAAAACATCAGTGAACTAACGGCCAAAGAAATGCGTCCACTTAGAAAAGACATCCAAATTATCTTTCAAGATCCTTACTCCTCTTTAAACCCAATTAAAACCATTGGCGACGCATTAACCGAACCCTTATTGGTACATCAAATTTTCAAAAATCAAAAAGAAAGAAAAGATTTTGTGATCGACCTGATGGAGAAAGTAGGCTTAACCGCGGCACAGTTTAACCGTTACCCACACGAGTTTTCGGGTGGACAAAGACAAAGAGTGGTAATTGCGAGGGCTTTATCTTTACAACCTAAGCTCATCATTTGTGATGAATCGGTTTCTGCTTTAGATGTTTCTGTACAAGCACAAGTACTCAACTTATTAAAAGATTTACAACAGCAATTTAACCTGACTTATATTTTTATTTCACACGATATGGCGGTGGTAAAACACATGGCGGATAGAATGATGGTGATGAACAAAGGGAAAATCGAAGAATTAGGTTATCCAGAAGATATTTATAATCATCCGCAAAAAGAATATACCCAGAAATTAGTAAATGCAATCCCAAAAGGAATTTTTGCGAAAATATAAAACTAAACGGCAGGCTTATTGCTTAAATATAGTATGGCAAATTATAAAGTAAAAATTACAGAAGTCACTCCTGTAGTATCAAAAGTATTTAGAATTAGAACAGAAAAACCAGCGAATTACAAATTTATTCCTGGTCAAGCTACAGAGATTTCTTTACAATATGATGGATGGAAAAATGAGAAACGTCCGTTTACTTTCACGAGTTTACCAAAAGATAAATTTTTAGAGTTTACCATTAAAACTTATGCAGACCATGAAGGGGTAACCAAAAGGATTGCGACTGTGGGTGCTGGTGATGAATTCGAAATTGGTGACTCTTGGGGTGCTATAGAATATAAAGGTGAAGGTGTTTTTATTGCAGGCGGGGCGGGAGTTACTCCTTTCCTTTCTATTTTCAGAGATTTAAATCAAAAAGGTCAGTTGGGCAATAATCAACTTTTTTGTTCTAATCAGTTTGAAGATGAAATCATCTGCTTTGAGGAATTAAAAAGCTTATTGGGTGGAAAATTCATCAATACCATCACCAAACAGAAAGATCCTGATCTGCCAACGGGTAGAATTGACAAACAGTTTTTGATGAATCACATCAAAGATTTTAAGCAGCAATTTTATGTTTGTGGTCCTGAAGGTTTTAATCATGCTATTCTTAAAAATCTAAAGGAACTAGGTGCAAGTCCCGAAGCTTTAGTTTTCGAGCAATAAAGAATTGTAACAAGTTGATAAAGGCTTTCTGTTTGTAACACATTTACATTAAATTTAAGCTCATTAAAATATTTTCATGAGCTTAAATTTTAAATACGCTTCTCTCCTATTTTTAATTTCCCTTTGCTGTTTCCAGCTGGTTAATGCACAAAATCTTTATTACCCAGATGCCAATTGGGAACATAAATCTCCAAAAGAAGTAAAGATGAATGCTGTTTTAGTGGATAGCGCTAAAAACTTTGCGCTGCACCATGAAATTAATTTAGATAAAGATTTAAGAACTGCACTCTATAAATCATGGAATTTCGAACCTGGTTATCATATCCAAGGTCCAGTAAGGGAAAGAGGAAATGCCGCTGGAGTGATCATCAAAAATGGCTATATCATTTCGCAATGGGGAGATGTTGACCGAGTAGACATGACATTCAGCTGTACCAAAAGCTACCTTTCAACCTTAGCAGGATTGGCTTTGGATGACCATTTAATCAAAAACATAGATGATAAAGTAAGGAATTATGTATGGGATGATAAATTTGAAGGGGAACATAATGCTAAAATTACTTGGAGGCATTTATTAACACAATCCTCAGATTGGAGCGGACAACTTTTTAGCACTTATGATTGGGCAGATAGACCTCCAAAAACCGGTGGAATTGACGATTGGAAGAACAGAAAGCTAAACGAACCGGGCACTTTCTTTAAATACAATGATGTACGCGTAAACCTAACTGCTTTTTCTCTTTTACAGATTTGGCGGAAACCCTTACCACAAGTTTTACAGGATAGAATTATGGATCCTATCGGCGCTTCCACTACTTGGCGTTGGTATGGTTATGATGATGCTTTCGTGAATGTTGGCGGCGTAATGACACAATCGGTTAGTGGCGGAGGTCATCATGGTGGGGGATTATTCATCAACACTTTAGACCATGCCCGTTTTGGTCTACTCTTCGATAGAATGGGTAAATGGAAAAACCAACAATTGGTTTCTGCTAATTGGGTAAATAGTGTAAATCAACCCTCGACAGCTAATAAATCTTACGGTTTAATGTGGTGGACCAATCAGCAAAATGATTTAGGAAATGTATCTAAAGATATTTATTATGCGGCTGGTTACGGTGGAAATTACATTGTGATAGATCATGAACATGATTTGGTGATGGTGTTGCGATGGATGGACAACAAAAAGCTGAATGATTTTATTGCGATTGTGGAGAGTGCTTTGGAATAATTATCATCATTTGTAAGGATTTTGTACTTTTAATAAAAAATAATTCATGGGAGTTTTAGAAATTAGACAAGAGATTCTAAATCAGTTAGATTATATTGAGGATATTTCGTTTTTAAAAGCCATTAAATCATTAGTAGAGTCTAAAGCAAAAGATGGCGTTTACATTCTTTCTGACGAACAAAAAGAAAGAATCTACCAAGCGAGACTTCAATTTTTAAATAATGAAACAATTGATAATCAAATTGTTGAAGAAGAAATTGAGTTGTGGCTAAAATCAAAGTAGCATGGTCTGTTGAAGCAAAACAAGACCTATACGATATTTTGGAATTCTATCTGTTTAGAAATGGTAATGCTAATTATAGCAAAAAATTAAGCCAAAATATTTTTAGTTCAATTCAAAATTTAATTAAAAATCCATTCCTTGGAAGACCAACGGAGCTACAAAATGTAAGAGCTTTAATAAAAGATGATTATGAAATCATTTACGAAAAATTAGAACAAGTTATTCTAATCATCATGGTATGAGATTCTAGACAAAATCCATTGAAAAAAGATTTAATTCAACGAAAAGAATAAATCTATTCCTGCATTCGGGATAGAAAGGATTTAGTCCCGATATAAAATCGGGACCCAAGCGAAGCGTAGCCCTGCACTGAAGTGAACCCCGAACCCAAAAAATGATATTAAAGAATTGTTAAATGAGCGATTTTAGAAACATAATCTCTATTTTGAGCTTTAATATAAAATATCACAATTAAGCATGTCGAATCATCAAGGAAACCCTGTTAAACAAGTATTATTAGAGCTCATCTCAAATGTTTTTGAAGCATCTGGAAACAAACCTTTAAACTATCGACAGGTAGCGACAAAGTTGAATATTATTGATCCTGCATCAAGAGCAACAATTTTGGAGATTTTGGAAGACGAAACCATCAATGGCGTATTTTTAGAGACTAGCAAAGGGAAATATCAAATGCATGAGGTGAAAGCCTTTTTGACAGGTAAAATCTCGATGGCCAATGATGGCTCGGCCTTTTTAATCCCCGATGATGAGTTTGAAAAAGACATTTATATTGGTCCACGTAAGTTACGTACGGCTTTACATGGCGATAAAGTAAAGCTGCATGTCTATGAAAGCAGTAAAGGCAAACGAAAAGAGGGTGAGGTAGTAGATATTACGGAAAGAGCTAAAATGGAGTTTACTGGGATTGTAAAACTCTCTCAACATTTTGCCTTTTTCATTCCTGATGACCGTAAAATGCTCCATGATATTTTCATTCCTTTAGAAGATTTAAATGGGGCTAAAAATGGCGTAAAAGCTTTAGCAAGAATAGTGGATTGGCCAGCTGGAGCAAAAAATCCCGTTGGTATCATCAAAAGCATCCTTGGTAAACAAGGAGAAAATAATACAGAAATGAACGCCATTCTGGCGGAATATGGTTTCCCTTTATCTTTTCCTGAAGAGGTTGAAAAAGAGGCTCAAGCCATCTCTACAGACATTACAAAAGAAGAAATTGCCAAGCGTAGAGATTTCAGAAAAATCTTAACTTTTACCATCGACCCTTTTGATGCCAAAGATTTTGACGATGCCATTTCATTCCAAAAATTACCCAATGGTAATTATGAGATAGGTGTTCACATTGCAGATGTTTCTCATTACCTCATTACAGATACGGCTTTAGATAAAGAAGCTTATGACCGTGGAACTTCGGTCTATTTGGTAGATCGCGTAATCCCGATGTTGCCTGAAAATCTTTCTAACGGATTATGTTCCTTACGTCCGAAAGAAGAAAAATTATGTTTTTCGGCAGTGTTTGAAATGGACGAACAAGCCAATGTAATCAATGAATGGTTTGGAAAAACGGTGATTTACTCCGACAGAAGATTTGCTTATGAAGAAGTACAGGAAATCATCGAAAATAAAGCTGGAGAATATGCAGACGAGATTTTGAAGTTGAATGAACTGGCTTATCATTTAAGAGAGCGTAAATTTAAGCATGGTGCCATCAGTTTTGAGTCTACAGAAGTAAAATTTAAATTAGATGAAACTGGAAAACCTGTGGGTGTTTATGTGAAAGAGCGTAAAGATGCCCATAAGTTAATCGAAGATTATATGCTTTTGGCGAACAGAAAAGTAGCCGAATTTATAGCTAAAAAAGGAAAAGGAAAGCATAAATATACCTTTGTGTATCGGGCTCACGATTCGCCGAAACCAGAAAGCTTGAAAAACTTCGCTGAGTTTGCTTTAAAATTCGGACATAAGATTTCTACAAAATCTGATAGAGATACCGCTCGCTCCTTAAACAAATTAATGGCAGACGTAGAAGGAACCAAAGAACAAAACGTATTGACATCTTTAGCCATCCGTTCTATGGCGAAAGCCATTTATACCACTAAAAGTAGTAGCCATTATGGTTTGGCTTTCGATTTTTATACCCACTTCACCTCTCCTATTCGTCGTTATCCTGATGTGATGGTGCATCGCCTGTTAGAACATTATTTGAATGGTGGCGATAATGTAAATGCTGAGCATTATGAAAAAATGTGTCAGCATGCCTCCCAAATGGAGAAAAAAGCGGCAGATGCCGAAAGAGCTTCTATTAAATACAAACAAGCCGAGTACCTACAAGACAATATTGGAAATATTTATGCAGGAATCATCTCTGGCGTAACTGAATGGGGAATGTATGTAGAGATTGAAGAGAATAAATGTGAAGGTATGATTCGGTTACGAGATATTTCTGATGATTTTTACACTTTAGATGAAAAAAACTACTGTATTGTTGGTCAGCGTAAAAAGCGGAAATACCAATTAGGTGATGAAGTAAAAATTAAAGTAAAACGAGTTGATTTAGGCAAAAGACAGATAGATTTTAGTTTAGTAATAGATTGATTTGAAGATTTGAAAATTAAATGATTTGACGATGATTTATCTAATCGAATAATAGTTCTTAAAATTGATCTTATCTAACCGTAGAAGACAATACAGAATTTGAAATCTGAATAAAAACGTATTTACGCTATACTCATTACTGAATACATTATACTAATATGCACAGCATACAAGAACTTCAACAAATTATTGACCAAGCGGTTAAAGATACCACTTATCCATCCGAGCCTAAAGAATTATACGAACCTATCTCCTATTTAATGGCTTTGGGTGGTAAAAGATTAAGACCAGCGATGGTTTTAATGGCAACGGATTTATTTGGTGGAGACATCCAAGAAGCTTTAGCGCCTGCTTTGGCTGTTGAACTCTTCCATAATTTCACTTTGATGCATGATGACATTATGGATAAGGCGCCTTTGAGAAGAGGTCAACCTACCGTTCATGCGAAATGGAATGAAGCAGTTGCTATTCTTTCTGGGGATGTGATGTTTGTGAAAGCCTATAAGATGATGATTCAGGTTAAACCTGATATTCTTTCACCGGTTTTAGAAGTCTTTAATCAAACGGCAGTTGGCGTTTGTGAAGGTCAACAAATTGATATGAATTTCGAGCGTAGAGCCGAAGTGAGCATCCCAGAGTACGTTGAAATGATTCGTTTAAAAACTGCCGTTTTAGTAGGTGGCGCTTTAAAAATTGGTGCTTTAATAGGTAATGCTTCAGAAAAAGACGCACAATTATTATATGAGTTTGGAGAAAATTTAGGCATTGCCTTCCAGTTACAAGATGATATCTTAGATGTTTACGGCGATCCTGAAAAGTTTGGTAAACAAGTAGGCGGAGACATCATCTCTAACAAAAAGACCTTCTTATTAATTAAAGCACTAGAACTAGCAGAAGGTGAAACTGCTAAATCATTGAATCATTGGCTAAACCTAACCCAGTTTGATGCGGAAGCAAAAGTAAAAGCAGTAAGGACTATTTATGATGTATTAGGGATACGAGAATTATCAGAAAGCATCATGCTAGCTTATGCTGATAAAGCTACTTCTTCTTTTAATGGAATTAACATTCCAGAAAATAACAAAACTACCCTATTATCTTTTGCCAATTTATTGATCAAAAGAGAAAATTAGATCTTAAAATTTGAAAATACTTAATTTACCATTTAGATCCATGTTTTGAATTCTAAATTCATAAACATAAAAAGCTTAAAATATAAAATATCTAGTTTATGAGATTACATAATAGTTGTATGAGTGTCTAAACCTATTTCATATACGAAGAGGCTTACAAACCAAACACAAAAAAAATAAGTCCCTGATTAAAAAATCAGGGACTTATAAAAAACAATTCAAATCCTATCTAATTCTATAAATCAAACCACATTTTATCTGTGAATACAGGTTGTGGATTAGGGATATTTGGATTTGCTGTAATTTCACTATTAGGTAATGGATATCTCCTAATTAGTGGTCCAGCAGGTGCTCCTACAGGCAATGTTAAGGCAGGAACTTCATTTCCGCTTGGTCCAGAACGTCTCCATTGAACAAAAGATTCTAATGGTCTATCCATCAAATCTACCCATTGCTGGATATGAATTTCTTTAACTGGATCAGTAGCCGTTGAAAGATTGGTCAATTGAGTACTCATGTAAGCCTGAACTGCTGTTGCATCAGATTCATAAAAATCCATAGAAGCTTTAACTCCTTGAGCAAAATATTGCTGAGCGGTAACTAAATTTTTTGGTACTCCTAAACCTCTTGCGTATGCTTCTGCTTCTAGCAACGAAATTTCTTGATAAGAAAAAATTACCGATGGAGCATTTTTACGATTTAAATATGCACTAATTAAAGAAGCTGTACCATCTGCTTCCTCTTCAGTATCCACTGCTTTGTATGTGGTAGCTTTAGGTCCCTTATCGAAGAATTTTGGAATTCTAGGATCATTTTTAGGCTGCATAAAATCGAATACATTCTTATTTGCAAAGAACCACTGGTTTTCACCATTAGTATATTGTTTGAATAGTCTATATTTAGGATTTTCTTGATTTGTTGCGGTATAGTAAGGAAACAATTCGTTATCAGCTGCTGATGAAATCATGCTTGAAGGATTAGCTAATAAAGTACCAATTGCCGCAGCTTTAGTAGGATCCTTATCTACCATTACCATTAAGGTTTTAAATTTAATAGAGTTAGCCAATTTTGTCCACTTGGACATGTCTCCTTTATAAAAAACATCATAGTCAGTAATTTTTAATGGACTTGTTACATCAATTTGAGAAATAGCTTCATTACAAAGACTTATAACACCTTCTAAAACATCTTTTTGGTTATCATAGTGAGGGGACGGAAATTTATCAGGTTGATAAGCTTCTGAAAATGGAATATCACCAAACAATGTTGTTGTCTCATAAAGTAATTGAGCTAATACAATTTTACATTGCGCAGCTGCATTCTTATTAGGTGTAGTTGCGCTTTCAGCAGCTTTAATTGCTAACTTAAGGTTATTTCCACCATTTGTATAATACGTATTCCATGTGTTACCAGTAGAATATGGACTGATATCATATACGTTTCCTGCGCCCCATCCATAGTTTCCACCACTAGCTACACTTTGATCCATTAACATTACTGGAATCTGTACGTCTCCACCATTTTTTGCGGCATCCCAAGCAGTTAAAGCATATCCAAACAGTAATTTTGGTTCAACCTTAGTAGCTGTATACGGGTTCGTATTAATATCTAATGTCTTCTTACATGAAGATACTCCAATAGCCAGAGTTAAGGCTAAAGAATAAATTATTTTATTTCTAAATTTCATAACTGTTTTGTTTAAAATGATAACCTTAAATTTAGACCAAAAGAGCGAGTAGACGGTACGCTATTAAATTCAACGCCTTCACCTGTACTTCCTGCTCCAAAAAAGTTAAGTTCCGGATCAACATGAGGTACTTTACTCTTAATCAACCACAAGTTTCTACCCTCAACACCAATAGTAGCAGATCTGATACCTGTTTTAGCACTAAATAATGAAGATGGTAAGGTGTAAGAAAATCTTATTTCTCTTAACTTTACATACGAAGCATCAAAAATATTTGCCTCAGTATTAGATGTTTGGTAATTCTGCTGCCAAAATTGTTGAAAATTAACTTCTTTAGTATTAGGAGTAAAATTACCTGATTTATCTTTAATAACACCTGGATCTACAAAGTTAGCTCTATTACCGCCAGTTTCAGCTGCTAAACCTGAGGTCCTTAAACCTGCAGCTGTACCTGAGTAAAATACACCACCTTGTCTGAAATCAACAAGACCGCTCAAACTAAAGTTTTTATAACTAAAGGAGTTATTAATACCCATTGTCCAATCAGGATAAAGGTTTCCTATAAATTTGTTTGCCTCTACTAGTCTCAAACCGTTATTGGGGTTAATAATGAATTGACCATCTGGAGCTCTTTGAAACTTAGTACCATATAATCCAAATGACTCTCCAACTTTTGCTTTAATTTGTAATCCACTGTAACCGCTAGCTAAAGAGTATTCTTTAACTCCATCTATTAATTCAGTTACTTTTTGTTTGTTCTTAGAGTAATTTACGTTAATATCCCAAGAAAAGTTTTTTACTTTAACTGGTACTAAATTTAAAGCAACCTCAATTCCCTCATTTGATATAGTACCCGCATTTAACGATTTAAGGCTGTACCCTGTTGAAGGTGCTACTGAAATCGAAATCAACTGATTTTTAGTAGCAGTATTATAGTAGTTAAAATCTAAGCCAATTCTATTATTTAAAAATTTCAATTCAGTACCAACTTCGTATGAATTTTGTTTCTGTGGAACTAGATTAGCATTTGGTAGAGTTCCTGGTCCTCTGAATGCTGTTGTTATAGCCCCTAATGGGAAAGCATTTAAACTGCCAATATACTGTAGGAACACTGTTGAAACAGGAAAGTATTGAAAATCTAATCCATAAGGACCTGTATCACTACCTACTTGAGCATAACTTGCTCTTAATTTACCGAAACTCAACCATTTATACTTCCCTGTTTTACTTAGTAAATCAGAAAAAACAAATGAAGAACTTACAGATGGATAAAAGTATGATCTACTATCTACAGGCAAAGTTGAAGACCAGTCATTTCTTCCCGTAACATCTAAGAATAAATAATTCTTATAACTTAAACTTAAGTTTCCATAAGCACCCAACAACCTTTGTTTAGAAAAACCGATACTTGGCGTTGTACTGCTTGCGTTAGTATAAGTATATAATTGATCTATGGTTAAATCAGTAGCTGCAACATCAGAAGATTGAATTTGTCTTTCGTTATAGTTACCACCTAGAATCAATTTTAAATTAATATCCTTAACAATATTGTCCTTAGAAAAAGTAGCTAAGAAATCATCATTAATTTGGCGATAAAAGATATCTGTATTATTAAATTTACCATTGGCAAATCCAGCAGTTCCTTTTCTTGTAAATGACGCTCTTTTCTCGTCATAAATATCTCCACCCAAATTATTTGTTAGCGTTAGAAAATCATAAGGCTTATACTCTAAAGTATAAGTACCGTAAAATCTATCAACTGTATTGTTATTTTGGTTATAGTTGATGATCCAAAAAGGATTATTACCAGTTTTATCAGTACTTAAAAAAGTTTGATTACCTGTAACAGGGTCTTGATAGTTAGCTTTTAATTTGTTAATATCAACAACTCTTGGTAAGCCAAAAATTGTAGCACTTAGCACATTACTGTTGTTAGAACTTTGCGCAGGTCTTCCATCAGCCTTGATACGACTATAAGTACCTGAAAATCTTGATGATAGTTTGTCGTTAAATTTTCTACCTGCATTTAAGGAAAGATTATACCTATCCAAAGTACTCTTTGGTATGATACCATTTTCATTTACACTAGAAAAACTAAATCTATAATCAGATTTTTCATCACCACCAGAAAAGGCAATATTATTAGTATAAGAAGACCCTGTTTTAAAGAAATCCTTAACATTATTAGGATATGCTTGTAGCGTTACTTGATCTCCATTAAAATCAGTAAATTTTTGATTTTGAACATCTGCAATTTTTGGTCCCCAACCATTAGTATATTTTAAATTGTAAGCACCAAAATTTCCCTGAGCATACTGATTTTGAAAATCTGGAAGCACTAATGCATTATCAAATCTTACAGAACTATTCACTGATATAGAAGTGGGAGAATTCTTCTTTCCTTTTTTAGTGGTAATAATAACAGCACCATCTTTTGCTCTAGATCCATATAAAGCAGTAGCAGCTGCACCTTTTAATATGGTCATAGATTCTATATCATCCGAACTTAAATCTCCAATTCTGTTACCATAATCGACATTATTAGAAATTGTTCCTCCAGCGGCATTACCATTATCAAGTGGAGTACCATCCACGATAAATAATACATTACTTCCGTTCAATGAATTCACTCCTCTGATTACAATCTTAGTTGACCCACCCAAAGTACCAGATTGTGAATTAATTCTAACACCAGCTGCTTTACCAGCAATAGCATTTAAAACGTTAGCATCTCTTGCTGTGGTTAATTCATCAGATTTTATAACTGATGCTCCATAACCTAAAGATTTTTGATCCCTAGTAATACCTACAGCTGTAACAACAACCTCAGATAATTGCTTAGAATCTGTCTCTAAAATTACATTTACAACTGATCTGGCGCCTATTGCTATAGTCTGTGGGTTAAATCCTACATAGGATACCTCTAAATTTTTAGCATCTGTAGGAACATTAATAGCAAAATTCCCATTTGCATCTGTTTGTGTACCTAATTTTGTTCCAGTAACTTTGACTGAAACGCCCGGTAATGGTAGGCCGTCTTCTTTGGCGGTGACCTTACCAGTAATTCTTTTGTCTTGTGCAATAGCAACGCTGGCAAGCATCAGACAAACCAAGAAAATACTTAGTAGTTTTTGTTTCATGTGTGTTTTTGTTTTGGTTAATTGTTGTGTGTGATACTAGATTGTAAAACTTTTCCTTGTAGACTTATAAGTTCAACCATAATTTAAAACCTAATTTCTTGATAAAAAATTAAAATTCATAATTTCTTCACAATTAGAGGATGTAATAAACACCATATTTCAGATGTTTCATCATGTAAAGATTCATCTTTCAAGTAAAATAGTTGCCGTAATTACAGCTTATAGTATGTTTTAATGGTAATTAATATTTTGAAGATCCTTTAAGTAACTTAATCATTACAATAATTAAAAAATCAAACTCAACTAATAAGTAACAAAAAAATAGAGTAATCGAGAAAGAAATAGTTGGCAAAAAAACCTCCTCAGAAAATTTTCTGAGGAGGTTTTAAAAAGTATTGAAATTGAAGAATTAATATCCAGTATTTTGTGTAATTACACCTCCACTATTTAAAACTTCTCTTTGAGGTATTGGCCATAAAGCTCTGAATGGTTCAGAAACTATAGAAGAAGCTAATCCATTCCTTCTTAAGTCAAACCAATAATGCCCTTCGTGAGCAAACTCTAATCTATCTTCTTTAATGATTTGAGTTAAAATATCAGAAGGTAAAAGAGCAACATAATCAGCTAAGCCAGCTCTATTTCTAATCTTATTTACATCACTTAAAGCCCCAGCAATATCAGGGGTGCTCTTTTTTATCCTAGCTTCCGCTCTTATCAAGTACATTTCGGCTATTCTAATCATGGTAACATCATCAGCACCTGTTGAAATCCTTGTATATTTTAAAGTAGTTTTTGCTGGAGATGCTGCATAATTAACTGGCTTTCTAACGTCTCCAGTTTCATGCGCATTGTTTAAAGCTGCTGACGCATTGATTTCGTTTCTTCCACCGCGATTGGTAGGATAATAAAAGAAAGCAATTCCATTAGAGTTCTGCGCATCAAACTGTAATTCGAAAACAGATTCTGCAGTATTTTGAGTTAACCAAATATTTGAATACGTTGCTCCTGGTTGTAAGGCGTAAGAAGTTGAACTAATGACTGCGGAAGCCATAGTCTCTGCCATTGCATAATCACCCATGTATAATGCTACCCTAGCTTTAACGGCTTTTGCAGCATCTTTTCCAAATCTACCAGTAAGCTTGTTCGAATAAGAAGCTGCTGCTATCGCATCATCTAAATCCTTATTAATTTGAGTATAGACTTGAGCTTCTGTTGATCTAGCAACAGGAGTCGCATCAGCTTCAACCAAAGTAGGCTGTAAAATGATAGGCACACCTACACCTCCCGATTTATTATAACCTGAATTAGAACCGCCCCATAGCCTTAGTAAATCAAAATAAACCAATGCTCTAATTACTTTTGCCTCTGCTAAAGAAGCATCCTTATTTAAGGCCCCATCTTTAATATTTGGTATCGCAGCAATCAATGTATTTGCTCTGTTTATAGTTGCGTACATGGAATTCCACATATTGACTACTTCGGCGTTATCTGCTAATATCAAACCATTAGCAATAGAAGAGAAAGAAGGGAAAGTACCGGTATGCGTAATTGAGCCAGCATACAAATCTGTTAATGCCCAGTATCTTAAACCATAATAATTACCATTTTGGAAACCACCCCCTGTTACAGAAGTAGATGATGCAGTCTGTCCATAAATACCTAATAAACCCGATTTAACACTTGCTGCATCAGTATATGCCGTGGTTGCATCTAAAGCTGCTTGAGGCTTTTGGTTCAGATAATCATCTTTACAAGACGATACGAGTATTACCCCGGATAGAACCAATGTTTTAATTATATTTTTAATTTTCATGTTTTTAAATTTAGAATCCTAGATTAATACCAAATGTGTAGGTTTTTCCTTGTGGAAAAGTTAAGAAATCAGTTCCTGGAGCTAAGTTAGTATCAGAAAAAGTACTCACCTCAGGATCAAATCCAGAATATTTAGTGATCGTAAATAAGTTTTGAGAAGCTACGTAAAGTCTTAATGACCTCACTTTTAATTTACTCACCAAAGCCTTATTGAACGAATATCCTAAGCTGATATTCTTCATTCTTAAGTAAGAACCATCTTCCAAAAATCTGGTTGAAGTTCTTCTGTTTGTATTTGGATCTCCAAAGACAGCTCTTGGTAAATTGGTATTAGTATTTGTAGGTGTCCATCTATTTAAAATGGTAGCATACTGTCCAAAAATACTATTCATACCTTCAGCAAAAGCTCTTGTATTGTTATAGATGCTATTACCACCAATGTATTGAGCAAAAGCACTAAAATCAAAACCTTTGTAATTTAAAGTGGTAGTGATACCTCCATAATACTTAGGTAAGCCTTGACCTATAATTTCCTGATCGGCAGAGGTAATGACACCATCGCCATTTAAATCAGCAAATTGAATATCTCCAGCCCTAGTGGCATTACTTTGTTTTGGAGCGGCAGCTACTTCGGCATCTGATTGGAAAATACCAACTACTCTATAACCTCTAAAAGAACCTACTGATTCTCCTTCTTGCACCCAAGAAGCAAATCCAGCACCAAACGGAGCGCCTTCAAGTTTAGTAATTTTGTTTTTAACTATTGAAATGTTGGCCCCTAAGTTCCAAGTTAAATTCTTGTTACGAACAATATCACCGTTTAAAGCTAATTCTAAACCTTTATTATCCATACTACCTAGGTTTTTAGAGATAGATAAAAAGCCAGAACTACCTACTAAAGGTCTATTTTGTAATAATTTATCGGTCTTTTTATCATAGTAATCAGCAGTAAAATTCAATCTGTCTTTAAAAAGTCCTAGATCAAGTCCAAAATCTAGGGTAGTTGCATTTTCCCAAGTTAAATCAGGGTTACCTAATTGATTTGGTGATAAGCCCGGAGATTGCAAATAATTGGCTCCTCCTGCGACTAAAGCTAGGGATGTGAAATTACCGATTTCTTGATTTCCTGTAATACCATAACTAGCTCTTAACTTTAAGTTGGAAACCGACTTTAGATTTTTCATGAAATTTTCTTCAGTTACTCTCCATGCTACCGATCCTGCTGGGAATGTACCATAACGCTTATTGGCTCCAAAACGTGACGATCCATCAATACGAACTGAACCACTTACAATATATTTGTTCTTGTAAGAATAATTTAAACGAGATAGGTAAGAAACTAAACCGTATGAAGTACCACTAGAAGAAGCATCTGTTTTAACAGCACCTGCAGAAAGTCTTTTAATATCATTACCAGGAAAACCAGTTGCAGATCCAAATAGTGACTCAAAATTAGATTTTTGAAAAGTTATACCTCCTAAAACTGTTAAGGAATGATCACCAAAAGTTTTGTTAAAAGTTAAGATGTTTTCGTTGATGAAATTAATTTCTTGATTTTGACCCTCTGCATCAGATCCATTTGCTCCTGCACCTACGTTAGTAGTTGTTGGATAGAATCTTCTATCCTTAGAGGTTAAGTAGTCAATACCAAAAGTTGTTTTGAATTTTAAGCTTGGGATGATGGTATATTCTCCAAATGTATTAGCCAATAAACGGGTGTTAGTGGCATAAAAAGTAGGCTCTAAAGCTGATGCTACTGGATTATCTATAGATGATAAAGGATCTTTACCATACGTTCCATCAGCATTACGAACAGGGATAGTAGGCGCCAATAATATAGCTGCACTTACTACACCATAAATGTTATTATCATTATTTGTTCTATCTGATTTTGAGCTAGAAAAATAAGAAGAAACACCTACTTTAAATTTATCACTTACTTGATTATCTAAATTTACTTTTCCGCTGTATCTTTTGTAATTAGACCCTATAACAATACCGTCTTGGTTAAAATAATTACCAGAAACATAGAATTTAGTTTTATCAGACCCACCTCTTAAAGATAAGTCATAGTTTTGTTGAGGTGCGGTTTGAAAAATTTCATCTTGCCAAACTGTGGTTTTCGCATTTGCTGGATTTGGATCTAAACCAAAAGCAGAAGCATCTAAACCAAATCTGTTTTTTAATTCCTCATTAAGGAAAGTGATGTATTCTGGTCCTGTAAGTGTTGGGATTTTTTTTCTAGGGCTTTGTGTACCATAGTACGAATTGAAATTAATTTGTGTAGTTTCATTCTTACCTCTTTTGGTGGTAATTAAAACAACTCCATTTGCAGCTCTTGAACCGTAGATAGCAGCAGCAGCAGCATCTTTTAACACTTCTAAAGATTCAATATCGTTTGGATTGATGTCAGACAAAGAATTTGTTAACTGACCACCCGCTCCTAGTTGAGTATATGAACCTGTATTTATTGGAATACCATCAACTACATATAAAGGCTGATTACTTCCACTTAATGAGGATAGACCTCTAATTCTTACAGATATACCTCCGCCTGGAGTACCTGAAGCTTGAGTTACCTGAACACCAGCAGCCCGACCTTGTAAAGCTTGTTCAGTAGATAGTAAAGGAGCATCTTTAATTTCTTGAGCGCCAATAGATACTTGGCTACCTGTAATTAAAGCTTTGGATTGCTCGCCATAACCTACTACTACAACTTCAGAAAGTTGTTTAGCATCATTCTCAAGTGATACATTGATCACAGTTTTGTTTCCAATAGAGATTATTTGTGATAAAAAACCAATGTAGGAAACTTCAATGCTTTTAGAACCTACCGGTACACTTATGGAGAAATTTCCACTTGCATCTGTTTGAGTTCCTGTTTTTGTTCCAGTTACTTTAACTGAAACCCCTGGTAATGGTAAGCCATCTTCTCTAGAGGTCACCCTACCAGTAATTCTCTTGTCTTGCGCCAATGCGGTACTCGCCAACATTACACAAAGCAATAAAATGCTTAGTAATTTTTGTTTCATGCGTTTTTTTGTTTTAGTTAAAATTTGTGTGTGGTATTGAGTTGTAAAACTTTATACCTTTGTTAAATTAATATTAAAGAATTACTTATTTCAAAGTGCAATCTATTCAAAATAAAAATAATTACATAAAATTTCACCTCAAATTAGCATAAAATGTATCAAAGTATTAAAAATGTTGCAATCATAGGATCAGGAACCATGGGAAATGGAATTGCCCATTCATTTTCTCAAAGCGGGTTTTTGGTTTCTCTAATTGATATCAACCAAGAAAATTTAGATAAAGGAATTCTAACAATTTCTAAAAATATTGACAGACAGATTACAAAAGGTGTTGTAACAGCTAATGAGCGGGATGAAATATTAGCAAAGATAAATTGTACCATTGATTTAAAGGCTGGTGTAAAAAATGCAGATCTTGTGATTGAAGCGGCATCTGAAAATATTGATATCAAACTTAAAATCTTTAAAGATTTAAGCGAGTTTACAAAACCAGATGCGATTCTAGCTACCAATACCTCCTCCATATCTATTACTAAAATAGCTGCTGTAACCCATAAACCAGACAAGGTTATAGGAATGCATTTCATGAATCCTGTACCAGTGATGAAGTTGGTAGAAGTGATTCGTGGTTATGCAACTTCAGATGAGGTGACCAACACCATTATGGAGCTTTCCAAAACATTAGGAAAATCTCCTGTAGAAGTCAACGACTATCCCGGCTTTGTAGCTAACCGCATTTTAATGCCCATGATTAATGAAGCGATTTACTCCTTATATGAAGGTGTTGCTGGGGTAAATGAAATTGATACGGTGATGAAATTAGGGATGGCTCATCCAATGGGACCACTTCAGTTGGCTGATTTTATCGGCTTAGATGTTTGTCTTTCTATTATGAATGTCTTGTATGATGGATTTGGAAACCCTAAATATGCCCCATGCCCTCTTTTAGTAAATATGGTGACTGCAGGAAAGAAAGGCGTAAAATCTGGTGAAGGATTTTATGTTTACGGACATGGCACCAAAGAATTGATAGTCGCAGATAAATTTAAATAGGAAACAGTTGATAGTTCATGGATGATAGTTGATAGCGAATAGTTCTTAGCTTATAGTTTATAGACCATGGACTATTGACTATGAACCATCATCCATGTTCCATGAACCATTTAAAATCAACATCCTCTCAGGCATCTCAATTCCTAACAATTCATTACGCTTCCAATTTATGATTGTTGAAATCGCTTGTAAACATTCGCCAAAAAATTAATTTCGAAAGATTGTTAATCTTTTTATTTGAAAGCATAAAAAAGCCTCTTCAGGAAATTCTGAAGAGGTTTTTTACTTAAAATAATTAATCCCTATGGATTTTGCTGACTAGCACTAATACCTGAATTGGCGTCAATCTCATCTTGAGGAATCAAGAATTGCCAAATAGGATCGCCTGCTGGTACAAAGTCGGTACCTGATAATGCAGCAATTTCAGCAGCACCAATATTAGGTATTCCTCTTCTATCCAAATTTTGATTTAATCTTTTTAAATCTAAGAATCTAAATCCTTCACCCCAAAGCTCCACTCTTCTGTAATTCAAAATCTCGTCGATTAAAGCTGCTCCTGTTTTGGTAGAAACTAACGCATTAGGGTCTCTTTTTGAATTTAAGGCTAATAACGTTGTTTTAGCATTTGCTTCTTGACCTGGAGTTTTTGCATAAGCTTCCGCTAAAATTAAATACATTTCGGCCGATCTCATTAAAGGCACATCTCCCAATGTTGGAGCGCCTTTAACCTTAATGGCAAATTTACGACTCATGTAAGGCTGTCTTCTAAAACTAGTAGTAGGTAATGGGAAATTTGTAGCGGTAGGATTTGGTTCCCACATTTTTTTCCTCACATCAGTGGCTGGAATAAAATCATACAATAATGAATTTATTCTCTTAGGATTACCTCTCATGAAAGAGGTATTTGCATCATAAGCAATTTGTGAAAAGAAAGATCCGAATTGATCTGCCTGATCAGGGATTGGCATAGAGGCAAACATGTATTCAGAAAGAATAGTTGCATCATTAAACCCCGATTGATAGGCTGTTGCAGACATCAAAGGAAATAGATTGCTATCAATCACCTCTTTTGAGTATTTAATTGCATTGGGATAATCTTGCATGGTTAACGCAACTCTGGCTCTTAAACCTTTGGTTACAGAAAGGTTTACATGACTTTGATTGGCTCTTGTAGTAACGTTTAAGGCAATTGCATCATCCAAATCTTTCACAATTTGAGTGTAAACCTCTTCTACAGTTGCTCGTGGTTTGTTGGTATCTGTAGATTTTATTAAGATAGGAACACCTAATTGCGTATTTGGCTTTGAGGCTGCATCATATCTTTTACCAAACATTTGAACTAAAAAATAATGACTGTAGGCTCTTAAAGTTAAAGCCTCTGCCTTGATTCTCTTCTTATCCGCATCAGGACCTGAAGCTGCATCTATGTTATCGATGATAAAGTTTGCATTACCAATCATTCTGTAAAATATACGATAAGAATAAGTCAACATAGAATTAGTAACAGATCGATGTCTTAACCATGAACCTTCTGATGAATACCAGTTAGATGAAGAAATATGTAAATCTTCTCCTAAAAATTCCATGTTTAATAATATACCACCCACACCTGGTCTATTTTGAACACCTTCATTTCTTTGGAACATGTATCTGTAGATACCATTCAAGGCTACATCTGCATTGGCTGTGGTGGTAAATACTGCTGAATTATCTACTGCATCTGTTGGCGCAGTTTCTAAATAGTCCTTTTTACAAGAACTTACACTCAGGAAAAATATTCCCAGTGATAAAAATAATATTTTCTTTTTCATCGTATTTTAAATTATAAATTAACCCCTAAACCAAAAGTAATGGTACGGCTTGGTAAGTAAGTGTTATTATTCAATCCATTGAAAGACTCCACAGGATTTAAACCTCTTCTTTTTGATGCTAAACCTAGGTTTTCACCTGCCATAAATATCCTAACTCCACTTAAATCTAATTTGCTTATTAATTTCTTAGGGAGTCTGTAAGCTAAGTTAACATTCGTTAAACTAATGTAAGAAGCATCAATCAGAAATCTATTTGATTCTCCGTTAAAGACACTGGTTCTTCTGATATCTAATCTTGGAATGGTAGAAGTTGTATTGGCCTCTGTCCAAGAATTTAAAGCATCTTTATGTAATGATCCTCCATAAGAAACCCCCAATAATCTTTGATAAACAGAATCATAGAACTTACCACCAATTTGATAATTTACTAAGAATGATAACTGAAGGCTTTTGTAACTAAACGTATTGGTGAATGAACCAAATACATCAGGAATTGCAGTTCCGCTGTAAGCGAACTTTGCATTATTAATATCAGTAGTTACTTGTTGACCATTCACTGTTCTTAAAGAAGAGGTTACACCATCAGCTGGAATAAATAATGCAGCACCATCAGCAGGGTCTACACCATAATATTGACGAAGGTAGAACTGATAAATATCTTGCCCTGCTTCATATCTTTTGGTGCCGCTAAGAATAGTTGGTGTTTCTTCAGGCAACTTAGTAATCTCGTTTTTGAACGATGAAGTATTGGTTAATAAGTTCCATTTGAAATTCTTCATACTCAAAACATCACCTCCTAATTGTAATTCGATACCCTTATTGGTCATGGTACCAATATTCTTTCTAAACGAAGTAACTGGATCTGATAAAGGTTGTGGAACAGAGAATAGTAAATCTTTAGATCCCCTGTTAAATACTTCCAGCTCTCCAAATAATCTGTTCTTAAATAAAGAAAAAGATACACCTACGTTCAGGGTATTTATAGTTTCCCATTTTAGATTTGGAGATGCGGCAGTAGCCAATAAGATACCTGGTTGATTACCATTATTGTATCCTAAATCATAAAATGCCTGATAATTATAATAACCTCCTAAATTATCGTTACCTACCTCACCATAAGAAGCCTTTAATCTCAGGTCATCAATCCAACTCATTTTCTCTAAAAATTTCTCTTTAGACAGTGACCATGAAGCGCCAACCGAGAAAAAAGTACCAAATCTTGCCGCTTTAGAGAACCTAGAAGAGCCATCTCTTCTTACAGATCCTTCTAAAAAGTATTTCTCATCATAATTATAAGTCAACCTACTTAAATAAGATTCTACTCTGTAATTATCTTGAGATCCACCTGCGCCATAGGGAGTCACAAAGTTTGCAAGCTGTGTATTACCTGATAATATTTGGTTTACTTTAGAGCTATTGTTGCTTGTGAATTGTAGGTCATAATTCTCATGCGCTGCTAAAGCACTAAAACTATGTTTGTTAATAATTTTGCTATAAGATAACAACTGATTAAAGGTATAAGATCTGGTTAATGAACTGTTTCTAGATGCCAAGCCATGAAATCCAGCACCATCACCAACTATCGGATTTCTAAATGTTTCATCATCAGAATTACGCAGATCGATATTTACACTAGGTTTAAAAGTAAAATCTTTCAGAAATTTGATTTCAGCAAAAGTTCTCGCATTTAAAGCGACTCTCTTATTGAGGACATCATTTAATAAGGTTTCATAAACAACGTTTCTGCCTCCACTTGCTCCAGAAGGTCTATTAACAGCTCCAGGATGTTCTCCGTAATCATAATATTGTTGTCCTGTTGCAGCATTGATCACGGGTTGTCCTGTTGCATCATAAGCTCTAACCGGATAAATTGGACCTATATTTCTAGCAAATTGAAATATATTAATGAAACTATTTGCATTACCAGTTGCGGCATCTAAGGCTAAATTTCCGTTACTTAAGCTTCCAGATAAATTTAAACCAGTTTTTAACCAGCTCTTCACTTGTGAATTTACATTTATCCTTGCATTAAATCTTCGGAAATCTGATTTCTCAATGTATCCTTTATCATCTAAATAACCCAAAGAAATATAAAAATCAGATTTTCCATTATTACCACTAATACTCGTGTTTAAATTTGTTCTTTTTCCTACCCTTTGAATGGGTGCATACCAATCGAAATCATTGTATAATAAAGAGGCACTAGGATTTAGCTTGCCATCAGTTCCTACTATTTGATTGTTAGCAACATTGAAAGGATTATAAATTAATTGTGATTGAACGGTGTTAGAAGCCTGAGTTGCTGCAGCAGCTGGACTTAAGCCTGTACCCGAAGAAGGATAAACCAAACTATTTCTATAGGCTTGCCATATAGCTGGATAATAATCCAATGTGCTCACTCTGTCATATTCAGGAACACCTCTTTCAGAAAAACCTTGATTCAAATCAACATTAAATTGTGGTTCTCCTAATTTACCTCTCTTGGTGGTAATGATGATCACTCCATTTGCACCTCTAGCACCATACAATGCTGATGATGATGCATCTTTCAATAAGGATACACTTTCAATATCATTAGGATTAATATCTCCCAAATCACCATCATAAACTGAACCATCTAACACATAAAGGGGTGAATTTGATGCAGAGATGGAGCCAAAACCTCTAATTCTTACAGCAGAACTAGATCCTGGTTGACCGTTTCCTCCATTGACTTGGATACCGGGCGCAACCCCTTGTAAAACATTAGAAATATTTGTTACCACTCTGTTTTCAATGGCATCAGCGTTTAAAGTCGCTACGGAACCCGTAATAGCTTCCTTTTTTTGTGTACCATAAGCGACCACAACAACTTCTGATAATTGCTTAGCGTCAGTTACTAATGCAGCGTTAATGGCTGTCTTTCCTCCAATGGCGATGGTTTGAGAAATGAAACCAATAAACGAAATCTCTAAACTTTTAGAACTTTCTGGAACGATAATAGAATAGTTTCCATTAGCGTCTGTTTGTGTTCCTAATTTTGTTCCAGTTACTTTAACTGAAACTCCTGGTAATGGTGAACCATCATCTTTGGCGGTCACCTTTCCATTAATTCTTTTGTCTTGCGCCAATGCAGTACTAACCAGCATTACACAAAGCAATAAAATGCTTAGTAATTTTTGTTTCATGTGTTTTTGTTTTGGTTAAAAATTTAATTGAATTTTTTTGATTAAGCTTTATAAATTTATCATAGACTACCTAAAGTTTAATCGATAATTAATTACCAAAGTCTTAAAAAAAAAGTAAAATTTCATATTAAATTCACGGTTAAATAATATTTAAAAATTATAAATGATTTGAAATAAAAATTTCAGTCATATTATTGTCATCGAATAAACCACAACAGATAATAAGGAAGGGGATTTTTTGATATTTTTAAGATTTATAAAGGTGCTTTTTTAGCACTCTTAAAATACACGAAGTAACACAATCGTGACAGTACCTAAAAAATTTAGATCGTCAAATTGATAAAGAAATAGCTCAATTTAAGAGGATGAGAATAGTCGAGCGAGGTGAGAGTTATTACGTTAAATTTAAAAGAAAGATTGAAGAGTACAGCTCTAATTATAGAACTATTTAAAAGAAACTTCATTTGAAGATATTGATGTTATATCTAAAATTCAAAGATTTAATTGCAGTTGATAAATTTAATTAGCTCATGGCTGATGGTTTGATAGTTCATGGTTAATGGTTTGATAGTTCATGGATGATGGTTAATAGTTCATGGATGATGGTTAATAGCTCATGGATGATGGTTGATAGTTCATGGCTGATGGTTGATAGTTCATGGTTGATAGTTCATAGGTTAGTCTATGAACCATCAGCCATGAACTATAAGACCTCTCTAAACTACATCCTCTCTGGCATTTCAATACCTAATAAAGACATGGCTTTGTTGAGCGTTAATGCAGTATGATGGGAAAGCTTTAATCTGAATACTT
Source organism: Bacteroidota bacterium (assembly GCA_018828585.1). Lineage (GTDB taxonomy): Bacteria > Bacteroidota > Bacteroidia > Sphingobacteriales > Sphingobacteriaceae > Pseudopedobacter. Next base: position 31,558 of record JAHJVW010000027.1, read on the forward strand.
TTAGATCCTCTTCTTCTACCTTCAAAATACTTTCTGTTTGATAGAATTTGTTGTACACTTTAGCTAAATCGTAAGCAAAGTTTGCAATTGCTGCAGGATTATGATCGTCTGCAGCTAATTTGATTAAATCAGGGTATTTACTTAATAGCTGAATCAACTCTAATTCTGTTTCTGTCAGTGATTCTGACTTTTTAATTACAATTTTTCCTAAATCCTTTTCAGCTTTGCTTAAAATGGATTTAATACGAGCATGGGTGTATTGTATAAAAGGTCCTGTGTTCCCTTGGAAATCGATGGACTCTTTTGGGTCGAATAATAAACGCTTTCTAGGTTCTACCTTTAAAAGGAAATATTTTAAAGCACCTAAACCAATCATTCTGTAAAGGTTCTCTTTTTCTGATTCTTCAAAATGATCCACTTTACCCAACTCCTCTGTCTTAGCTTTGGCCGTTTGCTTCATCTCTTCTATTAAATCGTCCGCGTCTACCACAGTTCCTTCTCTAGATTTCATTTTTCCCGATGGTAGATCCACCATTCCGTAAGACAGATGATATAAGCCCTTTGCCCAGCTTTTTCCCAACTTATCTAAAATCAGGAATAATACTTTGAAGTGATAATCCTGCTCGTTCCCTACCACATAAATAGACTGCTGCATTTTAAAATCATCATACTTCAATTGTGCAGTTCCTAAATCTTGGGTGATATAAACAGAAGTACCATCCGCTCTGCGAACCAATTTTTCATCTAAGCCATCGGCTGTTAAATCTATCCAAACAGAACCATCCTCCTTTTTAAAGAAAACACCTTTAGACAAACCTTCCTCGACAATATCTTTCCCTAATAAATAGGTATTAGACTCATAATAATATTGATCAAAATCTACCCCTAAAGAAGTATAAGTTTTCTGAAAACCCGCATACACCCAACCATTCATCTTTTTCCAAAGCGTAATCACTGCTTCGTCACCTGCCTCCCATTTTTGTAGCATGGCTTGTGCTTCCAAAATCAGCGGCGCTTGTTTCTTAGCTTCTTCTTCGGTTTTACCTTCCGTTTTTAAAGCTTCTATCTCTTTTTTATAGTGTTGATCAAAAATCACATAGTATTTCCCCACCAAATGGTCACCTTTTAAACCAGTAGATTCAGGCGTTTCTCCTTTACCATACCTTTGCCAAGCCAGCATCGATTTGCAAATGTGGATTCCTCGATCGTTTACCAAATTAGCTTTGATGACTTCATAACCCGCGGCTTTTAAGATTTCCGCAACTGAATAACCTAATAAGTTATTACGGATATGCCCTAAATGCAGCGGCTTATTGGTATTTGGAGAAGAATATTCTACCATTACCTTTTCTCCATTTGCAGGCAGTTGTCCAAAATTGGACATGGAAATAGGGTTTTGAAATATTCCTAACCAGTAAGCATCACTTAAAACAATATTTAAAAAACCTTTAATTACATTGAAATCGGCCACCTCTTCCAACTGAATTTTTAGATACTCTCCTATTAAACGGGCAGTTTCTTCAGGAGATTTTTTGGTATATCTTACAAAAGGAAAAACGACGAAAGTCAAATGACCCTTAAATTCTTTTTTTGTTTGCTCCAGATTAATCTGTTCTTCAGCGACTTGCGCTTCAAAAATAGTTTGGAAAGCCTTCGAAATGGCCTGATTTAAAAAATTCATACGGCAAAAATAATTAATATTGCCTTCATCTCTAGAATTTAAAATTGAATTAAATTCTGATAGCTTTGTAAATCAATTATCCTTTTATGCTAACAAATACGAAAGATTTTAAAGTTAATGTAGGTTCAGAAATAGGAACTTTACGATGTCTGTTGGTCCACAGTCCTGATAGCGGACTTGGAAAAGTGGTGCCTTCTAAGGCTCAGGATTGGCTTTTTGAAGACATTGTTCACCTAGAAACCATCCGTAAAGACGAGTACGATTACTATTTAAAACTACTTTTATACTTTTTAGATCCCCAAAAAATCAAAGGCAAATTAAAGGATTTAGATACAGATGAATCTAGAAGCTTCTACAAACCTCATCATCCTCAATTTCATAATTCTACCAAAGTGGTGGAGCTACAGAAGCTCTTAGCCGATATTTTAACAGATGAAGAAATAAAAAACAAACTGGTTTCTTCTGTTTGTGCCATTGAAGGCTGTACTTATAAGTTACAAAGCGAATTAATTGCAACTTCTCCAACTGATTTAGCTAAAATCATCATCTCAGGATCAATAGATTCTGAAAGGATGATCTTCGCCCCTATTCCAAACTTCATCTTCACCCGTGATATTGGAATTACCATCAATAACCACATACTTTTAAATAAACCCGCCAAGAAAGCCCGTTCTCGTGAAACTTTATTGGCTCGATATATTTTCTTTAATCACCCATTATTTGCGAATTATAGAGATAAGGTGATTGAAATCCCTGACTCATTACAACATTTTCTTCGCCCTGGAGAAGAGAACGAACAAAAAAGTACTTTAGAAGGTGGTGATGTAATGGTAGTGAGCAAAAATCATTTATTGATTGGCTTTAGCGAAAGAACATCGGCAAGTGCCATCAGTGATACCATAAAAATTCTTTTTGAAAAAGATGTGGTACAAAAAGTGTCAGTAGTAAAAATTCCACATAAGCGAGATTTTATGCATGTGGATACTGTTTTTACTCAAGTGAAAAGAAACATGTGGGTAATCCTTCATTCGATAGGTAAAATAGATAAACGTGGGGATGGCTCTGAACCTATTGATCATTTGGTAGAAGATGAACCTGTAGATAAAACAGAAGTGACGCAATTCATCAAAGGTCAAATTCACCAACCTAGAAAGTTCGAATCGGTAGAGGCTTTATTGGAAGATATCAGCATTACTGATTTAAAATCGAAAGAGATAGTTCAGTTTATTTACTCTGGAAATCAAGAATTCCCTTACGATTCCCGCGAACAATGGACAGATTCTTGTAACCTTTTAGCATTAAAAGAAGGGGTGGTTTTGGGTTACGATAGAAACGACCACACCATAAAAGCATTTAAAGCAAAAGGATTCGACGTCATTCATGTCACTGATTTATTGCAGAAATTTGAAAGTGGAGAATTAAGTCCCGAAACTTTAGAGAATACTTTCATCACCATGCCTTCAGCAGAGCTTTCAAGAGCAAGAGGTGGTTTTCATTGCATGAGTATGCCGATATTAAGAGACGAGATTTAAGATGGTTCATAGGTGATGGCTAATGGTTCATGGCCAATCGCAAATGAGAAATAGCTCATAGACTAAGATCCATAAACAAATTACCATGATCCATGAACAATAAGCCAATTACCATAAGCTAAAAAAAATGCAAACCACATCCCACTTATTAATGATTCGTCCAGTTGCTTTTGGATTAAATATCCAAACAGCCGATAGTAATGCCTTCCAAAATAAATCTGCATCGCAAGAAAAAGTTCAGGAAAAAGCTTTGGAAGAGTTTGATAATTTTGTAGCCAAACTTCGTGGTGTTGGAATTGATGTTACCGTGATTGAAGACACGCCAAATCCCCATACACCAGATTCTATCTTTCCAAACAATTGGATTTCTTTTCATGAAGATGGCAGTATTTACCTCTATCCTATGCAGGCAGAAAATCGTCGTTTAGAACGCAGAGAAGATTTAATTGATCATTTAAGCGAAAATTTCAACATCACAGAAATTAATGATCTTTCCTTTACAGAAGAAAATGGTGAATATCTTGAAGGAACAGGATCTTTGGTTTTAGACCGAGAAAATAAACTGGCTTATGCTTGTTTGTCTATCCGTACGCAAGAAAAAGTGTTAGATATTTTTACCAAAGAAAGCGGCTTTGAAGCCATCACTTTTCACGCAGTTGACCAAAATGGAATGGCCATTTACCATACCAATGTGATGATGTGTGTTGGCGATGCTTTTGTAGTGATCTGTTTAGATTCCATTCCTGATCATAAAGAAAAGGCGAAAGTTGTAAAAGCGATTAAAGATTCTCGAAAAGAAATGATAGAAATTTCATTAGATCAGATGAATCAATTTGCAGGAAATATGCTGCAAGTGAAAAACAAAGAAGATAAAAGCTTTTTGATCATGAGTGCCAGAGCACATCAAGCGCTAAATCAGCAACAATTAGATAAAATTGCAAAATACGCAGAGATTTTATCTTCTTCATTAACCACTATTGAAGATAATGGCGGAGGAAGTGCCCGATGTATGATGGCCGAGATTCATTTACCACGTCTCTAATTTTTTGAACGAATAAATTCTGAAATAAATTCAGCGTGATAAATTAAAGGATTACAAGTTAATAAAACAGATATTCGTAAAAAGTTATTAACCCTTTTATATTATCATAATTTAATTACATTTTTGCGAAAATTATTTAAGAATGCAGAGCTACGAAGAATTTCTTGACCTTAGTGTTGGCTTCCCGCAGGAAGGTTTTGATATTATTGACGATGAATTATATTTCCATGATTTGAATCTGATGGAAATGATTGAAACTTATGGTACACCCTTAAGATTCACCTATTTACCCATCATTAGCAAGAAAATTCAACAGGCGAAAATCCTTTTTCAAACCGCTATTCTTAAAAATAATTATCGAGGCACCTATAAATATTGCTATTGTACCAAAAGCTCGCATTTCCGTCACATTGTGGAGGAAGCTTTAAAAAATGATATTCACCTAGAAACATCGTCGGCTTTTGATATGCCCATGATTGATGCATTAGAGAAAAAAGGCTCACTTACCAAAGATGTAACTGTCATTTGCAATGGTTTTAAAACTTTTCAATACAAGCAATACATCATCGATATGTTGCATGATGGTTTTACCAATATCATTCCTGTTTTAGACAATAAAGAAGAGTTTAACCTTTACGACGATGAGATTGACATCGATACGCCTTGTAATTTAGGAATTAGAATAGCTGCTGAAGAACAACCAGATTCGCAATTCTATACCTCCAGATTAGGCGTTAGACAAGAAGATGTGATTGATTTTTACAACAATAAAATCATTGGGAATTCGAATTTCAAAGTTAAATTACTTCATTTCTTCATTAATTCTGGAATTACAGATACGCCATATTACTGGAACGAATTAGAAAAATATGTGACGCTATATTGCAAATTCAAAAAAATCAACCCTGATTTAGACACTTTAGACATCGGTGGCGGAATGCCTTTTAAAGATTCTTTGGTATTTGATTTCGATTATGAATACATGATCAACGAAATCATCAAGCGTATCAAAGAAATTTGTGCAGAGCATGAGGTGATGGAGCCAGATATCATTACCGAATTTGGTAAATATACCGTTGCCGAAGCATCAGGAATTTTATATAAAGTTTTAGGGCGTAAACAACAGAACGACCGCGAAAAATGGTTAATGTTAGATGGTTCTTTCATCACCAATTTACCGGATATTTGGGCCATGAACCAGCGCTATGTGTTGTTACCCATTAACAATTGGGATAGCGAATACGAAAGGGTAAACTTAGGCGGCATTACTTGCGATGGACAAGATTATTACAATCAAGAAGCACATGTGGGCAACGTTTTTATGCCTAAAACACGTAAAGTACAATTTTTGGGTTTCTTCCATACAGGCGCTTATCAAGAGGTGTTAAGTGGTTATGGCGGAATCCATCATTGCTTGCTTCCATCTCCAAAACATGTCATCATTCGCAGAAACCGTGATGAGACTTTCAACTACGAGGTTTTTGGGGAAGAGCAGAATAGTAAGCAGGTAATGAAGATTTTGGGTTACTTATAACTAACAAAGTTCCTGTTCATGAGAAAATCTTTTCTAGAGCTTCACCATGAATTCGAAAGAGTTTTATTGAACTTAGGCTTTTCGCCTGAAAGAGCCGATGCTTGTGCGCAAATTTTCACTCAAAATAGTTGCGACGGCGTTTATTCGCATGGCTTAAACCGTTTCCCTGTATTTATAGGTGATATTAAAAAAGGATACATAGATATTCATGCATCACCAAAACTGGTGAAAAGTATGGGGGTGATCGAACAATGGGACGGACAATTGGGTCTCGGAGTGTTAAATGCTCAATTCTGTATGCAAAGGGCGATTGAATTGGCTAAACAAAACGGAATGGGTTGCGTGGCTTTAAAAAACACCAACCATTGGATGCGTGGCGGTACCTATGGCTGGCAAGCTGCGGATGCTGGTTGTATCGGGATCAACTTCACCAATACCATTGGCATTATGCCTCCTTGGGGTGGTAAATCACCCGCAATTGGCAACAACCCGCTCATCATAGCAGTTCCTCGCAAAGAAGGTCACATCGTCTTAGATATGGCCATGTCGCAATTCTCCTACGGTAAAATGCAGGAAGCAGAACTGAAAAATCAGGAGCTCCCCTATTTTGGCGGTTATGACAATGCTGACCAACTCACTAGAGATCCAAAAATCATTCAGCAAAATAAACGCTCCTTGCCCATAGGTTTTTGGAAAGGATCTGGCTTAGCCATGATGTTGGATCTATTGGCAACTTTGCTCAGCGGAGGAAAATCAACCGGAGCAATCACCCAAACCGGAGAAGAAAAAGGTGTTTCACAAGTTTATATCTGTTTTGATTTAGAAACCTACGAAAATAGCGAAGCTTTAATTAATCAGATTTTAACCTTTACCAACTCGGCAGATAAAATAAACGATGCTGAAATTACTTATCCTGGTGAACGTACGCTGCAAACCCGAAAATACAACCTTGCAAACGGCATTCCAGTGGATGAGAAAATGTGGGCGGTTTTGCTTTCGTTATAAATGGTTCATGGTTGATGGAGGATGGTTGATGGAGGATGGTTGATGGGAGATAGTTGATGGTTGATGGAGGATAGTAGTTTTAAGTACTGCTTAATCTTGAATCTTATGTCTAGATTCTTGCATCTTTCTATCCTTACTCTTTAATCCTTCATCCAACACTCACTCTTCAAAATCCGAGTACAAAACTTTTCCATTTAGAATAACCTCGTGTATGCCCAGGGTACTGGTCATCGGGCTAAACTTTGTAAAAAAGCTCGGTTTAGTAATATATAAGGTCACCTTGTTTCCTACCAAAGCTTGACGCAAAGCATCCACACTCAAGTCTTTTTTCAGACCCTCACCAATGTAAAAAATCCCTCTAACCCCTTGTAAACTAATCGTGATATCTTTCAGTCCATTTTCGTTAACATAGCTAACGATTCCTTGCTTCATCTCTGAATTCTCAGGACTGGCTTTTTGTGGGATAATGGCAAAAACAACCAAACTAATGATCCCTAAAAAGACAAAAATGGGGAGATAGATTTTAATCAGATTTTTCATGGGATAGGTATTGAAATTTAAAGCATTAAGATAGCAAATTTTGATTTGAAAACCAATACTTTCCTTCTGAAAATTAAAGGCTAGCCTTTCTGATGACTTACAAAAAACGGGCTCCTATTAGAGGTTATACTTCGCTTTTATTCCTATTTTTTCATCAAATAAAAAAAGGGCGCTTTATAAAAACGCCCTTTCTGTTAAAATTAATGTATGCTTATTAATTCAAAGCAACTGTACCCATATTAGTGACCGTACCTTTGGTTACCGCTACATTGGTAATCGACTTGTTAATGTAGGGAGCCGAGGTTTCAAAATTTACTTTATAAGAACCTTCTGGCATACCATTAAAATAATATTTACCTGTGGCATCAATAATGGTACCTACGGTATCTACACCTGATATGGCATAAATTTTAGGTGATGATGCGATTGGCGTTACAAAACCTGTAATAGCACCAGACACCGCTTGCGGAATAGCTCTAATCACTGGTTTTAAAATATATTTTCCGTTACCAGTTTGTACAATTGATTTAGCAGCATCAAAATCTAATAATAAAGTATAGGCAACACCATCTAATAATTCCTCTTGTACTTTCAATTTTACTCCAGACGTTTGACCGCTTGGTGTAGTTAAATCATAATTTACGCCTCCAATTCTTACATAATTACCAGTTGGTTCTAAAACCAATCTTACTTCTTTCAATGTTCCAGAAGGAATCGTTTGAGATGCAATTAAAGTATCTCTACCGTTTCTAAACTTCAAGATATCAAAAGCCTTGCTACCCACATTAAGGGTAACATCTCCTCCGGAGGTCTTTACATTTATTTCTTTAACATTTAGCACAACGGCATCGTAATTTCCTGGACCATCAGTAATCTTGACATTCATTGTTGTATTACTAGAAGAGCTACTCTTCTGGCAAGCTGTTAATCCCATTAACAAACCTGCAAACGATAATATCAATATTCTTTTCATTTCGCGTTTTTATTTTGTTTGATGAGGCTAATTCGAATACTGTGCCAAAAAAAGAATTTTTGATGCCTTACGCTTTAATAATTAAATTATTGTTGGAAGTAGAAACTATTAAAAATTAGCATCGGTTCATCATACGATCAAACAAGGCAGAACGAAGGATGAGTATAGTCATAAGCAAGGATAAAACTCATTAAAAACTATTTTTTAAGCTAAAAAACAACCAATAAAGTAGATTTAAAAAGGCTTTCTTTTAGAATTCTTCGGGATTTGTTTTAGTGCGCTTTTAGAAACACCCCTATTTCTAAAAGAAATCTAAAAGCAGGTAAGAACGAGGTAAGAAGAAGGTGGGGAGATTAAAATGCAATACGTAATTTGTTGTGGCAGCTATTTTTCTTTAGTTTTAAAACATATCATCTAACTAATGAAAAGAATATTCATGCTTCTTGCGATTTCATCATTGATGATTTCAAAAATATACTCACAGCAAACTAAAAGTATTCATTTAACAGCATTTGATTTAACAGAAATTCCTGATTCACTAATGGGTTCTTCTTGTGTTTATTCAGCTTCGAAAGTGCAACATGACGCTAATAAATTTCTCTTTTTCGACGACCTAAATGGGACATGTATCATAAAAATAGACCATCAAATTATTATTATAAAAGCCAAAGAGAATAAATACACCTATGGAGACTATACCATCTATATCCAAAAAGAAAATAAAATAGCTGAGTTAGATGAGGGATTTATTTTGAATGCCGAATTAGTCATCATAGACCGAAAAGGGAATAAGGTGATTAGAAAAGTTTATGGGAGTTGTGGAAGTTGAGTTTAAAGTATCAAGTTGACTCACCAACATTTCTCAAGTTTATTTAAGGACTTAGGTTGTTTAAGCTTTAATAAACAATGTTGAAAATTTTAAAATTAGTATCCGCTTCAAGTATGATTGGTCGTTTAGTAAAAATAAAATTATCCTGAATTAGGCAATTGTACTTTCAAACTTTATTCAAGTTATTCTATTTAAAAATATTATCAGTACAAAACAAATGCAAAATGGATTATTTAAAACGGATTTGTAAGTTTAGTTTAAAATAATATTGTCCGTCTTCTTCATAGATTTTACCAAAATCGTGTCTTGTACTGCTGGCTGTTTCAAGTTTTGTGTTTGCGAATAAATAGTTCTCAAATTGATTTCGATTATATATATGGTAGCATAAAACCTCGCCATTTTCTTTCACAATTAAATAACCACCTGTTGCATCATATAATCCAGTCCAAACTTTTGAGGGTGTCATCCCCAAGGCCACGTCGGTTAGAAAACGTTTTATTTTGTATTCATAAAATGTATGAGAAAACTGGTTGTCGAAGTTTAAAGGATTCGAACTATTAATAGATTCCGTTATGTCCTTTATAGAATTTAATGGAGTAGTGAAAAAAGTCTTTAAAGTTTCAGAAACTATATTTGGTAAAAGGCTATCAATAAGTACGAGATTGTTTTTAAAAACATCTTGCTGAGGTGTAATAAATTTCAGTTTACCTCCAGCATTTTTTATTGCTTCAATTCTGTCTTTTATCTTGCTTTTTGTGTCAATTTCATTAATGGATTTTATTTCCTTATTGTTTGGTCTAAACCCTAAAATTTGATAAATAAAATTTGTTGTTTTGCCAGCATTTAAAAGGGTTGCGTCTCCACCAATTTGAGATTTTATACTAAAACCTAACTCAGCTTGTTGATTAATTTTCTGATCGTGAATTACAATTCTTATGTCAGTTTTTGAAGAAGATTTTGCTTTTAAAGTCTTACAATTTAAAGAACCCATAAAAGCTTCTGTTTCAGGAATACTGAAAGTCCCTTTTGAAGATTTTATTTTAGATAATAGCTTTGATGATTGTTCAATAAAAGTTTTGATTGGGATTCTTAATTCTTCTTTTCCACCAGATATGATAATCAAATCTGCATCGATTTCGTATTCATAATTACTACCGCTTTCGGTACGAATAATTTTAATTATAGGATAAAAAAGTTCTTCTATTTTATTTAAATCCTCATCTCCACCAAATAGTTGTTTGTCGCCTAACAACTTAAATAAAGCATAAATCTCGCTCCATTCGCCTTTATTTCCTGTTATCATTGATTTTTATTCCAATTAATTTTAAGATATTTTCTGCTGTTGCTCGAATTGCAGGAACTGCAACCGAATTCCCAAATTGTTTATAGGCAGAAGCGTCCGCAACTGGGATTTTATATTTATCAGGAAAGCCTTGAAGTCTTGCCCATTCTCTTGGAGTCATTTTTCTGATTCCTTCTCTATTTACTGTTCCTTTAATGTGAGTTGTTGGTGTGTAATCTGTAATTCTGTGATCTAAAACCAAATTTCTTTCTCTGCCCATTCCACCCACAACGATTGCATTTGCAATTCCATGGTCAGGAATAATTTCATAACCAAAACCATTTCCTTTATTTGCGTGTCGTTCTTTGTGATTGATTAAAGTCTGAAAATATTGAGTTGAAAGATAATATTTGGTCGGAACTACATTTTCTTCTCTAATGTCTGCAAATTTCACTTCCTCTTCGGTCGGTTTTGGGTAATGAAATTCAGTTACATTTTGGTCAGCTCTAAAACCTACAATATAAATTCTTTCACGATTTTGAGGAACTCCAAAATCTTTTGCGTTTACAACTTTTGGTTCGGGAACAAAATAACCAAGGTCATTTCTTAAAACGTTTAGAATGGTTTCAAGTGTTTTTCCTTTGTCATGATTTCTCAAGCCTTTTACGTTTTCTAGAAAAATTGCTTTTGGTTTTTTTTCTTTAATGATTTCGGCTACGTCAAAAAACAAAGTTCCTCTAGTGTCATCAAAACCACCACGTTTTCCAGCAATAGAAAATGCTTGACAAGGAAAACCAGCACATAAAACTTCAAAACCGTCTGGAATAAATTCTTTAGTTTCTTTTTTAGTAATGTCCCCAAAAGGAACTTCTCCAAAATTTACTCTATACGTTTTTTGTGCTTCTTTGTCCCATTCAGAACTAAAAATACATCTCCCTTCTAATTCTTGTAAAGCCATTCTAAAACCTCCAATACCAGCAAAAAGATCTATAAATGTGAATTTTTCAGTTCCTTTTTTTGGTCCTAAGAAAGGAGCTTTTTTTTCAAAAATCTCAGTCTGTAAAGCATTGTATACTTCAGGTGTCTCTTCAAAATAATTTTGAAAGATTAATTCTGCTCCTTTAGCATAAACACTTTCAGAATTATGTAAATGATGGGTTAATACTGCTTGATCCATTAAAGAAAGTGATTCCAAATATGATTTACTTTCTTTTTTTGAAGATTTCTTTAGTTTCATTTTTCAACCCCCTTTGAAAAAATATCGTGGTTGAAAAATTCTTTTACACTTATTTCAAGAGCTAAAACTATTTTCTCTAAATTTATAACAGATATATTTCTCTTCCCATTTTCAACTTCATTTACATAGGTTTTGTCAAGGTTAGCTTTAAATGCCAATACCTCTTGGGTTAAGCTCAACCCCTTCCTTAACTCCTTAATTCTTAGACCTATTTTTTCCCTTATATCCATTGCGGAAATCTAAGATCAATTCGACTATAAGTCAATCGGATATAAGTGAACTTTTAAGAATGTTAATAATTTTTTAAATGTCCTTCACTAAGTCAATTAAATCAGAAGGTTAATCAAAGCCAGTGAATCGCCCCACGGAGATCATCACGTCGTTGCACTCCTCATGATGACGTGGTAAAATGAAAGGATGAATCATGATGACGCAAGCAACAAAATAAATACCTTCATCATTATTTGGATTAACTCAAAATTTATAGCTTTGAGCAACGTTTTTAAAAAAGCTTTTGGCCTTCCGCTAACAGCATTAAGCATTCTAAAAATTGAGTATCAGCGTAAACGCATTAAGCAAAACTTACGGAACACAAAAAGCAGTAGATGGCATTTCATTTGAAGCGACATCAGGAAAAATTTTAGGCTTTCTGGGTCCGAATGGAGCAGGGAAATCTACCACCATGAAAATGCTGACTTGCTTTTTACCACAAACTGCCGGACAAGCATCTGTTTGCGGTTTTGATATTGCTACGCAGTCTTTAGATGTCAGAAAAAGCATCGGCTATTTGCCCGAGAGTAACCCGCTGTACCACGAAATGTATGTGAAAGAGTTCTTAAACTTTGTGGGCGAAACTTATCAGGTAGCGAATTTAAAATCGAGAATTGAAGAGGTCATTTTAGCGACGGGCTTAGGGCAAGAGCAGCATAAGAAAATCGGGCAATTGTCTAAAGGCTATAAACAAAGGGTAGGTTTGGCGCAAGCCATTATCCACGACCCTAAAGTGTTGATTTTAGACGAACCAACATCGGGTTTAGACCCCAATCAATTGATAGAAATCAGAAAGCTGATCAAAGAGTTGGGTAAAACCAAAACGGTGATCCTTTCTACACACATCATGCAGGAGGTGGAAGCCATTTGCGATGAGGTCATCATCATTCATAAAGGTAAAATTGTAGCCAACGATTCGTTGAAAGGATTGCTAGAAAAGCATCAGCAAAAATCGCTGGAACCTATATTTATTAAACTCACTAAAGACTAAACTTTGAGCCTTAAAAATATCATCTTATTAAAATTCATCAGTCTGTTTTTATTACTGGCTTATTTCACCACTTATGCGTGGATTTCCTTTTTGTTTTTACTGAGCGAATTGTATGCGCCTTTTAAAAATAGCATCATTTCTTTCGAGACGATGGTGATTGCCTTTTGTGTTTCGGTGATATTTTTGACCATTTACAAAGGTAAAAACAAACAATTTATGCAGATACTGGCGCAAGATATCATTATTTTGGTGTTGGCTGTTCCGATGGTTTCGACCCTCTTAGATCTATTGAAAATGGGAATGGATGATAAAGGAAATGTACTATTTGCGATCTTAACGATCATGATCGTGACAGTGGGCATCATGACTTTTAACGATTGGAAAAAACTCAAACAGCAAGCCTAAATGCTAGCCATTTATAAAAAAGAACTCTACTCCTATTTCAGCTCCTTGGTGGCTTACATCACCATTGGGATTTTCTTGGTGGTGCTGAGCTTGTTCCTTTGGGTGTTCCCCGATAGCAGCATTTTAGAATATGGCTATGCCAGTTTGGAAAGTATGTTTAGTACCATTCCATATTTATTCATGTTCCTCATTCCGGCCATCACCATGCGCTCTTTAGCCGAAGAAAAAAGAGAAGGAACTTTTGAATTGTTAGCCACAAGACCACTCACTGATTGGCAAATCGTTGGTGGTAAATACCTGGCTGCCTTAACTTTAGTTTTATTCTCGTTAATCCCAACCCTAGTTTATTATATTTCTGTTTATCAGTTAGGAGTAGTGAAAGGCAATATCGATAGTGGCGCCGTAATTGGTTCGTATATCGGCTTATTTTTGTTAGGTGCCGCTTTTGTGGCGCTCGGGATTTTCGCATCTGCCATCACCAAAAATCAAATCATTGCTTTTGCCATTGCGGTATTTTTAAGCTTTATCGCTTTCAGCGGATTTGATTCTGCTAGTCAGATTTTATCCTTGCAACAATTCGACAGCATTTTGATTAATTTAGGTATCAATGCGCATTATCAATCTATCAGTCGTGGCGTTTTAGACACCCGAGATTTAATTTACTTTTTGAGTTTCATTGGGCTTTTTCTTTTAATCACTAAAACAATTTTAGGAGGCAGGAAATGGTAAATCTTCAGAAAAAACGAGATTTAACACAGCTATTTATATTTTTAGCTGCCATCATCGGCATCAATGTTTTATCCAACTTAGCTTTTACCCGGTTTGATTTCACCAAGGAAAAGCGTTACACCATCTCTCCTATTACCATCCAAATTCTCGAGCATTTAAAAGAACCGGTTACCATTCAGGTTTATTTGGAAGGTGAATTCCCGTCAGGATTTAAACGATTGCGGAACGCCACCAAAGATTTATTGAGCGATTATAAAGCTTACGCTGGCAACAAGCTCAATTTTGAGTTTATAGACCCCATAGCTGGCAAAAATCAGCAGGAGCAGGAAGCCGTTTATAACCAAATGACGCAGAAAGGTATTGAACCTACCAATTTAAGTGTGAAGACCGCATCGGGCTTGACCCAAAAAGTCATTTATCCAGTTGCTGAAGTGAGTGCTGGAGCAAATAGCATGGCGGTTAAATTGTTGCAAACCCGTATGGGCAGCAGTCCAGAAGAGGTATTGAATAACTCGGTCCAGAATTTAGAGTATGCTTTCTCTTCGGCCATTAAAAAAGTAAGTGCTGGTGGTAAACCACGTGTGGGCTTTACCGAAGGGCATGGCGAATTAAGTGATTTGGAATTGCAGGACGCCCTGAAGAGTTTAACTGAGGGCTATGAAGCTGGAAGAATTAATCTAAATACAATGACTTATGCCGGTTTAGATAAACTCAAAGTGATGGTGATTGCGAAACCAGCGACTGAATTCTCTGAGTTAGAAAAGTATAAAATCGACCAATTTCTAATGCATGGTGGCAAAATCATCTGGACCATTGATCAGGTAAATGCTGACTTAGATAGCATGAGAAGATCTCAAGGAGCTGAGCAATTGGCTTTCCAAAAGAAACTCAACTTAGATGATCAATTGTTTACTTACGGCGTTAGAATCAATTATGATTTGGTTGGCGACATGAATTGTGCTCAAATCCCAGTAAGTGTGGGACAAGTGGGTGGGCAGGCTCAAATTCAAATGGTTCCTTGGCTATTTTTTCCTTTAATCTTGCCGGTAAGCAATCATCCGATGATTAAAAATTTAGATGCGATTAAAACAGCATTCGTCAACACCCTAGATACGATTGGAACCAAAGGAACACAAAAAACGATCTTATTGACCACCTCTCCATTTAATCGCGAATTAGATGCCCCTACCATTATTTCTTTGGACATGATTGAGGACACACCCGATCCAAAGCGTTTTCAAAGTGTGCCAAAGCCTGTATGTGTTTTACTGGAAGGAACTTTTAAATCAAATTTCTTAAACAGAGCGGTACCACAAGGTATTTCTGATTTTCCAGCTCCTTTAGAGAAAAGCAAATTCACTAAAATGCTCGTTTTTAGCGATGGTGATATTTTCAAAAATCAAATCAGCGAAAAAGATGGCTCGGCATTTCCATTAGGTTATGACCGATACACCCAACAGACCTATGGAAATAAGACCTTTTTGTTAAATGCCATTGATTATTTAACAGATGATTCGGGCTTAATTGCGCTGCGTTCTAAAGAAATTAAACTAAGATTGTTAGATAAAGGCAAATTAGTAGCCCAAAAAACGACTTGGCAATTGATAAATACCTTAATTCCACTGATAATGTTAGTACTTTTCGGAATTTTTCAACATATTTATCGTAAGCGAAAGTATGCAGCTTAAAATTTATATTTTTGTTTTTTAAAAGTAAACAATACTAAAACGATAAGATGAGATTCATTGTTTCTACGTCAACATTATTAAAGCATTTACAAGCCGTAAGCGGAGCATTAAGCAATAGTGCAGTTTTACCTATCTTGGAAAACTTTCTATTCGAGATTAAAGACTCCAGCCTAACCATTTCCGCCACTGACTTACAGACCAGTATGACGACCTCTGTAGCTGTGGAGTCTAAAGAAAGCGGAAAGATTGCGGTACCTTCTAAAATCTTATTAGACACCTTGAAAACATTGCCAGAGCAGCCTATATCTTTTTCTGTAGATGATAAAACTTTTGCAATCGAAATTAGTGCAGGTGACGGTAAATATCGCTTAAGCGGAGAGAATGGAGAAGATTTTCCTAAAATCCCTGTGGTTGACAATGCATCATCCGTAAATTTGCCAGCATCCGTTTTAGCGGAAGCCATCAACAAAACCATTTTTGCGGTCAGTAACGATGAGTTACGCCCAGCAATGACCGGTGTTTTCTGCCAGTTATCTCCTCAAAATGTGACTTTTGTTGCTACAGACGCTCATAAATTGGTGAGGTATAGAAGAAACGATGCCAAAGCAGATTCAGCAACGTCTTTCATCTTACCTAAAAAAGCTTTGAACTTGTTAAAGTCTTCATTACCATCTGAAGACCTGAATGTTTCCATTGAATATAACTCCACCAGTGCTTTCTTTAAGTTTGCAAACATTCACTTGATTTGTCGTTTAATTGATGAACGTTACCCTGATTACGATGCGGTAATTCCTCAAAACAATCCTAACAAATTAACTTTAGACCGTGGCTTATTTTTAAATTGTTTAAAGCGTGTGGTTATTTTCGCGAATAAAACAACGCATCAGGTTCGTTTAAAAATCACAGGTAGCGAATTAAATATTTCATCAGAAGATATTGATTTCGCGAATGAAGCACATGAAAGAATTGGTTGCCAATTTGATGGTGAAGATATGGAAATCGGCTTCAACGCGAAGTTCTTGATTGAAATGCTGAATAACCTTTCTGGAGAGGAAATTACTATTGAAATGAGTACCCCAAATAGAGCAGGCTTATTATTCCCAAGCATTAAAGACGAAAACGAGGACATCTTGATGTTGGTGATGCCAGTCATGTTAAATAACTATGCTTAAAATAAAATTCAATAAATGGAGATGGCTTGGTATCAAAACCGAGCCATTTCCGTTTAATAGGAAAGCAGTTGCATGAAAATTAAATTTTATCCATTATTTACTTTATTAATTACTGTTATTTCTAGCACTTTATGGATGAGTTGCAGTGATACTACTCCAATTTTAACCTTTGGAGAAAGCAAAATAAGAATTATTAACGCAGCTCCAGATGCTGGAAATATCAAACTATACGCTAATGATAGCCTAAAAACACCAAATGGTTTAAGCTTTGGTCAGTCAACCGACTTCACCAATATTTCTGGAGGTATAAATAAATTTTTAGTAAAAAATAATGATCAGAGTATTGAGAAAAGTAGACTTAATTTCAAATTAGACACCAATAAAAAATACACATTTTTTATTGCAGGTGGTGTGACAAAAGATTCATTGACTTATGTTTCGCTCAAAGATAATTTAACCGTTCTTACAGATACTACTGCAAAAATTCGTCTCGTAAATCTAGTTCCAAGCTCCCCCTTTCTAGACCTCATATTCTCTAAAGACAGTACAGAAAATCTCGCTTCATTTTCTAACATTAATTTTAAATCTGGCACCGATTATAAGCAATTTAAACCCGGAATCTATTTCTTAAAAGTAAGAGAGAGCGGTAATAAAATTGATTTATTAAACGTCCCTAACTTTAAGATTGAAGCTAAAAAGATTTATACGCTTTGGTTAAAGGGTTACATCAATGGTAGTGGAAATCAGGCTTTGGACGCTCAAATATTAAAAGATAATTAGAAATTAAAAATTAGCATCATCAAATGGCCAACAAAACATCTCAGCATATATTAAATACCTCAGCCACTTTATTGGGATTTTGTTTATTCGTCATCACCTCGTTACATAGTAACAATTACTCTTCTACTAGTTTAATAGACGACTTCACTTCTGTAGTATCGTTATTTTTGATTTTTTCTTGTTTGCTATCTTTCTACGCTATCCAAACTAGAGATGAAGTACGGTCTTTAAAGATGGAGAAAGTTGCTGAATACTTGTTCGGATTTGCGCTATTAGGGATACTCACCATTATTATTTTGCTCTTTTTTGATATCATCAACTAGATGAGTGATGCTGTTTACAGAATCATCTCAGAAATATCCCCAGCGATAACTAATTTTCCTAAAGTTGCTTTCTTTATCTCCTCAACGCTTACTCCTGGTGCTCTTTCCAAAAGATGAAAAGCACCGTCTTTCACTTCATAAACACCTAATTCAGTCACTATCTTTTTCACACAATTCACACCCGTTAAAGGCAAAGAACAGGCTTTTAACAATTTTGATTCCCCATGCTTATTCACTTGTTGCATGGCTACGATGATATTTTGTGCGGATGCCACTAAATCCATTGCTCCACCCATCCCTTTCACCATTTTACCTGGGATTTTCCAGTTGGCAATATCTCCATTTTCCGAAACTTCCATCGCTCCTAAAATGGTTAAATCCACTTTCCCTGCTCTGATCATTCCAAAACTTAAAGCCGAATCGAATGTCGATGAACCTGGCAAAGTGGTAATGGTTTGCTTACCCGCATTAATTAAATCAGCATCTTCTTGTCCATCTATTGGAAAAGGTCCCATACCTAACAACCCATTTTCTGATTGTAAAACCACAGAAATTCCATCTGGGATATAATTGGCCACTAAAGTGGGAATTCCAATTCCTAAATTCACATACATGCCATCTTGTACTTCTTTGGCTATTCTTTTGGCGATTCCGTTTTTATCAAGCATTTCGTTAAGATTTTGGAGTTACAGTTCGTTGTTCAATTCTTTTCTCATAATTGCTTCCTTGAAAAATACGGTGAACGTATATTCCAGGCGTGTGAATTTGATCGGGATCTAATTCACCAGCGGGCACCAATTCCTCTACCTCGGCGATGGTGATTTTTCCACCCATTGCCATTACTGGATTAAAGTTTCGAGCAGTAGATTTGTAAATCAAATTACCCATGGTATCGCCTTTCCAAGCTTTCACAATAGCAAAATCGGCTTCAAAAGCCATCTCCATTAAATAATCTTTACCGTTAAAATTTCGTACTTCTTTTCCTTCAGCAACCTCTGTTCCTACACCAGCAGGTGTAAAAATAGCAGGCATTCCGTAACCAGCAGCCATACAGCGTGTAGCTAATGTTCCTTGTGGAATCAATTCTACTTCTAACTCGCCACTTAACAGTTGTCTTTCAAACTCGGCGTTTTCGCCAACATAAGAAGAAATCATTTTCTTTACCTGTTTTCCTTGCAACATCAATCCAATACCAAAATCATCAACACCTGCATTATTAGAGATACAAGTGAGATTTTTAGTCCCTTTTTTCACAAGGGCTGTGATACAATTTTCAGGGATTCCGCATAAACCAAAGCCGCCAAGCATCAAAGTCATTCCGTCTTCAATGTCACGAACTGCTTCTTCAGCATTTTTAATTACTTTATTCATGTTTAATAATTGGTTGAATCACGAAGATATCATTTAGAAACGTATCTTCTATAAGAATGTTTATTGAAGATAAACATAGGTGATGCCATCACCACCTCTATCTACATGTTCATCTTCCATTTTGTTTACCTGTGAATAGCCTTTTAAATAGTTTCTGATCAGCTTTCTTAAAATTCCGTCACCTTTTCCATGGATAATTTTAAAATTTGAGAAGCCAAACATCACCGCTCTATCGAAATAACGTTCCAACTCAGCCAAAGCTTCTTCTCCTCTTTTACCTCTTAAATCTATTTCAGGAGAAAAAGAAGCTGCAGAGTCATTAAAGGTGGAGGTTCCAAAAGTTTTTACAGCCTTTGGTACGTTTTTATTACTCACTTTTTCTACTCTTTTCTTTTTCACCACAGATCGGAGCTCTCCAAAGGCCACAATCAAATTATCTTTTGCCACTTCTAACACCTGTGCTAAATTCTCAGAATCTAACATCTTCACCCAATCACCAACTATGATCTCTTCGTTTGCTTTAGTTTTGGGAGCAACCAAAGGCTTTACCTCGTTCTTCTTTAACTCGGTTTGTAGATTTGCCCTTAAATCTTGTGTCTTTATCTTATCCGCTTTTGATTCTTTGATTTCGGCAATAGTATTTTCTACCAATTTATTGGCACTTTTGATGATTTGTTGCGCTTCTTGTTTCGCTTCTCTAATCAGGTTTCGCTTATTCTCATCATAATAAGTTTTCAGTTGCTCATTTTCTGCTAAAAGCGATTGGTACTTTCGTTTTTGCTTCTCAAACTCCACTTTACTTTCATAAACTTCCTTTTTCTCCCGCTCTAAATCCACTAAAAGTGTATCTACTTTTCTTTGTTGAACACTAATTTTACTCTTAGCCAAATCAATCAAATGTTTGGATAAACCTATTTTTTGGGCAATCTCGAATGCATAAGAACTTCCGGGTTTACCCATCTCTAAACGATATAAGGGTTGCAAATGCTCGTTATCAAAAATCATGGAGCCATTCTCTAAACCGGCGGTATCATTGGCAAATAATTTTAAATTAGAATAGTGGGTGGTAATGACACCGAATGATTTTTTACGGTTAAGTTCTTCCAATACCGCTTCGGCAATGGGCCCACCAAAAAGTGGATCTGTTCCTGTTCCAAATTCATCAATCAAAACCAAAGTTTTACTGTTGGTATGTTCGGTGAAATACCTCATTTTAGAAAGGTGCGCACTGTACGTACTCAAATCACTTTCTATCGATTGATCATCGCCAATATCAGCGAAAAGTTGCTTAAAAATCCCCACTTCTGATTCTGCCGTAGCAGGAATTAATAAACCAGCCTGGACCATAATCTGCAATAAACCCACCGTTTTCATGGCTACCGATTTTCCGCCTGCATTTGGTCCAGACACCAATAAAATTCGCACTTGATCATCTAAATGAACATTTAATGGGACCACCTCTTTTCCATTTTCTTTATGATTTAAAAGTAATAATGGATGTTTAGCATTAATGAGTTTTAAACTAGCATCTTTTAAAAGTATAGGCATTTCTGCACCTATCTTTTGTGCAAATAATGCTTTTGCTCTTACAAAATCGAGCTTGGTTAAAAAACCATGATAAGATAACAGAATTGGAACGTAAGGTCTTAATTGATTCGTCAACTCCGTTAAAATTCTGATGATCTCTCTTCGCTTTTCAAATTCTAAATCCCTGATTTTATTGTTGAGGCTAAATACTTCTTCGGGTTCGATGAAAACCGTTTGACCTGATGCGGACTCATCATGTACAAAACCTTTCAGCTTTCGCTTATTTTCCGCTAAAATTGGGATACAGATTCTTCCTTCTCTAACGGTTAAGCTACCATCAGCAACCCAGTTGTTTTGTTGCGCATTCTTGAAAATCTGATCTATCTTTTTTCTGGCTTCTTGTTCAGCTTTGGCTATTGCCGATGTAATATCCGCTAATAATCTGGAAGCATTAGGTTTGATCTTTCCCTTTACGTCTAAAACTGCTTCTATGTGCTTTAGGATATTTTTTTCGATGGGAAGGTGTTCAAATAGCGCTTCTAAATTTGGATATAACCCGCTCCTATCTTCGAAATATCGAATGACAGCAAAAACTGTTTGAAGTGAGCTATAAATTTGAAAAACTTCATCTTCACTTAAAAAAGTTCCCTCAATTCTAGCCTTTTCCGCTAATCGTTTAATATCAAAGAAACTTTGGATAGGTAAAGGCTGGTCGTTTTCTAAAATATTCTTAAACTCTGAAGTCTGACGTAGGAATTTGTTGATTTGATCATAGCTGCTCATGAACTGAATTTTGTCCACCATTCCCTGCCCCATCTCACTGATACAAAAACTTTTGATTAAGTCTTTAATGTCGTCAAAACCTAATTTCTGGTAACTATTGTTTGGGTATAGCATTATTTTTTATTCTAACTCTTTCTGCACTATCAGTCTTGATTCTTTTAACATTAATCAAACTATCATTTATTTTAACTTTGACCTTATTTATACTATCAGCCTTGAATCTCTTTATATTGATTAAACTGTCCTTTCTTCTCACTGTAGATTCCATCTTGTTCAAACTATCTAACACACCATCAAACATTTTGTTGAACTCTTCGGTTTGGCGGCTGTAATAACTTAAACTCCTACTAAAAGTAGCCGAATCGATATCATATTTTTTAAAAATGTAATTATAACGGGTATGCGCCTGCATTTTCATCGTATCCTGATTTGGGATTTGATTCAGATAAGAATCTGTAATCTGAAAATCAACCATGACGTTAATCATTTTCTCTTTCTCAATAATTCCTTTTGGTGTTTGATCTTGCTGACAAGAAAACAGAAATAAACTCAAACAAAAAAGGATAAAAATCTTTTCTTTAATCATATTGACAAAACAAGATACTTTCTGCACCATATTTAAGGTTAATTTCACAAGTTTTCGTCTGCTTGCAAATGATTTGTATTTTTGACGGATAATTCTATAAAATTACGCATAAATGAGCATTACTGATAATTTAAAAGCACTAAAAGAAGAGATAGAGAGCGTAAACGTAAGATTAGTAGCGGTTTCTAAAACAAAACCTAACGAAGATATTTTAGAAGCCTACCAATTAGGACAAAGAATTTTTGGCGAAAACCACGTTCAAGAACTAGTTGACAAACATGAAAGCTTACCAAAAGACATCGAATGGCATTTGGTGGGTCATTTACAAACCAATAAGGTTAAATATATCGCTCCTTTTATATCATTAATACATTCTGTAGACAGCCTAAAACTTTTAATAGAAATCAATAAGCAAGCAATTAAAAGCGATAGAATAATTGACTGCCTTTTACAGGTTTATATAGCTGATGAGGAAACCAAATATGGTTTAGGTTACGACGAAGTCATTGAGCTTTTGGAGTCGCAAGAATTTCAGGAATTGAAAAATGTTAGGATTGTTGGTTTGATGGGAATTGCCACCAATACCGAAAACCCTAAGCAAATTAAAGAAGAGTTTTATGAATTGAAGACCTTATTTGAAGGTGTGAAATTAAGCTACTTTAAAAATGAAGCATCTTTCAAAGAGGTTTCTATGGGCATGTCTTCGGATTATAAAATAGCCTTGGAACAAGGCAGCACCTTGGTAAGAATTGGTAGTGATATCTTTGGAAAAAGAGAGATCAAACATTTTAAAAACACAGAAGAATAGATGAGTGTACAAATTAGATATGCGGTAAAAGCCGATTGCGAGCGAATGTTAGAATTGATTAATGAATTGGCTGTTTACGAAAAAGCACCGGATGAAGTCACCGTTACATTAGCCCATTTTATGGATGCTGGTTTTGGAGAAAAACCAGTTTGGAAAGCTTTCGTAGCTGAAGTTGATGATAAAATAGAGGGGTTTTCACTTTTTTATATCCGGTATTCTACTTGGAAAGGTTGTCGTTTATACTTAGAAGATTTTATTGTTACCGAAAAAATGCGTGGACAAGGAATTGGTAAATTACTGTTTGAAAGAACCATACAAGAAGCCAAAGAAAATAATTATGCAGGAATGGTTTGGCAAGTACTAGATTGGAATGAGCCTGCTCTTAATTTCTACCATAAATATCAATCTTATGTTGAAAGCGGTTGGTTAAATGCTTCACTTTCTAAAGAACAAATCGCTCAGTTTTAATTTATGCAGGTATTCAAATTTGGTGGTGCATCCGTAAAAGATGCTGATGGGATTAAAAATTTAGCAGCTATTGTTAAACTTAATTTAAGTGAACCCTTGTTGATTGTGATATCAGCTATGGGTAAAACCACCAATGCTTTAGAAAAACTGACAGATAGTTATTTCTATCAAAAAGATGATATTCTTACAGCTTTTGAAGAAGTTAAAGCTTATCATTTTCAAATATTACATCAACTTTTCTCCGATGATCAGCATCCTGTTTTTGACGAAATCAGCAATACCTTTGTAGAAATTGATTGGATTATTGAAGATGTACCGGTTGATCCTTTTGATTTTATTTACGATCAAATCGTTTCTATGGGCGAAATAGTTTCAACTCGTATTGTAAGTCATTATTTAAATTTTATAGGTATTCACAATCAATGGATAGATGCTCGCTCCTATATTCAAACCAACAACACTTATCGCGAAGCTAAAATTGATTGGACCAAAACGGAGCACTTAATTCAAAAAGATTTATCTCGACATTTAGAAAAGCAGATTTGTATCGCCCAAGGTTTTATTGGGAATACTTCCGAGAATTTCACCACCACATTAGGTCGCGAAGGATCTGATTTTACAGCCGCCATTTTTGCCTCTTGCTTAAATGCAAAATCTGTTACGGTTTGGAAAGATGTTCCCGGAATATTAAATGCAGACCCGAAGCTATTTAACGATTGCATCAAATTTGATGAGCTTTCCTATACCGAAGCCATTGAAATGACTTATTATGGTGCAACGGTGATCCATCCAAAAACCATCAAACCACTTCAAAATAAACTGATTCCGCTTTATGTAAAGCCATTTTTGGCGCCTAAAGAAAATGGAACTATTATCAAAGAAGCGCAAATTGAAATTAAAACGCCGATTGTGATTGTCAAGAAAAATCAGGTTTTGGTGACTTTAAAAACTCGCGATCTTTCTTTTATTACCGAGAATCATTTAAGAGATATTTTTAAGGCTTTCGCCGATGCCAACATCAAGGTAAATACCATGCAAATTTCTGCGCTGAGTTTTTCGGCCAGTTTTGATTTTAGAAAAGACAAGTTTGAAACTTTCCTAAATTCAGTGAAAGGTGACTTTGAAGTTCGTTTCAACAACGAATTAAAGCTGATTACCATTCGACATGCAAATGAGGAAAGCATTAATAAATACATTCAAACCGAGGTTTTTTTAGAACAAAGAAGTCGTAATACTGCTCAATTTGTTTTGAGAGATGAATGATTCCATCAATCCTGAAATATTAAAACCAGCAGTTCAGGAATTCCTTCATGAGCATTTAAAAGATGATCTGCAAAAACTCATCCTAAAAGGCTCCCCTTTTCCAAACATTACGGTTCAGGAATTGGCCATTCAAATTGAAGGCAAAAATAAAAGCGAAAAGAAATTACCCACTTGGTTCAAAAGCAAAGGAATTTTGTTCCCTCCCAAATTAAATTTAGAACAAGCTAGTTCAGAGCTTACTGCTAAATACAAAGCTTCATTAATCAATAAAGGTCGATTAATAGATTTAACAGGAGGTTTTGGTATTGATGATTTTGCTTTCGCAGATAGAGCTGAAAAAGTATTTCATTGCGAAATCAACGAAACTTTATCAGCCATCGTATCAAACAATGCAAAGGTTCTGAAAAAAGACAACATCGAATTCATCATCGGCGACAGTCAGAAATTCTTGGCAAAAACTCAAAAAGTGGAAACCATTTACGTTGATCCATCTAGAAGAGCAAACAGCGGCAGAGTTTTTCTATTGGAAGATTGTGAACCTGATGTTTTAAAACACAAAGATTTATACCTCCAAAAAGCAGGAACCGTCATCATCAAAGCGGCACCCATGTTGGATATTTCTGCTGCAGTAAAATCACTCAAAAATGTTCAGGAAGTGCATGTGGTGAGCCTAAATAACGAGTGCAAGGAATTACTGTTTGTGCTTAAAAAAACTCCTGCAGGGTTCATCAAATATTATTGTACTTTACTAAAAGGGGATGATGTTAATGTTTACGAGTTTGATGAAAAGCAAGAAAAAACATTGGAGATTCAGCCTCAAAAACTACAAAACTATTTGTACGAACCTGATGCTGCTATTTTAAAAGCTGGTTTTTTTAAATCCCTTTGCCCAAAATTTGGAGTGGATAAAATCCATCAGCATAGCCATTTATATACTTCTACCGAATTAAAAGCTGATTTTCCTGGTAAGATTTTTAAAGTAATGGATTCTTTCGACTTTAATCAATTTACTAAATCAAAAGCTTTGGCTAAAGCTAATGTGGTCACCCGTAATTTCAACTTAAAACCTGAGGAAATTAAAAAGCAATTTAAAATTAAAGATGGTGGCGAGGATTTTTTGTTTTTTACTACAAACTTCAAAAACAATCTAATAGTTGTTCATGCGAAAAGGGTATAAAACAAAGAAGTCCGTTGAAAAATCAACGAACTTCTTATTTAAAAGGGCGGACGATGGGGCTCGAACCCACGACCCCCGGCACCACAAACCAGTGCTCTAACCAGCTGAGCTACGACCGCCATTTGTTATTGTGGAGTGCAAAATTAATCTAATTAGCTTATTTATCA
The DNA here is from genome assembly GCA_018828585.1 of Bacteroidota bacterium. GTDB lineage: Bacteria > Bacteroidota > Bacteroidia > Sphingobacteriales > Sphingobacteriaceae > Pseudopedobacter. The sequence goes on from JAHJVW010000027.1 coordinate 57,721, forward strand.
AACTTTTTAAAAAATTAATCGGCTTATTTCTTTAGTCGCCTGACTGTTTGTTAAATAAAATTAATCTCGGGCAATAGAAAGCTAAATTTATATCTTCGTAAATGATTCAAATTTTTACCGATGGTGCTTCTAGTGGCAATCCAGGACCTGGCGGTTATGGGGTCATTTTACGTTCGGGAGCTCATTATAAGGAAATTAGCGAAGGTTTTAGGCTAACCACCAACAATAGAATGGAGTTGATGGCGGTGTGTGTGGGATTAGAAAGCATCAAAAAATTGAATCAAGCCGTTACTGTTTTTTCTGATTCAAAATATGTAATTGATTCGGTAGATAAAAAGTGGGTTTTCGGCTGGGTAAAAAAAGGTTTTGCTGGAAAAAAGAATAAGGATTTATGGCTTCGATTTTTACAGAGCTATAAGTTACATCAAGTGAAATTCGTTTGGGTGAAGGGACATGCAGGCCATCCAGAAAATGAAAGATGCGATGAATTAGCGGTATTAGCTGGTAAAAGTAAAGAGCTAAAGATTGACAGCGTTTTTGAAATGGAACATAAAAAGGTGGACGGTTTGTTATAGCTTTACTGCGTAAAGCCTGTTCATCTTGTAAGTGTTTAAGAATTTCGTTATTCATTCATAACTTCCGTTAATAAGCCTAAAACTTCACCGAACAGAACATATAAGGCATTTGCCCTCATACCTTTCCGACCCTATGGCGGGCCGAGCCTAGTTACTTTTTTCCGCAAAAAGTAACCAAAAACTCTCCGCTGCGCTGCTTGCTTTGAAAGTGATTACCAATTTTTCTGATTCATTGCCGCAACCACCAAGGCGGATATAAAGCTTAGGAAAGTTCTCACATAAATATTCCTTTAATTATGAAATTATCCTTTTTAAAAACTAAGGCAGAAAAAAACCTAATCCCCTCCCGATAGATATCAGGAATAATTTGGGGGGTACGCCCTGAAATTAAACCACTTTTAAGATTTCTTTTGGAGAGTATTCCGCCATAAAATCTTCGGCCAATAAAACCATTTTGGTAGAACCAATAAAAATCGATTCTCTTTGGTGGATTTCGGTTACTTCAATATCTAAAATTCGTTCGTAGCCATTGGTTGCTCTTCCCCCAGCCTGTTCTATAATAAATGCTAAAGGATTACATTCGTAAACCAATCTAAGCTTACCTTTTGGTGCGCTTGCAGTAGTTGGATAAATATAAATACCGCCTTTGATTAAGTTCCTATGCAAATCCGCAACCATAGAACCAATGTATCTTGAAGTGTATGGGCGAGCTGTAGCCTCATCTTCTACTTGGCAATATTTAATGTATCTCTTAACACCATCCGGAAAATGAACATAATTACCCTCATTGATGCTATAAATATGACCAGTTTCAGGAATCGTAATATTTGGATGAGACAAACAAAATTCGCCAATGGATGGATCTAAGGTAAAGCCGTTTACTCCCTTTCCTGTGGTATAAACCAACATGGTAGATGAGCCATAAACGATATAACCGGCCGCTACTTGCTCGGTTCCTTTTTGCAAAATATCTTCCACAGTGGCAGGACCCTCTTTTGATTTTCTACGATAAATGGAGAAAGTTGTACCAACAGCAACGTTGACGTCAATATTAGAAGAACCATCTAAAGGATCTATAGCGACTACATATTTGGCATTTTTTGAAACAGCTTTATTCAATAAAACAACTTCTTCATTTTCTTCTGATGCCACTAATGCACATTCGCCGCCCACACTTAAAGCCGAAATAAATTGCTCATTTGCATAAACGTCTAATTTCTTTTGGGATTCACCCTGAACATTGATGTTTCCGGCTTCACCTAGTATATCCACTAAGCCAGCTTTATTAATTTCACGATTTACGATTTTGGCGGCAATGCCAATGTCTCTTAATAAACGGGACAATTCTCCTTTTGCATAAGGGAAGTCTGTTTGTTTTTCGATTATAAATTGTCCCAGGGTTTTCACGACCGTCATATTTTACTTAGTGTACTTTTTACGTTATCTATCACCTAATTCTACGACGTCTAATGTATGAATTTTATTTTCAGAAATGCAAAATCTTACCAAAGTTCTTTTTTTATGCCAGCCCTGTTTTCCTGCTGCACCGGGGTTTATATGCAAACAATTAATTTTTTTATCGAAAATAACTTTTAAAATATGAGAATGTCCACTAATAAATAACCCTGGTGGCTTAGTGTAAATTTCTGATTTTACTTTTGGGGAATACCTATCTGGATAACCACCAATATGAGTCATCCAAACATTGACATCTTCACACTTAAATCTTAAATGTTCAGGAAAAACTTCTCTAATTTCTTTTCCGTCAATATTACCGTAAACACCTCTTAAAGGTTTGAAGGCAGCTAATTCATCGACCAATCCCAAATTACCAAAATCGCCGGCATGCCAAATCTCATCCCGATCATCAAAATACTTGAATACGGCATCATCTAAATAACTGTGTGTGTCTGATATTAAACCAATCTTTATCATTAAAATATAGTGAAGAAATTCTTTAAAGCACTAATATATTCTGGTGAATGAATTCCTTGTTTGGCATAGATACAAAAATCATTAAAAACTAAATCAGCATTTTTGTTTTTACTAAAGCTAATGATGTGTCTAATAGTTGCCTTATCTGCATAAGAACGAATCTTATAACACTCATTAGGATATAAGGAAAAGTCGGGAGCTAATTCTTGCAACATCAGCGATATTTCAACTGGTACGATAACTTGCAAACTTCCTTTATCGCTTAGGTGGTGATTTGCAACCCTTAATAAGTCCAAGAAAAATTGCTCGTTGGTATGTTTAGAAATATTTTTATTGTCCTTTGGAGATTTTAAGGCATTTAAAAAATAGGGTGGATTTGATACCATCAGATCATATTTATTTTGAGGATGGTGCTCAAAAAATGCTACAAAGCCAAAATGATGGGATTTTAATCGCTCATGAAATAGTGAATGATTAAAATTTAGGCTCGCTTTTTCAAAAGCGGTTAGGTCTATATCGATTCCATCAATAATTGCATGATGGTTTCGCTGAGCCAGCATCAAAGCAATGACTCCTGTCCCTGTTCCAATATCTATAATGGTTTTGACTTCTTCAACAGCTGCAAGAGCGCCCAATAAAACTGCATCTGTATTTATTTTCATGGGACAGTTTTCCTGATCGATTACAAACTCTTTAAAATGGAATAAAGACATCGTCAAAATTACCAATTATTATGCCCTACGAAAATGAAAATAAACAGATAGAATCCAAATAAAAATTCTTGAGTCTTAATAAGTGCCCATAAAGTTGCTATTTATGCTACCTAATATAAATAACTATCCTTTATAGATTTGATGTCATAATTATATATTGAATCTGCATATTGTTCATTATTAAATACAGAATACTCAGTTAATTTCTAAAATTTTAATCCTAAAAATTTGATTAATAGTTCTAATGGCATTTTTGAGAGCTTTTTCATATTTGAGGAATAACTTTTGTAAGTTATTTCAAAATAATTAGCGCATAAATACCCGAGCAATATAATTTACATGGCAAATAACAAAATACTAGTGATTGATGATGAGAGATTGATTAATAAATTTTTAGCATCAAGACTGGAAAGAGAAGCTTGGGATGTAGATACTGCAATTGATGGCATAGAGGCCATGAATAAGATTACCCGAAATAAATATGATTTGATTCTTACCGACTTGATTATGCCCAATGTTGCAGGCTTAGAGTTGGTGATATACATTAAAAACTCAAAACTCAATGCTGATGTACCTATAATTGTAATTTCTTCCTTGACTTCTGATAATGTAATTCTAGATGTTTTATCTATTGGAGTGGAGGAATATATTTCAAAACCATTCTCTATGAATGTGGTAATTGCTAAGATCAAGCAAATTCTTGGGAAAAAATCTGTTGCCTAATCTTAGGTAGATCATTTTTTATAATAAAATAGTACAACGCTTTTATGTTCCATCCCTTCCATTGGCAACAATACCCTGTAATTATCATGATTGCGCTAGTAGTCTCATTTTTGGCCTTAGCCATGATTTTTGTTACACTTGGAATAATCTATTTTCATAGGATTAAAACCGAGGATACAAATGAGGAAGAAGCAGCTTCAGAACTAATTATTATTGAGGAGTTAAATAAACACATCTTACGCTATGATTCTTTAAATGAGGTTCCTGAAAAGGAATTACTAAACGTTATTAACAAACTTACAAGACTAAAGCAAAAAAGTCTGGTTTTTACAAAGGTTCTTACCAGAACTTTAATGAGTTTTAGCATACTCCTTACTGGAACAATTCAACTGGTTATCAACGCAACTTATAATCTTTTAAAACTTCAGGAAGACACCTTTAAAAAATTAAAGAGCAAACTTTGGTTTGTAAAAATAGAGGGGTTAAGAGAGGTGCAGGAAATAAATGATAACGATTCTATTTCACAAGTTATCACCTTAACAAAGGATAATAATATTAATGTAAGAGTTTCAGCTTATGCTGCATTAATACAGCTTGATAGCAAGGAGAAATATAAATTTTTAGATGATGAACAAGAGACTTTAACCCTATGGCACCAGATTATCCTTACCAATGCCATGGAAAAGATAGATTCAAATGAACTCCCTGATTTTAAAAGATATTTAGGAAGCACCAATAATAGCATAGTACTATTATGTATGAAACTGATATTACATTACAACCAGCTTAACGCAGTTAGCAGCTTGATTAAACTGCTTAGCCATAAGGATGATGAAATAAGATGTTTTGTAATTCAAGCACTTGGAAAATTAAATGCAGATGAAGCAGAACAACAACTAATAGAACGTTATCCTAAAGAATCTTTAGGTAACAAAACACAGATATTGTTATCATTGGGAAATATCATAAGTCTTATCTCCCTAAAATTCTTAACAGATAAATTCATTAGAGGAGAGCATTTTGATATTCTAAAAAGCGCAGCGGAAGCTATAAATACTTTTCCGCAAGAGCTCAAAAAATTGGTTCCTATAGATTCTACTTTGTTAGATGAAAAGCAGATAACTTTAATTAAGCATTATGAAGAACCTTTAAATTTGTATGGAAGCATTTAAAGAATGGTCACACTTCATCTTTAACAATGCAATTTATTATTATAGTGTGACTATAATGTTCAGTTATGGATTGTTGGCACTTTTTAGTCTACGGGAAATCAAAAAATACAAACAAAAAGATAATCTATTTGACTATCAGTTATTGTTAAGCTCTCCTTATTTACCCAGTATTTCAGTTATCGCACCAGCTTTTAATGAGGGAAAGGTTATCCTTAATGGACTACAATCATTCCTTTCACTCAGCTATCCCAAGTTTGAGGTCATCCTCGTTAATGATGGCAGTACTGATGATACTTTACAACAACTCATTGATGAATATGAACTGGTAAAGGTAGACTTTGCCTATCACGAGGTGATCAAAACACAACCTGTTAAGCAAATTTTCAAATCAACCAACCCAGCTTATTCCAAATTGGTGGTTATCGACAAAGAAAATGGTAATAGCAAAGCGGATGCATCTAATGCAGGGATTAATGCTGCAATTTATCCGCTATTTCTGTGTACCGATGTAGATTGTATCCTCCACAAGGACACCTTGATCAAATTGGTTAAACCATTTATAGAAGAACAAGATAGAGTCATTGCAAGTGGCGCAGCCATTAGGATCTCAAACTCTTGTGAAGTTAAAAATGGATACATCAAGAAGGTAAATGCACCCAGACAATTTCTACCTCTTTTTCAGGAGCTAGAGTATATTAGAGCATTTATTTTGGGCAGGATGGCCTGGAGCAGTATCAATGCATTAATGCTTGTGTCTGGTGGTCTAGGCCTTTTTGATAAAGATATTGTGATAAAAGCAGGGGGCTACAATCATGTTTCTTTTGGCGAAGATATGGAACTCATCAGCAGAATGCGGATATACATGCATGACCATAAATTAAAATATAAGGTGCGCTACATCCCAGAATCCTTGTGCTGGACAGAAGTTCCCTCTGATATAAAAATTTTTGCTAGGCAACGTACAAGATGGTCTAAGGGATTGGCACAAACACTATGGTTTCATAAAAAAGTAACTTTCAACCCAAAGTATAAAATATTTGGGCTCCTCACATTTCCCTACTTCATCCTATTTGAATGGCTTGCTCCTCTACTGGAATTTGGAGGAATCATATATTACATTTATCTTATTATTACAGGGCAGATTAATTGGGAATTTGCCATCATTCTTCTTCAATTTGTTTATTCGTTTTCTGTACTTATCACCATTACATCAGTACTTTATGATGAAATTACAGGAATAAAGTATTCCAAAAAAAGTGAAGTGTTCAGACTTTGTCTTGCCGCTGTGGCTGAACCATTTGTTTATCATCCGCTGGTCCTATTTTTCTCCCTACGAGGGGATTGGTTCTTCATCACAAACAAAAAATTATCATGGGGAGTGATGACAAGGATTGGTTTTAAAAAGAAAAACAAGAAGTTATAAAGTTATGATAAGAAATAAATTTAAGATAAATCAGCTAAACATTATTGTATTATTTATACTGTTTTTCACTTTTGGAAGTAAGGTAGTTATGGCTCAAAATAGCGATGAATTATTGAAAGCAGCGCTAAAAGAAACAAATGTGAATCATAATTATAATGCAGCCATTAAATTATCAAAACAAGGACTAGCAATTAGCCCTAACTATACCGATTTCAGAGTATTATTAGCTCGATTGTACATGCTCACCGATAAAAATAACGAGGCTATTAAAGAGCTTGAAATAGTATTGAAAAAAAAACCAAAATATATAGATGCATTGGGCTACATGATCAATGCACAACTTATTAATAAAAATTATACTAATGCTTTGACATATGCAAATCAATATTTGGGCTATTATCCTGATGATAAGAAGATACTTATAAAAAAACTCTCGATCATTTATCTTAAAAAGGATTATACACTTGGCGAAAGAGAAATAAATGCTGCCCTAACTAAATACCCAAATGATGATGAGTTAAAGGCTTCTTTCGCATATTTAATACTCGGGGTGGCTTCAAACTACTATAAAAATGGTGATTGGGTAAAAGCTGAAAAGGAATACAAAAGCGTATTGGCAATTGACCAAAAAAATGCTATCGCATTGCAGACCTTGTTTAATTTATCGTTAAAGATTAATAAGCCAGAAGCAGCCTTACATTATGCTGAATTAATAAAAAAGTACAAGCTTGATCCTGATATTGATCTTAAAAGAGCAAACTTATTAAAGACAATCAATCGGTTTGACGAGGCAGAAGAAATAGCTCGAAACCTCAAAAATCAAAAACCAAATGAGCCAGAAGTTGCGGCACTTTATAAAAACATCCTCTTTGCTCAAGCAAAATATTTGTTAGAAAATGCGGATACAATAAATGCTATGGGTAGTTACAGAAAAGTCATCCAAGCTTATCCAGCAGATACACTTATAAGAAATCAATTAATAAACCTACAATTATTGCAGAAGAGCTACAATGATGCAATTATGACCATAGATACTGCGTTGGTATATTACCATAACCAGCAAGCAATCCAGTTGAAAAAACTAAGCATTATGCAAATGTCAGCCACAGAAACAGATACCTATAATTTCGCTAAAGTTTTAAACAACTCTTATCCGGAGAATGAAGGAATCAGTAGCATCTACAATGACCTTTGGGAAAAAACACATCAGAACAGGGTAGGAATGAGTTATGCGAATACTTCCTTTAACCAAACTGGTCGAGAGCCTTGGAATGTTTACAGCTTTTTCTACACCTCGCACCAGAAGTTTGGATCCCTTACTGGTAGGCTAAATTACGCTGATAGATTCTATGCTAAAGGTTATCAATTTGAGTTGGAAGCTTATACGGTGCATACCAAAGGATATTCTTATATAGATTTCGCTTATTCTAATGCGCTTGTTTTTCCAAAATTTAAGGCGGCATATTCTTACTTTTTGCCATTGAAACATAATGATGAAATAGAGATAGGTTCTCGCTATACCAACAATTCGTCAGACATTTTTAGTTTCGCTGCTGCATATGGCAAATTTTTTAACAGGTATTATCTAAATTTAAAAACCTACCTCACTCCTATTCATGGAAAAGTTGCAAATGCCTATTTATTAAATCAAAGATATTATTTAACTGGGCTGAGGGAGGATTATGTTACATTTATTGCCGGATATGGCTTTTCACCTGACAATCGAGCGGTTAACTTTGAAATTAATGATCGGTTAAATCTTCAATCGATAAGTTTTACGGCCGGATATCAGCAAGCATTTTTCCAACGCCATATTGGAGGTATATTTGCCACCCTTAACAATCAGGAATATGCGCCAGGTAAGAAGCGCAATGAGCTTGAAATTTCTTTATCTTATCAGTATAAGTTTTAAATCCCATGTACCGTTTAACTTTCATTTGTCTCATTTTAGCCTCTATGACACAATTTGCATATGGTCAAATTCAGCTGGTAAAGAATGGGGAGTCACTTTATAAAATAGTGATTGGTGATGGCAGTAAGAATGAAAAAGCAGCTGAAGTACTTGCAGATTATATACAAAAAATAACTGGCGCCAAATTACCTATTATAAAAGATAAAGAAAAGTCACAGCAATTTGAGATCCGTGTAGGCGCTACCAATCGTTTTAACACGATACAATTTATAGCAGAGGATGGTTTCATATTGCGTACATCAGATAATGCTCTAAATATTTATGCATTAACACCCCAAAGCACATTAAATGGTGTTTATCATTTCCTCGACTTTTATCTTGGTTGCAGAAAGTTTGCTCCAGAATTAACTTACATCCCAACATCCGCAAATATCATCCTCTCTAATATCAACGACTTGCAGGAACCTCAATTCATTTTTCGGCAGATTTATTATCCAAGCCAATATGATGAAGAGTACCGTAACTGGCATAAATTACACCTAATAGAAAATCAATGGGGGCTTTGGGGACATACTTTTTATAAATTGGTGCCATCAAAAAGCTATTTTAATGATCACCCAGAATATTATGCATTAGTAGAAGAAAAGCGATCACCAGTACAATTGTGTTTGAGTAATCCAAACACCTTAAATATCGTGGTAAAGCAACTAGCAGTTTTAATGGCAGCGGAGCCAAATAAAAAGTTATGGTCGGTAAGTCAAAATGATGGGTTTGGTTATTGTACCTGTGATTTATGCAAAGCTACCGATGATAAATATGGTGGCCCACAGGGATCTATAGTTGCCTTCGCCAATAAAGTTGCGGCATATTTCCCTAAAAAAACAATTTCAACGCTGGCCTATCTCTATTCCAAACACCCTGTTAAAAACCTAAAAGTAGCAGATAATGTGAGTATTATGCTTTCTTCTATTGATATGACCAGGACAGAACCCATTAGTCTTAACAATAGAGCTAATGGTTTTAGGAATGATGTGCTGGGGTGGAAAGCAGTTACATCAAACCTGATGTTGTGGGATTATGTGGTGCAGTTTACCAATTACTTTAGCCCTTTTCCAAATCTGCAAACGCTGCAACCAAACATGGTCTATTTTGCACAATCGGGTTTCAATGGCATTTTTGAACAGGGTACCGAATCTGGACCTGGTGAATTTTCTGAGTTAAAATCCTATCTCCTTTCTCGTTTGGCTTGGAATCCAAAAGCGCAAATCGAAAAAGACAAGGCGGAATTTATGCAAGCCTGGTATGGAGCAGCAAGTCCTTATATGATGAAGTATCAGGAATTATTAGAACAAAACATTTTCACAGCAGGCAAGAATCTGGATATTTACGGAGGGCCTGTTGCCGAATGGAATTCATGGCTCCAACCAGCACAGATTGAAATTTATAGTGAGCTGTTAGATCAAGCTGCAACAGCAGTTAATAAAGATACTACTCTTTCAAAAAGAGTAAACAAGGAATATCTCGCATTAGATTATGCAGTTTTACAACAAGCAAGGTTTTACGGTTTAGAGAAGCATGGGGTTTTTATGCGGAACGGCAACAAATGGGCGGTGCGAGATGGATTTGAGCAAAAGATAAATCGTTTTGTTAATTCGGCAAATGCCAATGGAATCAAAGAATTGTCGGAAGGAGGTTTATCTCCAGATGCTTACGGTAAAGAATGGCAATCTATTCTTAAACAAGGACCGCTTTTACACAAAGCATTAGGAATACCAGTCGAATTTATACAGCCTTTTAATACCGATTATCCTGCCAAAGGCAACCATACTTTAACGGATGGGATACCAGGTTATAACAATTTGCAATACAATTACCTGGGTTGGTATAAAACAGATATGGAAATTGTAATAGACCTAGGTAAACCAACAAAAATCAATAGTATTACTGCCGGGTTTCTTGAAGACCAACGGCATTGGGCTTTTTTACCTAAACAGGTTACTATTTCTTTCTCTAACGACAAGAATATCTTTGATAATCAGTTGAAAGCTTTACAAGCAATACCCGAAGAAAACTATATTAAAGAAACACACAGAATAAGATTTAATATCCCAAAGGAGATTATTGCAAGATATATTAGGTTAAAAGCAGAAAAACTAGATAAAATTCCCGAATGGCGCAACTTCCCAAATCGCTATAGTTGGATTTTTTGTGATGAGGTACAAGTGGATTAGATTTATGCGATTGTATATTATTTAACCTATTTTAAATTCAAATTCAGGCGTATACATCAGTAAAGGAAAAATATCACTTTCCCTAAATCGAATCATAACCAATAATTAACTAGAGGATTATAAAGATTAAGTTTTAATCTTTAAATCCAACAAGAGCATTTATGAAAAATATGGTGCAGAAAATAAGATCTCCTACTTTAAAATCCAATTAGATTCTAAGAAATGATTTCTATCAACTCCATAGACAATTATTTTATGGTTTCGTTGGGCAAGCATTAGAGCGATGACTCCTGTCCCTGTTCCAATATCTATGATGGTTTTGGCTTTTTCAACAGCTGCAAGAGCGCCCAATAAAACTGCATCTGTATTTATTTTCATAGGGCAGTTTTCCTGATCGATTACAAACTCTTTAAAATGGAATAAAGACATCGTCAAAATTACCAATTATAAAATTATGGATAGGGTTGATTTAGGTTTTAGACGTTAAGAACAAATTAATATGATCCAGGATTCACAATACCCATACATCGATCTACTTTTAGTCTCTTAAAATGAGACGGCGTTAAGCCTGTTATTTTTTTAAATTGATTAGATAAATGCGCCACGCTACTGTAATGTAATTTATAAGAGATTTCAGTCAGAGAAAGCTCATCATAAACCAACAGTTCTTTCACCCGCTCAATTTTATGGGTGATGATATAATGCGCTATATTGACGCCTACCGTTTCTGAAAATAAATTGGCTAAATAGGTATAGTTATAGTTTAATTTTTCGCTTAGGTAGTTGGAGAAATTAATTTTTTCTGGCTCCTCTGAATAATGGACCAGCTCCACAATTACTTTTTTGATTTTTTCTATCAGGATACTTTTTCTGCTATCCATTAGCTCTAACCCATATTTCAGAAGAGCGATGTTAAGTTTTTCCAATTGAACTGGAGAAATATTTTCCAATATTTCTATTTCGCCTAACTCTACAATCATACAATGCAAGGCAAGCTTTTTCAACTCTTGTATAACAATCATTTTGCAACGAATACATACCATATTTCTGATGTAGAGCTTCATAATGGCGTATTGATTATTGAATGAGTTAAAAAATTTATGAAAAGAATGGTTTTTAATAATAGAAATACCAATAACACAGCCAAAGGGCGAAATAGTGACTAAGGTCATCATTTCAAAAATTAAAATCTTATCTATCCTGTTCCACTAGGGAGTCCTTCGTTAAACTTATTTAAAATTTATATAACGCTTATGCTTCCTATTTCCATCATCTCATTTTTTCTATATTATATTTTCAATAATCTTTTTTGTGGCTTCAAAGCTTTGATGATGTATACCGTTTATACCTAATTTTTTAGCTGCGTTTACCAGCATTAATCGATCATCAAAGTAAATACACTCCTGCGGTTTTGCCTGTACAATTTCCATTACCGTTTGAAAAATCTTCGGGTTGGGCTTTCGGAGCCCTAAATAACAGGAAGAAAAGAATCCATCGAACAAATCGTGAAGTCTAAAAGTAGCAATTCGGTATGCATTGATTTCCTTGCTTTCATTGCTAAGGGCAAACACGGGCAACGCTGTGTTTTTTTTCCAGCTTTTAGCCCATGCCAACATATCTGGTAATTCTACAGATTGAGCGTACATAAATGCTTTGAAATCTGCTCGAGTAAAATCACGAGGAACGTGAAATACAACTGTATCTAAGTAATCATCAAGCGACACGCCTCCAATCTCGAAAACATTATAAATGAAATTGTGCAGAACGTTCATTTCTTCATAATCGAACCCGAAGAATTCAGCTGCTTTTTGACGCGATTCATGCCCCCAGCCATTGCTGAGTAATACTCCTCCAATGTCCATAAAAACGACTTTGATTTCAGAAAGATTTAAGTTATCCATTTGCTTAGTTTTTATTATGTTTTTGATCTTCAATACGCTTCCATAAACTACCGTATGCGGTTTTGAATTTATTTATTTCTTCTTCTAGCTTTTGAGTCATCTCGTCTATATCGATTCCGTTTCTCTTTAATTCTTCTAAAATATCATGCGCCTGTTTTGCATCTTTTGTGAAATAATCCAAAACTTTTCGAGTCGTAATTTTTTCGCCCTGTTTAAAAACGGGTAGTTTCTTTTCCCAGCCTTCTAGAAGTTTACCCGCACTTATTCTTTTACCTCTATTCAGAGAGAAGAGCTGGGTATAAATTATCTTAGAATGATATTTTAAAACAAGCGATTTTCTCATCATCCTATACTTATCTTATTACTATAGTTATACCTATCTACGGTAATCTTACGTTTATCCTACGTTAATGGTTGTTTTGGGTATTTAAAAGGATGGCTAGATTTAAGAGCTAGAATATTTTAAAAGGCTTTTTAAAGCTCGATTAAAATTAGTTATTTCTGTAATCTTATACAAGAGTAGAAGTAAAAAATTAATCCAGTTGATTTGTTTGTGGATCAATAAATTGATCATGAATAATCAGGGTAGCTTCCAGCAAAAAAAGAAACAAATATTTTGAAATTCAGACCTAGCCTTCTGTTTTCTTAATATACTAATTTCACCCTTCGGAATCATAAACGAAGAATACCCTGAAACAAAGGAATGATTAACCTCTTCCAATTAATTTTCCCATTTAATTTGCCATTGGCTTAAATAGGCTGCAATAGGAATCATTCCTCAAGTTGCTCTTCGCTTGTCAACTTCTTTGGGGTTTTCAATAGGAAATACATAGTATTTTTCAGTCTTCTCATCCATACCCACTTGTGTTCCATAGGTTTTATGCCCTTGATCAACTGCGACTCTATCTTCCAATTTTGCCATCTGGGCATTCACCGATCTTTTGATTGATACGCATAATTGGTTTGGCTGAAAGAAGTATTGATACCTGTTAGACATGTTAAAGAATTCCTTTGGGCTGATTCCAAAATCAACATCGATACCACCACAGCATTTATAAAAGACGAGCCCTCATTTGAAGAAGAAAGCTTTGCTAATCCTCTGGGTCCACCTTAACAAACAAAAATAAACCCTCGTAAATCAATATTTGCAAGGGTTTTATGTTTACTTACTATAAAAATATACTCTTAAATACTTTTCAAAGGCAAAGTCAATTGATATAATTGGTGCATAGATGGATTAAAAATTAATTCTCCGCCTAATTCTTCTACGTTACTTTTGTAAATTTTTAAAACTTCACTTTCTGTGAAGTCTGGATTGTTTATGAAATTTTCAGAAGCAAAGTCAACCTTAATATAAAGTTGATGAACTTTTACATTCAAATCTAAAGCAACGGTTAAAGTAGCTTTTTCACTAATATTTAATAAGGCTTCTACCAATAAACTGCCTACTAAATAATTTACGCGATTTTTCAAAAATAAGATATCAGCTTTTAAATCATTTATAATCATATTTAATTTAATCTTCTTTATCGCTACTAAAGGCGTATAAAGTGCAAGTAATTTTGTCTTTAGTATATGTAAATTGAGTATATTGGTATCCGTCTCTTCCATTTTTTGATTGATAATGATATCATCTAGCATACTCAAAATAGATTTAGAACTATTATTAATTAACTGGTTGTAATCTTTTGTTTCTTCCTTTTCTAGCTCCTCAAATTGCTCTATCAATACGTCAGATAGTCCAATAATCCCTGTTAAAGTATTTCTTAAATCATTGGCAATGCTGCGTTGTGAAGCCCGATACTCAAAAAACGCTTTTCTTAAATCATTTTGTGCTTTTATAGCTTCAATTTTAGCTATTACCTCTTTGGCTAAGATTCCTAATAATCTTATTTGGGTTTCGTTCAGTTCTTTGATTTGTGTATCAAACAAACACAAACTACCCATATTAATCCCATCCAAAGTTGTTAATGGTACACCAAAGTAATACTTATAATGTGGTGGCCCTTTCACATAGTCCATTTCCTTCAATACCTCATGGCTTGATAAATCTTTCACTTCAAAATATTCCTGTTTGATGATGGTATATTGGCAAGGGGTATTTTGCAAGGGCATCACTTGCAAATTTGATCCACTTTGTGAAATAGGCCAAAGATGATGAGCATCAATAAAGTTTATTAAACCTACAGGTAAACCTGTAACAACTTTTGCTAACTCTATCAGATGATGAAATTCGATTTCCAGTTCTGGATAGTCCAAATCATTACGAGTTAATGCAGTTATTCTAACCAGTGGATTTTGTTTGGATGACATGATATGGAAATTAAAAATCTAAACTAAAGAATCATTAGCTATATTTAAACTTTTAATTCTTGAACTTATTTGATTTTTTAATAAAAAAACTGAACCTTATTAGAAGACTTATCGTACAAGCATCTAACTAAACGATACGAAAATGAGAATCCTAATTGCAGAAGACGACCAATTGATGCTTAAAACCTTAGAATTCAGACTGAAAAAAGATGGACATGAAGTTTTTCTATCGAAAGATGGACAAGAAGCCATGGAAATGATCAATTCGCAGGAGTTAGATCTGGTAATTTCTGATATCATGATGCCTTACTCATCAGGGTTAGAATTAATCGGTTTCATCAAGCAAAAATTCAATAATAATGTTAAAACCATTATTTTATCAGGGATGGGACAAGAAAATGTGATATTAGAAGCATTTAGATTAGGGGCTACTGATTTCATTACTAAACCATTTAGTCCAAATGAATTGTCTATGCGTATCAACAGACTTGCCTTGTCTAATTAAATTTCATTTGTATATTTAATCCTTTAATTAAGGATTTCTAAGCTTTTGCTCTTTCAATATTTTAATTTAAGTGGTGTACACTTTTTAATTGGTATTACTATCATATTTTGTGGTTTTATTATCCTGTTAATTAGTTTTATAGCTATTTCTATATTTATTTTAAATAAAAGAGAGCTTAATTACTACAATTGGAAAGAATTAGCAGATGATCTAATTACAATAGCTATATTCTTTGAGCCTGATGAACTAGACTTATTAAATAAACCCGCCGTAGAAATATCTCCAAAAGTTCAGAAGTTACTTCCCAACAAATATTTTAGAAAAATTTTAACCAATCAACTTTTATCTGCTAAAGAAAATATGATAGGCAGTTCTGGTGATAACCTTGAGTTATTGTATAATCAGTTAGGTTTAGAGGTTTTTGCTTTAAAAAAAATCAAAAGCAAATCATGGCATAAAATTGCAAATGGTATTAAGGAATTAGGTTTAATGAATTTAAAAAAATACCGTATGGAGGTGGAACCTTTTTTAAATTACCGCCGAACCTTAATCCGTATAGAAGCACAAAACACCATGCTTAAATTTAATGGTTTTCAAGGTTTACGTTTTCTAGATACGGCCACCAATCCTATCACAGAGTGGCACCAATTAAAGCTTTTAGAAGAGTTAGCTCAACTGCCCCCCGATGATTTTACGGGCATAGAAAACTGGCTAAATTCTACAAATGATTCAGTAGTGCTATTCGCATTAAAATTGGTTCGTAATTATCATTTATTTCAATTTCACCAGCAACTCCTCCAACTTTTTTCACATCAAAATGAAAGTATTAGATTGCATGCCATTGGAGCTATTAAAGAGATCCCTAACGAGACCACAGCGAATCATTTAATTGCCCTTTATCCAAAAGAAACCCTTAAAAATAAGTTAGAGATATTAGCAGCTTTAAAAGATTTGGCTATGGAGGAGGAAATACCCTTTATTGTTTCTTGTTTGGATGATGACTTTACCGATATTAAATTTGCTGCAGCAAGCTCACTTTACTACCTCAAGCCCAATGGTTTTAAGTATGTACTCACACATCTCGATGCAGACAAAGAGCCATTAATAAGCATTATTAAACACTTTAAATCAGACATTAAATGATTTGGTTAAGACTCCTATACGACCTTGTCACTTATGGCTTACTGTGCTATTCTTTATTTCTACTCACTGGTTACATTTGTATTGGCATTTTCTCTATCGGCGAAATCAATAAATACCTTCAAAAAAATAGTTTTACCAATTACAGAATGTTGGCAAGTTCTAATGATATACCCGGAATCAGTATTCTAGCTCCTGCTTATAATGAAGGAGCCAACATTATTGAAAACGTAAGGTCATTACTTTCTATTCATTACAATAATTTAGAGGTGATCATTATCAATGATGGTAGTAAAGATGATTCAATTGACAAACTGATGGTTGCGTATGATTTGGAGAAGTTAGATTATTTTGTTAACCAAAAAATCGATACCAAAAAAATAAGAGGCATTTATAAAAGTAAAAATAGTATCTATAGGAAACTCATTGTTGTTGATAAAGAAAACGGTGGCAAAGCCGATGCTTTAAATGTCGGTATTAACGTTTCAAAAAATGAATATGTAGTATGTATTGATGTAGATTGTATTATTGAGCAAGATGCACTTCTAAAATTAATAAAACCTTTTCTAGAAAACACTAGAGAACGAGTAATTGCAACTGGTGGAGTTGTGAGAATTGCTAATGGCTGCGAAATTGCTAATGGTAGATTAATAAAAGTAGGTTTACCACATGATTTTTTACCTAGGGTACAAACCTTAGAATACATCAGAGCTTTTTTATTGGGAAGAATGGCTTGGAGCAGATTAAATGCTTTGATGCTAATTTCTGGTGCTTTTGGTGCTTTTGATAAGGAAATTGTAATTGAATGTGGGGGTTATAACCATAAAACAGTAGGTGAAGATATGGAACTGGTAGTAAGAATGCGACGTTATATGGAAGAGCATGATTTACCCTATAAAGTGGCCTTCATTCCTGACCCATTATGTTGGACAGAAGCTCCGGCATCTTATAAAATTTTAGGTAGACAACGTAATCGGTGGACTAGAGGAACCATCGAAACACTTAAATTTCATAAAGTAATATTTCTAAATACCACCTATGGCGTTTTAGGTGTTTTGGGCTATCCTTACTGGTTTTTCTTTGAGCTTTTGGCACCATTGGTAGAGTTTACTGGCATCATTATTTTTGTTTTTCTTGCCCTTTTTGGTGCTATTAATTGGCCTTACTTTTTAGCTTTATTAGTTTGTGTATACACTTTTGGTGTGCTCTATTCCATTTTCGCGATCTTAATGGAAGTGCTTAGCTACAACCAATATAGAAGAGGAAAAGATATTTTAAACTTAATGCTTACCGCTTTCTTAGAGCCTATCTTTTTTCATCCTTTTGTAGTTTGGGCTGCCGTTAAAGGAAATATCGATTATCTACAAAAGAAAAGTAGTTGGGGAGAAATGACAAGGACTGGTTTGTCTCAACCTAAAAAAACTTAGCATGGAAAAGCAATCTAATAAAAATCATTTCCTAATTAACTTAGGTGCTACTGTAAAATTTATCTCTAGTCATTTGCTTATATGCTTATGGTTAATTTTATTTTTCAGTACAATAGAGCTCATTGTAGTGTGGCAAACCAAAGGCTTACCTAATAATTTCTTTCAATTACTCATCATTAGCCTAACACAAGATTTATTGTATTGGCTAAAATACATTTGGATAGCTTATTTGATTTTTATTCCATTGATTATGTTCATAAAAACACCAGCAAAATCAATATTAAAGGCATTAATTATTTTATTTTTCATCATTCATCTGCTACTTACGAATTATTTTAATACTGCTTTAATTCCATTAGGAGCTGATCTTTACGGCTATTCACTACAAGATATTCAGGAAACCTTAAATGCTTCTGGAGGTATAAATCTAAAAGCTATCATCATTTTAGTAATAGTTTTTACTCTTTTGATCTATATCTTCTTCTTCGCTGTAAAAAAAATCAAATTTACGAGGTACACTGCTATCATTGTCCCTATTCTATCATTTTTCTTAATTTTTTCTGATTTATTCAGTATCAATAAAGAATTACAGCTCGATTCTGATTTTGCTAATAATCTCACTTTAAATAAATCGGCATACTTCTATACCGCATCATTCAATCATTTCTTCCCTTCAGCGGATGAAACAAATGCGAATTACAAAGAACCTATAGCTACCAATTTTACTTATATAGACCCTAAAAACTATCCTTTTCTTCATCAAGAAAATACCAAAGATGTACTCTCTCCGTACTTCAATAAAGATTCTGTAAAACCTAATTTGGTAATCATCTTGGTAGAAGGTTTGGGTAGGGCTTTCTCAAATGAAGGTGCCTATTTAGGTAGCTTTACTCCTTTCTTAGATTCATTAGCTACAAAGAGTTTATACTGGGAAAATTTCTTAAGTCAGGGTGGAAGAACTTTTGCGGTTTTACCTTCTCTCTTAGGCTCTTTGCCCTTTGCTAAAAATGGCTTTTTAGAAATGGGTGATAAAATGCCTAAACACCTTTCCTTAATTAATTTATTAGCACATAATGGCTATCAAAGTTCCTTTTATTATGGTGGCGATGCTAGTTTTGACCATATGGCAGATTATCTGAAGCTCAATAACATCAACCAAATAAGAGATGAGAAAACTTTCCCCGCCAACTATATTAAAATTCCATCTCAAAACAAATTCTCTTGGGGTTATGAGGATAGTGAACTTTTTAGGTATTATTTGAGTAATCAAGAGGTAAATCCTCAACCTAAAATAAATATCATTTTAACGGTTTCAACGCACAACCCTTTTAAAATTAATAATGAGAAGAAATATCAAGCCTTATTTGAGCAACGCATAAGCAAATTGGGTTTTGATAATGCAAAAAAACAATCTTATCAAAATTATATCGACCAATATTCGAGTATTTTATATACCGATGAATCTTTAAAAAACTTTTTTAACAACTACAAAAATAGAGCTGATTATAAAAATACCATTTTCATCATCACCGGCGATCATAGAATGCCTGAAATACCGATGAGTACTAAAATAGATCGATACCATGTACCATTGATCATTTTCTCGCCTCTTTTAAAAACTAATGCTAAGTTTAAATCAATTTCTACCCATGATGATCTTACCCCGAGTTTATTAGCCTATTTAAAAAACAGCTATCAAATAAAGTTGCCCAAATTAAGTTCTTGGGTTGGCGAAGGCTTAAGTACTGATAAAAATTTCACCAATATGCATCGTTTACCCCTTATGCAAAATAAAACCGATTTAATAGATTTTATTAGTGGCAAATACCATTTAAACGGTAGTAATCTATATCAAATGAGTGCAGATATGGACGAGGAGTTAATAGAAAATGATTTAGCAACAAAACAAAGATTAATTGCCGAATTCAATCAATTTAAAATTAGAAATACACAAATTATTAATGGCAAAGCGCTATTACCTGATTCTATTTTAAATAAATACGCTCAGCCTTTAAAATAGTTATCCATCTATTTAAAACAGTAAGGCATTCAGTTATTTAAAACTGATCTACCATAGTTTTTCGAGAAAAAATAAAAGGAAATCAAAAAAATAAAATTTAAAATCTTTTGCTCAAACCTAATCCGATTGCAAATTGATTTCCTCTAGTTTGAGGTAGGTATTCTTGATTTTCGTAAGAAAAACTTAACGAAATTAAAGTGGTTCGCTTAATAGATTTGTAATATCCAAAAGAAGCATTATTTGATTTCAGTTTATAAGGGTTACGAGCATCAAACTGAACATTATTACTTCGATTATCTGGTGATATTCCGGTACCGATGCCAAAACTTAAATAATCATCTTGACCACCCGTGTAATATCTTACATTTAAGGAAAAAGACTGCGATACTGAATTATTAGATGGCGTTAAATAAGTTCTTAAGTTAAACCAGTAGTTTTTATAATATTTCCCAACCGAGGCCGTATAAATCACAGTAGTTTTATCGAAACTTAAAGTTCTTAAGCCAACTTCTGCTTCAAAAGAAGCTGGTAAATTGCTATACAAAGAAAATCCACTTCTGTATTTAGGAAAAACACCAACCGTATTAGAATAACCACCACTTACATATGCATAAAATAGTTGAGAAATTTTAGGATACAAATCTACCTCGACCTGTGAACCATTAGTTTTAAATCTATTGGCATAATTGTATCTTGTAATTATTGAACCTAATTTAGTTTGTCTACCATAACTTATATTACCGAAACGCCACGGATCATCAAATTGTTTATCAAAATTTGTTTGGCTGTAACCAAGACTGATGGTATTATTTGAAGATAAATAGGCGACACTTTGACTTAAAGATCTAGCTTCAGTAGATTTAGGGTATAATTTTAATGTTTGAGTTAATACACTATTGGCTTCTGGATATCTGTTTAAACTTTTTAATATTTTAGCCTTTAAAATCAGTAAAGATTCTGATTTGGGATGATAACTTAAACCTGTATCCACAATCTCTAATGCTTTAACAGATTGATCATTCCAATTTTCTAAATTGCCATAAGCTAAATAGGTATCCTCGTAAGTCGGATTTTTACGTACCGCTTCCTTAAACATCACTCTCGCACTATCAATTTTATCACTAAAAGTATATAATCTTCCTAAAAATATTTCTATATCGGTATAATCAGGACTTTTAATTAATGCTTTCTTAGTTAAAGCAATAGCGGCAGTGTAATTTTTATCTTCAAATGCTAATTTTCTGGCTTTAATAAACATCTCATCAGCACTTAAATCGTCTTGGGCATAGGTAGGATGTAAACTGCTGAGCAGCAAAAAGAATCCTACTAAACAGATGAAACCTCTATAAATTTTTGCTTTTGTTCGTGTGGATACCAAAATGATGTAATTAAAATTATTATTTGTTATGATGCTAATGTATCTAAATCCTGTCTAAAAAATAATGAATACGATACTTATGAATATTTGTTTCTTTTAAATTTAAACTTTTTTCTAAAACCGATGAATCAAATTTCCTCTGCTTTTTAAAATATAGCATCAATATTTAAGAACAAATAAGATTAAATGCTACTAAATAGGTTATCCTTTCAAATCTAATTTATTTAATGTGTAGCATAACTATTTTAAATACTAAATCTATGGATTGAAATTACAAATAACTTCGCAACCTTTAGTACCAAAACTTCAAGAAGTGTTGTTCATGCAGGCAATCAAAAAAAATCTTTTGGTGAATAATATAAAATCTAATGATTTTGCAATTGAAATAAAATCATATTAAACCAAAAAGAGAAACCATTTCTGATTTCTCTTTATTACACTGAAAGAATTTAATAGTATTCTTAATTATCTGAACAACATTTATTTTGAAATGAAATCTGTTCTCTTCATTCTTTTATTCCTGTGATCAAATCAAAATTAATCAATATTAGCATTCTTTAATCTCAATGCATTCATGATCACTGAAACAGAACTGAAACTCATTGCCAATGCGGCAATCATTGGAGAAAGTAACATCCCAAAGAATGGATAAAGCACACCTGCAGCTATGGGAATTCCTATTACGTTGTAACCAAGTGCAAAAAAGAGATTTTCTTTGATATTTCGCATTACCTTGTGGCTCAATTGTTTTGCCTTAGCAATTCCATTTAAATCGCCTTTAATTAAAGTAATACCTGCACTCTCAATGGCAACATCAGTTCCTGTGCCCATAGCAATACCAATATTAGCCTGAGACAATGCTGGTGCATCATTAATTCCATCACCAGCCATCACTACTTTTTTACCAGATGCTTGCAGTTTTTTTATCTCTTCCAGTTTATCTTGTGGTAACATTTGTGCTTTATAGCCATCTAAATTTAAAGTGTCACTAACGGCTTTAGCAGTATCCTCATTATCGCCTGTAAACATCACAACCTGCAAACCTTCTTTCTGTAATCTATGAATCGCCTCTTTACTAGATGCTTTGATTTTATCGGCAATCACCACAAAACCAACAACCTTGTTTTCTACCGCCAAATAAGAAACAGTTTTACCCTGTTTTTGTACCGTCGTTACTTTTTCATTCATTTCTTTACTGATGTTCGCTTTAACATCCGTCATCAATTTATCATTACCTAAAGCCAATTTTTTTCCGTTCAACTCTCCAATTACGCCTTTACCAGTGATGGCTTCAAATTTTGATATGGGGAGCACTTTAATATTTTTCTCTTTACCATATTTCAAAGTAGCTTGCGCCAGCGGATGTTCACTAGAACTGTTTAAGGCAATAATTTTTTCTATGATGTCATTTTCGCTGAAATCAGTTTCTACGCTTTCTACTTTCTCTACCGATGGCTTTCCTTCTGTTACTGTTCCAGTTTTATCGATCACTAAAACATCCATTTCATCCATCTTTTCTAAGGATTCTGCATTTTTAATCAACACACCAGAATGCGCCCCTTTTCCAACACCCACCATTACAGACATGGGCGTTGCCAAGCCAAGCGCACATGGACAAGCAATAATTAAAACTGCAATGGCATTCACAAATGCGTAGACATAGGAAGGTTCGGGACCAAAAATTGCCCAAATTATAAAAGTAATAACTGAAATAAATACTACAATAGGGACGAAATATCCAGAAATCTGATCAGCCATTTTTTGTATAGGTGCTTTAGAACGACTGGCGTTATTTACCATCTCGATAATCTGTGATAGCAATGTTTCTGAACCTACTTTCTCAGTAACCATCACAAAGCTTTTGTTCCCATTGATGGTTCCCGAACTCACCTTATCATTTTTCTTTTTTTGAACGGGGATTGGTTCTCCAGAAATCATCGATTCATCGATTACGGCTTCACCCTCATGGATGCTCCCATCGACTGGAATCTTTTCTCCGGGTTTAACCCGCAATAAATCTCCAGGATGAATGCTATCAATAGAAACCACTTTATCCTCTCCTTCCACAATCTTAGTAGCTTTATTTGGAGCAAGTTTTAGTAATTCTTTAATCGCATTATTTGTTTTGCCATGCGCTCTCGCTTCTAATAACTGACCCATTAATACTAAAGTAAGGATCACCGTGGCTGCTTCAAAATAAACAAATACGGTACCCGATTCGGTTTTAAACTGGTCAGGAAATACATCTGGAAATAACAAGGCGACCACACTAAATAACCAAGCCACACCAGAACCAATACCAATTAAAGTAAACATGTTAAGATTCCATGTCATTACTGAACGCCATGCTCTTTCAAAAAACATCCATGTGGCGTAAAATACCACAGGAATAGATAAAACCAACTGCACCCAATTCCAGTATTTCAAATCCATCAATTTATAAATTAGATTGTTTGGAATCATCTCAGACATGGCAATTAAAAAGATAGGAATTGTAAATGCTGCTGCTATTTTAAACTTTCTTAATAATTTAAGATAAGTTTTGTCTTCCTCATCATCAGTTGCCTCCATTGGCACTAAATCCATTCCGCAAATTGGGCAAGCTCCAGGTTCGTCCCTTACAATTTCTGGGTGCATGGGACAGGTATATTGTGTTGCTTTTTTTAAAGATACTTCTTCTACTAAATCCATTCCGCAAACCGGGCAGTCTCCAGCTTTATCATAAGTTTTAGTGCCTTCACAATGCATTGGACAATAAAAAACACCATTCCCATTCTTTACAATAGAATTAGTTTGATGGTCTTGATGCTTCTGTTCAGCATTGGTTTTTGTATCACCAGAACAGCAAGAACTTTCTTTTTTTGAATCTGGTTTTTCTTTATGAGTTGGAGTGCCACAACCGCAACCACAACCCTTTTTTACCTCAATAGGTACTATGGTATAATGTGTTGTAGCACTTAAAGCTTGTTGTAGTTTTTCTGTTGGAATATGCTCTTCCATTTCTATATCAGCTTCCGGTGGGTTTAAAGTTACTGTTGCATGAATACCTTTAATGGTGTTTAAAGCTTTCTCTGCATTGGTGCGACAACCATTACAAGTCATCCCACTTATTTTATATGTATGTTTCATGGTTTCTTTTTTATACAAAAATAAGTTTCTTGAAGAGGATGATGTTACACAATTACAGGTTTAATTTATAGCATTCACAGTTCTTCTATATTGGTACGTTTATGTTCTTTCAATGATTTATAAAAAGAAGGCGTAAGACCAGTGATCTTTTTAAATTGATTGGAAAGATGTGAAACACTGCTATAACCTAATTGATAGGCAATTTCTGAAAGAGAAAGCTCATCATATAAAATTAATTCCTTTACTCGTTCTATTCTTTGATTGATAAAATACTTTTCAATTGAAATACCTTCTAATTCAGAAAAAATAGTGCTTAAATGGTTATAATCGTAATTTAATTGATCTGATATATGTTTTGATAGATTAACAGAATTGGCCTCATTTGAATGGAAAACTTGAGAGATAATGATGGTTTTAATTTTATTTACTATTCTACTTTTCTTATCATCAATCAGTTCAAAACCCATCTTTTTTAAGGATGAATTTAGCGCAAATAGTTTCTCTTCAGTCAAGTCTTCTTCTATTTCCACTTCCCCTAAATTTGTTAATACAGGAATGATTTGATGTTCATTCAGTATGGTTTCGACCACCATTTTGCACCTGCTGCAAACCATGTTTTTAATATAAATTTTCATCAATTCATCAGTAAAACTTCATTTTAAATATATCAGTTTTATATTATTATTTTTCCATCCTTGCCAAAATAGCTTTCATTTCGGCAATCTCCTTTTTCTGAGCCTCAATAATGCCATCGGCTAATTTCCTCACTTCTGGATCTTGTAGATTGGCGTTTTCACTCGTCATAATTGCCGATGAATGATGCGGAATCATGGCTTTCATGTATTGCTCATCTCCAACCGGAGTTTGCGTTCTCAATGCGGTAAGCACTAATCCAAAAACAACGATACTACCCATAATGATGGCACTATTTATTTTTTTATCAGGATACATTTTCCCCATCATTAATAGCATAATGATGGCCATTGGACTTACCATCAACAAGGCCATATAAATGCGGGTTAAACTCACATAAAAATGATCAATAGCTACAATGTTGATGAACATGATGGAGTACATCACCACAAATGATATTCCCATTGTGGCGGCAAATTTACCGTAACCCATACCTTTTGTTTGTTTAGTGTTTGACTGATTTTTTTCCATTGTTTTAAAATTTAATTAATACATAATTCTTAAACCTGCTCCCCAACCATAATTACTATCGTAATTTCCAGAGATTCCCAAGTTTTTCCCTAGGATATAAGTGGTGTTAATTCTATATTCTTTATCCGTATTCCAGCTTCCTCCAAAGCGTATGCGATTAGAAATGGGAATATCTGCCCTCCCAATTTCAAAACGTACTTTTCCTTTTTGGCTCACTCGTACATCAGTTTGAATAAAAAGCGGCAACAGATACCTTAGTCCTACAAAAGCATTTTGTTGATCGTTTTTTACAAATGCTCCACCTTTTACATCATTTTTAAACTCGGCACCTATATAACCAGATAAATAAAAACGGTTATCTAAGTAACGTTCTAACCTCGGCGTAACCTCATAACGTCCATCGTAACTGAAACGCCAATCTGAATTGAAACTATAACGCACATTAGAAACATTAAACATGCCATAATTGGCTTGAGATTGTATCGCAGTGTTTGCCCAAAAGAAAGGATGATTTGATTCCCTTATTATTGGATTATTTCCTCTGTATTGCGCAATTTCTGGTGTAATGGTAGAACCTTGATAACGTACAACCCTTGCCATGCCGGCATTCATGTGGTATAGGATATGGCAATGGAAAAACCAATCTTTTTCTTCATTGGCATCAAACTCTATGGTCACTGTTTTCATAGGTTCTACACTTACTGTGTGTTTCAAAGGTGAGTATTCACCTTGTGCATTGATCACTCTAAAAAAGTGTCCATGTAAGTGCATGGGATGCTCCATCATGGTGGTATTGTGCATCACAAATCTTACCTTTTCTCCTTTTTTGATCGATAAAACATCCTGCTCAGAAAGCGTTTTATTATTTATAGACCAAACATAGCGTAACATCGAACCAGTAAGGTATAGCTGAAAAGTTCTTAATGGTTGCTTTGAGTCTATTTCTGTCGAGGCTTTTGCCTTTAGCATATCATAGGTCAAAATTTTACCCTCGCCTCCTAAACTATACATCATCGAACCAGGCACAGTCATTTTCACTCCTCTACCATCGTCTTTCATATTCATCCCGCCCATGTCCATACTCATGTCTTGCTTATTCTGAGTATCGGAATCCATATTCATCCCTTTCATGCCATTCATATTTTCCATCTTCATCTTAGCGGAATCTGGTTTCATATTCATGCCATCCATGTTCATTTCTTGATCATGCTTCCTATTCTTCATACCCATTTTTAAGGTATCAGGTTTCATGTTCATCCCCTTCATGCCATCCATGTTCATTTCTTGATCATGTTTCATGTCCTTCATGTCCATTTTTAAGGTATCAGGTTTCATGTTCATCCCCTTCATTCCATCCATGTTCATTTCTTGATCATGCTTCATGTCTTTCATACCCATTTTTAAGGTATCAGGTTTCATCTGCATTCCCTTACTATCGTCCATCTTCATGGCTCCCATTTCCATACCCTTATTCATTCCAGAAGATCCCATTTTTCCCTCCATCCCATTGGGTGTCTCTTCTAGCATTCCGGCAGCTCTCAGTTTTTCATTTTTAACAGAGCTCATCTGCATCCCTTTCATTCCCATCATCATTTGGCTCATGGTGTGCATAATTCTGAAATAATTCAATTTTGGGATATCTGGCGCTTTATGCAAGGTACCTGTACCAAAGAAGGTAGAAACTTGTCCGGATACATCATGCGGAGTGGCTCTAAATTCATATTTACCATCTTTAGGGATGGTGATCAATACATCATAGGTCTCGGCAACGCCAATGAGTAACTTATCAACTTTCACTGGTTGTATTTCTAAGCCATCGGCGGCTACCACAGTCATTTGCCCACCTGCAAATTGTGCCCAAAAATAAGAAGAGGCCGAACCATCAATGATTCTTAAGCGTACTGTTTCACCAGCCTTATAATCTTTTTGTTCTACATTCTCTTTTCCGTTAATGAAAAATTTATCGTATTTGATATCACTAATGTCCATAGCTGGCATTCGCATCCATTCCATCATCAGCTTATCACTTCCATAACCTTTCGAAATCGCTTCGCCATAACTTTGTACTGCTCCTTTTCTAATTGCGAAGTAATCGCTCCCTCGTTTTAACATTCTTAAAACATTCTTTGGATTTTGATTGGTCCAATCAGAAAGCACCATCACTTTATCTGCGTATTGGTCTATTTTATTGCTTTTATCTTGTGCCTCTATTACAATGGAGCCAAATAAACCCGCTTGCTCTTGCAATTTGGTGTGCGAATGATACCAATAGGTACCAGTTTGGCGTAAAGGGAAGATGAAATCGTGGGTTTGCCCTGGCATAATAGGTGCCGTTTCTAGGTAAGGTACTCCGTCAAATTTATTGGGTAGCAATAGACCATGCCAATGCACAGAGGTCTCATCTTTCATTTGATTGTGAACGTGGATAACAGCCGTATCTCCCTCTGTAAAACGCAGCGTTGGGCCAGGAATTTGTCCGTTAATGGCTTGGGCTTTTACCGTTTTACCCGTAAAGTTTACCAAGGTATCGGTAATGTAAAGATCGTAAACTACTCTTTTGCCAGGGTTAATGAGATGATCATTTGGTACGGCACTATAACTTTTAATTTTTTGCTGAGCAAAAATAGAATGACTAATAAATAGGATAAAAAATAGGAATAATAGCTTTTTCATTTCTTATGAAAATTTTATAAAATGATTAAAATTTGATGAGTTGTTGAATTCCCTTACCGTAGGGAGTGTTTCAAAAATCCATTACACAATGGATAACAGAGAAAAATCCTAATTTCTGAAATTTTGCAAGAGCAAATAAATCTCGTCTTTTAAAATAGGATGATGAGTAAGCCGATGTAGACCGCTAAAAACATTGTAATATGGATAACTCGCTTTAGATGCTTTTTGAAAGCTATCAAAATGTAATGGTGCTACTTTAGCAGTTATTTGATGATCATCCTTATTTAATTTTTCTATATTTCTTACCTTTAAAAAGGTTTTCACTGCATGATTCTGACAGCAATTATCTGTTTGATTTAAAGATGGGTGATGGTTAAAAAGATAAGCTGAGGAGCTTTGC
This sequence comes from Bacteroidota bacterium, assembly GCA_018828585.1. GTDB lineage: Bacteria > Bacteroidota > Bacteroidia > Sphingobacteriales > Sphingobacteriaceae > Pseudopedobacter. Next base: position 86,455 of record JAHJVW010000027.1, read on the forward strand.
TCCATCCCACACACAGCTTCGGATTGTAAAAAAGAAAATTTACTTAATTTGCCTCCGCAGGTATGAAGAAAGAAATTTATCCCTGATGAGGTATAACAAATCATCAGGGATAAAAATATAGTTGCTATGTTTTTTAAAATATTCAATATATTTAGTTACAAATTAATTAACAATTATTAAGCCATTCTACCTAATAGGTAAAGGTGAAGCCTCCTCCTAGGCCCATATCGCTATCGTAATGACTAGAAATAGAAATATACTTACCAAGAATATACCTTACTCCGGCAGCATATTCCTTATCCGTATTGATCATAAAGTTTGCTCTCATTCTTTTAGAAACAGGAATATCTTCTCTTCCTAATTGAAATCTCAATTTACCATCACCATCTATACGGGCATCGGCAACTACTAACATGGGTAAGGTGTAGGCTAAACCAATCACCGCTGTTTTACGGTGTTCTTTGTTACTTACCTGTCCAAACATATTTCTGTAGTCGCTACCGAAAATATTTTTCTCATCAGGGTTAAACTGTTTATAATGGTAATCGAAACCAATATAAGGCAATAGCCACTGATTTCTACCGATATACCTGCCCAACATGGTCTCACTTTCGTAGCCCATTTTTGCATTGGTACCTAAATGCCATAAAGTACTCAGCTGCCATCTGGTGCTGCCTAACATAAACTGACCGTCTGATCCGTTACTTTGCAAACTAGCGTTTCCCATCAAATGCGGCATTTGATCGTCCCAGTTTAGTTTTCTCTGTGCCAATTTTGGATCAGGGATATCAGGGTTAGCTGGCGAGTTTTCGTAACTGAATACCCTGCCCATTCCGCTCATCATGTGGTACAGGATGTGGCAATGGAAAAACCAATCGCCACTTTCAGTTGCGGCAAACTCAATGGTATCGCGTTCCATTGGCATAATATCTAATACGTTTTTCATTGGGGCATAATCTCCTTCTCCATTCAGTACCCTAAAATCATGACCATGTAAGTGCATTGGGTGTCTCATCATGCTGTTGTTGTATAGGATGATGCGCAGATTCTCGCCTTTCTTGATCAAAATCTTATCAGATTCTGATATGGTTTTATTGTCTAATGTCCATACATAACGGTTCATATTACCTGTTAAGTCAAACTTCAATTCTCTTAAAGGCCCTTCTGGTAAAGTGGTTTTCTTTGGATCACGCAGCATGTTGTAATTTAAGGTGACTATATCAGCATTATCATCAGCCATGTTCATCCCTGCCATGCTATTGTTATTGGGTATCTGAATACCGGACGTGTTCATGTTTTGAGCTGCTTTTTTGGATGGCTCGGCTCCAGTAATTTCGGGATACATGACTGTATTCATATCCATGATCTGGTTTTGCATATTCATCCCTTCCATTTGCACCATATTGCCATTCATGTCCATCATTTCATTCATCATCTTCATCCCGGCAAAATATTTAAGCTTTGGCATTTTCTCAGCAGCCACTTTTTCTCCACGACCCAACCATAGCGATGCGGACTTAGTACGGTCTTCTGGGGTTACCAAAAATTCGTAACTCTTGTTTTCGGGAACAGTTACAACCACATCATAAATTTCAGAAACGCCAATAATTAAACGGTCAACCTCTACGGGCTCTACATCGTTTCCATCGGTGGCAACTACAGTTATTTTACCTCCAGCATATTTTAACCAGAAATAAGATGAAGCACTTCCATTTGCGATACGTAACCTTACTTTATCACCAGCTTTGTATTTTGGTTGTTCGTTTTGATTTTTTCCGTTGATCAAAAAGGCATCATAATAAACGTCGCTCACATCCATGGCGTTCATGCGCTTGAATTCGTTGTTTACTTTTGTTTTAAAATGGCCAGTTTTTATGGCCTCTGCATAGCTTTGGGTAGTACCTTTTTTGATTGCGAACCAATCTGTTGCTGCATGCAAGCTTCTGTTCACCTCCTTCGGGTTCATGTTAGTCCAATCGCTCAAAACAATGGGTATGGTTGGGATGTCCCACTCTTTGCGGGCATTGATGATAAAAGAACCATACATACCAATCTGCTCTTGCAAACCCGAGTGGCTATGGTACCAATGTGTGCCATGCTGAATGAGGGGGAATTTGTACTCATGCGTTTCTCCGGGTTTTATCGGCATTTGAGTCATATTTGGAACGCCATCATACCGATTAGGTAAAAACAATCCATGCCAATGCAAAGAGGTTTCTTCTTTTAAATTGTTGTGAACATAGATTAAGGCTGTATCTCCTTCGGTGAAAGTTAAAGTGGGCATCGGAATACTTCCATTTACTGCAATAGCCCTTTTTGATTTACCTCCAAGAGTTACCGTGGTATCTGCAATGTATAAATCGTACCGTACGGTACGCGGTGGAAAAGGCGTGGTTTTGTATTTGATAGTACCTAAATTAGCCTTCGCGATTTTAATGTTTTCAGCATTGTTTCCGCCCATTTGCATACCTTCCATTTGCATGCCTTCCATATTCATCATACTTTTTGAATGGTCTGTTTGATTTTCCATGGGCATTTTCATATCCCCTGAATGAGCTGGCATTTTAGCATCCGCTTTTTTCATCGGCATTTGCATTTTTTCTTTTGTGTCTGATGGCTTGGGCTTTTGCATTGGCATATCCATGCCGTCCATTTTCATCCCGTCCATTTTAGGAGCCGATTTTTTAGCTGGCATTTGAATCTTTTCATTTGTTTCTGATGGCTTGGGCTTTTGCATATCCATGCCGTCCATTTTCATCCCCTTCATTTCAGGATCAGCCTTCTTAGCTGGCATTTTCATTTTTTCCTTTGGCACTGGGGCAGTTACCTTTGGTTTTTCCACTACCAGTTTCATCCCACATTTTGGACAATTACCCGGTTTAGCTGAATGAATTTCTGGATGCATTGGGCAGGTATAGCTTACTTCCTTTTTTTGTGTTTCGGTGGGTTTGGTATTCCCTTTTTGCTGTGCAAATGAGATTTGCACCATGCAAATCACTAGCAATAAAATGATTAATTTTTTCATTTTTTTAGTTTCTTAATGCCAAACTATCTTTAAGGGTATTGGCCCAATTTTTTAAGCTCATTTTATCTTCCTTTGATAAGATAGCATCTTTATGTATAAGGGTATAGGAAGATAGCGGCATGGTATCATCATCAATACTATTGATGATAGCTTTCAATTTGCTTTGCTGCCTTCTGTTAGAATAGCTTCCAAATTCATCAAAATTTAATTCGCTTTTCCCCTCTTTGATATGGGATGCTAGCCACCATCCACCCGGTTGGATATTTGCATACCAAGGGTAACGGGTATTGTTGCTATGGCAATCATAACAGGCAACACTTAATATCATTTGCACTTTTTGGGGTACCTGAACTATTTTGGTGATAGCCATTTTTTCAACCTGCTTGCTTTGATTAGGGGCAGGTTGAAAAAACTGAATAGCTATTAAAACGATGAATAGGACTAATCCAATGATTTTAATCCGTTTCATCTTTTGTTTAATTAAGTTCTTCTTTAACTGAACCGCAAGTTTGCATAGACTTACCTAAATATGGATTATGGATTTCTTTGGTTTCGCTTAACCAGTTAGCCCCTTTATTGTTGTTGTACATTGGACAATTGGTGTAATATAGTTTTTCGCCTGCACCAGTAACTTTTACTAGGTCGTACACTTCTTGACTAAGTGTCTCAAAATGCTCGCGTTGGTGTTCAATATTACCGGCATTAGAGCCAATGTGCTCTGCATGTTCTCTAGCATCTGTTTGGATATCAGCAAAAACTTTAGCCTGCTCTGCATTTAAGGTGCTTTTATCAAAACCATCAAAAGCTTTTACCATTTCTTTACCCGCATCTGCAGCCCCTTTGTCATCATCCTTTGCTAAGGCATTTTTCATTTCTAAATAGCCTGCTAAAATTCCTTGTACCGGGCCTTTAGCTATTTCATTGGTTTTCATCTCGGTATTTTCTGCTGTGGTAGACGATGTCTCTTGTTTATTGCCATTACTGTTGCAAGCCACAAAAAATAAGGTTGAAATGGCTGCACTTAAAATTAAAGTTCTCATTGTTTACTGAATTAAAATTTGAATTGATATATTGGTTATTGTTTATCTACAGCATTTCTTTATAAAAAGAATTTTAAAAATTTTTATACATGCTGCTTTAAAATTTGTCATGATTTTTGAGTTAAAGTGTAATCAGGGCAAAAATTTTGCCCTGATGATTTTACTTTAATGTTTCCACTACTTTTCCGCAGGTAAGCATGGCTTTCCCGTAATAAGGGTTTTTGATAGTTGGAGAACTGCTTAACCAGTTAGCTTTAACCATGGGGCAGTAAGCTATATAAATAGGATCACCGCTTAATGAAGTAGTTTTCGCCAATTGAGAAAAATGGTCTGAAAATGCTTTAAAGTATTCGCGTTGCTTCTTAATGTCCTTAGCCTGAGCAATATTCCCAGCGTCTTTTAATAGCGCTGCCCTACTTTCATCTGAGAGTACACTTGCTGCTGTAGCATTAACTACTTTAGAAAATTCGGTTGCCGCAGTTACCGCCAGTTCGGCGTTATCACTAGTTAACGCATTTTTAACTGCGTAATATTTCTCTAATAATGGGGAGGTGTCATGACTTAGCGCAAAGCCAAATTGACCAAATGCTGCTATAAAAGCAACCAATAAAATTATCTTTTTCATTTTTTTTGAATTAATATTTTTTAAATAAACTTATATGCGATATATAAATTGATTATACCGCTGGTTATGATAAAAAAATATTAAATCAAATCTGAAAACTTTGGATAGCGATACGAATGTCTCGTATGGGTGGGTGATGTCTTAAGACAAAGAATTTATTAGTAAAAATATTTGAGCCTTTTTCTAAAATAGTATGATTAGAAAAGTTAGTTAAAAGGACAGGGGGAAATATTGGATTTATTTTTGGGTGTGATGCTTGTGGATTTAATTTATCAAACTTTGCAAATTTCACAGCTTCATCTTTACAGCAATTATCTTTGTCATCTTCATGATGTTTTGCTTTGCTTTCGTGATGATGACTTGATGAGCTTGAAATTTTTTCTTGATGATGGCTTGAATTAAACTTCATATCCATACCTAAAGAGCAAGCAAACACCACCATTGTATTTAGTAGAAATACCAATAGCAACACGCTTGTTTTAATTTGTATGGATAATTTATTTTTCAATTTTCAACTTAGGATTTATTATCAATAAAGGTATAACATCTTTTTTAAATGATTGTTATATAATTTGGGGTATAAGTTGTAAAATTTTAAGAATGGTTAATTAACTTCATCAGTCATATCCCTTTTAATATAGTTGTAATTAGCACTAATTATCAAAAGAACTCATTATCCTCATTGAGTTTTCTGAAATTATACACCTTAGACAATTTTATATTTTTTTTTTACTGGAAATACTTTTAGGCTCAGAATTTTAATACTTTAATATGATTTTATGAGTATGTTTGATATTTAGATACTTATGACGCTGAGACACTTATTATCTGCTTGTTTTGTTTTTATAGTTAGTGCATCTTTTGCTCAAAAAAAAGATACTACTTTAAATGATCTAGTAAAAAAAAGAAAAAACGGTATTGCCATGACCACAGGCTTAGCTGTTTTTTCACTTGCTGACGGAGGCTTTAGCAGTTATTCAACCAATGCCGCTGGAGAGAATGGCCTATATTATAGAAGAGATTTTGGTAAGAGTTGGTATTTACAAACAGAATTGAATTTTCAACGGAAATTTACTGATGTACCTGTCCAAAATGAAAGTAATAAAATAAGAGTGATGGAGCAGTTGGTTCAATTCCCAGTTTCAGTTTTTGTTGGCAATCCAACGCGTTATCATGCAGGGGCTATCAATTATTCATTTGGAGTTGGTGTTTATATCAGCAAACCTACCAAGCAAGAATATAGATATGAAGCCGATTTCTCTAAACCAAATTTATTTGTTCCACAAACGAACTACTATAAAGCAGGTTTTCTATTTGATACTACCGTACTTTTTAACGCAACAGAAAAAGCAACTGTAAATATAGGTTTTAGATCAACATTTGATAGTTTCAGTATTAAACCTTCTAGCGTTAATAACACCTATCTATTTAGATCCTATTTAATTTATATTGGTTCAGCCTTTAGGTGGTAAGTTTAATCATTCAATTACGTATTTGATTTTAATATTTAACTCTGGAAATTAGTGCATCATGAATAGATTAAATCACTTTTGAATCATTGTTAAATAACATTACCATCTTAAAAGAGAAGACATAAATAAGCAAGGGCAAAATCATGAATTGTAGAACCGGAGAAAGTCCAACATTAATGATTGGAATCAAAGGCATGGTTTCGGCGTAGCTCCAAGTACCAATGGATAAATGTCTGGTTTCTGCAAGAACAGCCCCTACTCCACCTGTTAATATTAGAAAAACACTCCTGCTAAGATTAAGGTTTTGAATCCATAAAGCATTTTTATAAATCATTGCAAAACCGAAAAAGATCAGCATTACCATTATGGCATCTGCCAATGAAGCCAATAGGCAAAAAAGAATATGATTCCATGAATAAGTTCCTCCTACATATAGAGGAATTTGTGAAACTTCCCAAACTGCATTTAAAATTAAAGCAGCTAATATTAATGCAAATACAAACTGTTTGAAAATCGTTTTTTTAGTCGCTTTATGCAATAAAATAGCATATAATAAGATGTCTAGCGAAATAGCTATTATAGGAATTACAACAATAGAAAATGATAAACTCTGCATATTGCTTTTAATTTAAATAACTTTTTTGTGAAAAATCTCTAATGAGCCGAGTTATCTAATGTTAATTCTTCTTAAGGATATTAAATAATTCGACTGTTTCTAGTGAACAAATCTAAAATTTAAATTGGCTTCCTCCTCTTTCACATGACAAGTGGATCTAAATATCCTAAGATACATCCTTAAAAACAAAAAACCCTTTAAATTTCAAAATTTAAAGGGTTTTAAAGGTACCGTCGGGATGGCGTAACGGTTAAATCCTTTCGCAATATTTATTTATCAATAAGTAGAATAAGCATTACGATAGCTACTTATTGTTTTAGCCACATTAAGTTTTTAGCTATTTGTTCAAATTTCAATTATTCCAACCCGATTATGCAATTTCTATTTTTCTAAATACTTATCTAAAGCATCTTCAAAGTCTTTTTTTTTTATAAATCCCCCATTCTTTACTTCTTAAACAATTTGGAGTTAGATCATCTTCCGCTTCTTCGAAATTTGTAAAATTCTTTCTTATGATTTTTTAAGTCTGAGTTCGCTAAAGCCTTTGCAGGTAAATATCAAGCATCTTATTGATATTAAAACTAGATAATACTTCATGAAAATTCCAGAAACCTTTTTTCTTACTCTTTGAATGATATTTAATAGTAATAATATCTTCTAAAATTATCTTTCTTACGCTCTCTTCTAAAAATTCTATTTAATAGGTTTTATAATCAAATTATGGTTAAAAGCATAAAATATAACTTATATCATATTTTTTAGTTGTCAAAGTCATTTTTCCATGACAGGTCTCCACATACCTTTAATTATAAATAAAACACTTACAAATCATGAAAAAAATAAAACTATTAACTACGGTATTCACATTTATTATTGGGATTACATTTTTTAGCGCTTGCGGTGGAAGCAACACTTCTTCTGATGAACGAAATGCTACAGAATCACAAAATAATACAACTAAAGAAGTTACTTCTGAAGTTTTAGATCCAGATGCTAAAAGTGATAGTAAAGGAGTAGGTAGATTCACATCAGTAGATGTTTCGCCTACTATCGACAAGGAAATGGCTACAAAAGGACAAGCTGTTTTTGAAACAAAATGTACGCCTTGCCATAAAACAACGGCCGACAAATTAGTTGGTCCAGGATTAAAAAATATTACCGACCTACGTACTCCAGAATGGGTGATGAACATGATTACCAACCCAGAGGAAATGACCAAAAAAGATCCTGTTGCTAAAGCTCTGTTTGAAAAACATTTGGTACAAATGACTTTCCAAAATGTGGATGATAAACAAACTAGGGAAATCTATGAGTATTTGCGTCAGAACGATAAGAACTAATTATTAAACAATAAAATTTAAAGTAATGAATTTACTATCACACAAATCACTATTTATTTTATTAGCTACACCGTTTTTGTTTGTCTTAGGTTGTAAGCCAGGTAAAGTAAGTGAAACTACAGATGTTGATGCGGCAAAAAAAGTTTATGTAGCGCCAGGTAAACATGATGAGCTTTATTTGTTCACATCAGGAGGATTTAGCGGACAAATTGCAGCTTATGGTCTACCTTCTGGAAGGCTATTAAAAGTTATACCCGTTTTTGCTCAAGATCCAGAAAATGGTTGGGGTTATAATGAAGAAACAAAACCAATGTTAAATACTTCTCATGGTTTTATCCCTTGGGATGATGCTCACCATACCGAATTAAGTAAAACAAATGGTGAAGATGATGGCAGATGGATTTTTATTAATGGAAATAATACACCTCGTATTGCCAGAATTGATTTGGTTACTTTTAAAACTGCAGAAATTATAGAATTACCAAATTCCGCGGGTAATCACGCTTCTCCTTTTTGTACAGAAAACACGGAATACTTAGTAGGAAACACGCGTTTCTCTATCCCAGAAGAAGGAAAAGATGATGTACCTATTGAAAGTTTCAAAGAAAATTTTCAGGGTAATGTTTCTTTTGTAAGTGTTGATAAAAACTCAGGCACCATGAAACTGGCCTTCCAAATTAGGGTTCCAGGGTTTGATTATGACTTAGCTCATGCAGGTAAAGGTCCTTCTCACGATTGGATGTTTTTCACAACTTACAATACCGAGCAAGCACATACTTTGTTAGAAGTAAACGCGAGTCAAAAAGATAAAGATTTTGTAATGGCTTTAAATTGGAAAAAAGCCGAACAGTTAATTGCCGAAGGTAAAGGGAAAAAGACTACAGCCAGATATGCGCACAACGTTTTAAATGAGAAAAGCCAAACTGCAAGTAGCACCATAGAAAACTCTGTTTTAGTTTTGGATGTAAAAGACCACCCCGAATTAATTTACTATATGCCTTGTCCTAAATCTCCTCATGGTATAGATGTTACTCCAGATGGAGAATTTATGGTTGCAAGCGGTAAGCTAGCGGCTACACTGCCAGTATTTTCTTTTAAGAAAATGCTAATTGCTATAAAAAATAAAAGTTATGAAGGTAAAGTAGCTAACAACATTCCAGTTCTAAAATATGAATCTGTTTTACAAGGTGAAGTACAAAAGCCAGGTTTAGGTCCTTTACATACCGAGTTTGATGATAAAGGTTTTGCTTATACCACCATGTTTGTTTCTTCTGAAATTGTTAAATGGAGGATTAAAGATTTACAAATCATAGATCGTATACCAGTTTACTACTCTCCGGGTCACTTATGTGTACCAGGAGGCGATTCTAAAAAACCTTATGGTAAATATGTAATTGCTTTAAACAAAATTACTAAAGATCGTTATTTACCAACAGGGCCAGAGCTAACGCAATCTGCGCAGTTGATAGATATTACTGGAAACAAAATGAAGCTATTATTGGATTTCCCAACCATTGGCGAACCTCATTATGCACAAGCAATACCAGCAGAAAAAATCGTTAAAAACCAGATAAGATTTTATAAGATTGAAGAAAACGAGAATAAGTACGTCACTAAATCAGAAAATGATGCTAGGGTAGTTCGCACAGGGAACAGAGTAGATGTTTATATGACAGCTATCCGCTCCCACTTAGCCCCAGATAATATTGAAGGCGTAAAAGTTGGCGATGAAGTTTACTTCCATTTAACCAACTTAGAACAAGATTGGGATGTGCCACACGGGTTTGCTGTTAAAGGTGCAAACACTGCCGAGTTATTGGTAATGCCAGGCGAAACCAATACCTTAAAATGGGTTCCGGACCGTTCAGGAATGTTCCCTTTCTATTGTACCGATTTCTGTTCTGCGCTTCACCAAGAAATGCAGGGATATTTAAGAGTCTCTCCTAAAAGTTCAAATACACCGTTAAAATATGGTATCGGAGAGAAAATGATAACCAAAAAATAATCTCTAAAAGTATCTGCCTATTTAAGTATAGGCAGATACTTTTAAATTACTACAAACACCATGAAAATTCAATCTAAAATACTAATCACCGTAAGTGCTATTTTAATGCTAAGCGCCTATTTTTTTCCGCTTTGGAAGATTTTATTAGGCGCTCCTCAATACCCTGAAGGTTTAGAAATGAAAATATGGCTAACCGGAATAACTGGTAATGTTGATCAGATTAATGGGCTAAACCATTATATAGGGATGCAACATATTGTGGTAGCAAATTTTTGGGAATTTAAGATTTTGCCGTACATATATGGTTTAATTGTTGCCTTTGGCTTTTTTGTAGCATGGACAGGAAAACTCAAATATTTATGGCTTTGGATGGCTGTATTGGTAGTATTTTCCATCTTCGGCTTTTCAGATTTTTACTTATGGGAGTATGATTATGGTCATCATTTAGATCCGCATGCCGCTATAAAAGTTGAAGGAATGACCTATCAACCTCCGCTAATTGGTTATAAACAGTTGCTCAATTTTGTAGCGGGTTCTTTACCAGATATTGCTGGGTATTTAGTAGGTATTGGTGGTTTTATTACTGCAGGGGTTCTATTTTTTGAACAACGTTTAAAAAATAAAACCAAAAAAACCAAAACTATAAAATTATGAAAAGTATAATATCTATTGGCTTATTGTCTTTATTGATAATTGTTGGATGCAATACAGAACCACAAGCCCTTAACTACGGGATAGATGTTTGCGAACATTGTAAGATGGTGATCTCTGATCAAAAATTTGGTGCAGAAATGATTACTAAAAAAGGCAAGATTTACAAGTTTGATTCTGCCGAATGTTTAATAGATTATATATCAGAGTCCATAAATCTGGATAAAAGTAAGGATGCGGAATTGTTAGTGATCAACTTTGCTAAACCGGGCGTATTTATGGATGCCAAAACCGCTTTTTATTTAGAAGACAAAGGCTATCAATCTCCGATGGGCGGTAACCTTGTTCCTTTTGAAAGTGAGATGCTTGCAGATAATAATCAAATCAGTCCTGGTGCAAAAGTTCTCACCTTTAAGGAAGCACTTGCCAACATTAGTTTAAAATGGTAGACAAGCGAATAAAATTCACTGGTTTATTTTTGATGTTAATTGGATTATTTAGCTTTATTGTAACAGCTAAAACTATTATTGTTGCTCCAAAAACTAAGATTACAACTTTAAAAGCAGCAATTGCCCTTGCAAAAAACGGCGATACCATCATCGTAAAAAAAGGAACATACCTATCATACAATACCATCGTTGATAAACAGGTGATCATTTTAGGAAAAGGCAAGCCCATTTTAGATGCGCAATTTAAAGAAGAAGTAATTACCATTACCGCTGACCATGTTAAGTTAGATGGTTTTATTATCCGCAATTCAAAAGTTGGTGATTTACGAGATTTTGCTGGAATAAGGGTTTTCCAAGCAGATTATGTTACCATCACCAACAACGAATTAATAAAAAATTTCTTCGGAATTTACCTTTCTGATGTGCACCATGCCACAGTTGCCAATAATAAACTTTCGGGTACTTTTACCACCATAAAATCTGGCAACGGCATCCAAGCGTGGAAATCTGATAATATTGCTATTTATAAAAATTACATTACTGGGCACAGAGACGGCATTTATTTTGAGTTTGTACAGCACTCTAAAGTTCACCAAAACATCAGTGAAAAAAATATGCGTTATGGCTTACATTTTATGTTTTCTAGCGATAACGAATTCTTGTATAACACCTTTCAATCAAACCAGGCTGGTATCGCAGTGATGTATTCTAAACGAATTAAAATGATGCATAACCATTTTAATGAAAATTGGGGAAGCTCTATTTACGGGTTATTATTGAAAGAAATATTAGATAGCCGTATTGAGGATAACACATTTTATAAAAACACTTCCGCCATTTTCATGGAGAGTTGTAACCGTAATAAATTTACGAGAAACAGCTTCTTAAATAACGGTTGGGCAATCCGCATTTTATCCAACTGCGAAGACAATACGTTTCTAGCTAATAATTTTAAAGGAAACTCTTTTGATGTAACCACGAACGGAGAGTTATTAGAAAATAAATTTAGTAACAACTATTGGGATAAATATGAAGGTTATGATTTAAACAAAAATGGAATTGGCGATATTCCTTACCGACCAATAAGTTTATATGCACAAATTATTGAGCGAGTACCCCAGAGTGTAATTTTAATGAGAAGTTTTATCGTTAACCTTTTAGACCGAGTAGAACGTTCAATTCCCTCTATTACTCCTTTATCCGTAAAGGACAATAACCCACAAATGAAACCATGGAAGATATTATCAAAATAAAACAGCTTCAAAAATCATTTGGCAAATTAGAAGTGCTAAAAAAAGTCGACTGTAATTTTAGTGCTGGGGGTGTTGTTGGGATTTTAGGTCCAAATGCTTCTGGTAAAACCACATTAATAAAATCTATTTTGGGGATGGTCATTCCAGATGGAGGCGAGATTATCTTTAAAGGGAAATCTATCAGAAATAGTTTCGAATACAAAAAAAATATTGGTTATATGCCGCAAATTGGTCGCTATCCAGATAATATGAAGATTGGAGATCTTTTTAAAATGATGAAAGATTTAAGAAACGTTCATGACAATTTAGATAACGATTTGATAATAGCTTACGGTTTAGATAAAATGAACCACAAAGCCATGCATACCTTATCTGGGGGAACTCGGCAGAAAGTGAGTGCCGCATTGGCATTTTATTTTAATCCACCAGTTTTAATCTTAGATGAACCAACTGCCGGTCTGGATCCACTTTCTGCAGAGGTTTTAAAAGATAAAATCATTAAAGAAAAAGAAAAAGGCAAACTGATTTTAATTACCTCTCATATCCTAACAGAAATGGATGAAATAGCAGATAAAGTGATGTATTTATTAGATGGTAATATCAAATTTTATAAAGTTTTATCCGATTTAAAATCCGAAACAGGAGAACAAAAATTAGGGAAAGCACTCACCAAAATACTATCTAAAGATGTTTAAAATAGCCAAATACATAGCGCTCGATATTATAAAAAGCAAAGTAATTCTAGCTTATACCATTTTGCTTGCTGCTATTTGTGTCAGTATTTTTATGGCAGATGAAGACGTAACAAAAGGTTTAGTGAGTATTACCACCGTGATGTTGATTATTGTGCCTTTGGTGAGTGTGGTTTACGCTACTACCTATTATTTTAATGCTTCAGAATTTACCGAACTTTTGGTATCTCAGCCAATTAGTAGAACCAATATTTTGATGGGCAAATATTTGGGAATTAGCGCCTCCATATTAGGTGCTTTCTTATTGGGAGTTGGCGTTCCCATCCTATTATTTGCTTTTTCTTTTACGGGTTCAACCCTGATTTTGACTGGGAGTTTGTTAACACTTTGCTTTGTATCACTGGCCTTTTTATCATCCGTTTTAATGCGAGATAAGGCAAAAGGAATTGGCTTAGCCTTAATGATGTGGTTTTACTGCTCTATTATTTTTGATGGTTTGGTATTGGTTTTCCTATTTGCATTTAGCGATTATCCTTTAGAAAAAGTACTGATAGCTATTGTCGCTTTTAACCCGATAGATCTGGCCCGTATCCTGATTTTATTACAATTGGATATTGCCGCTTTAATGGGATATACCGGTGCATTGTACCAACAGTTTTTTGGCAGCGGATGGGGTGTTGCTTTCACTCTTTTGATGTTGATGGTTTGGTTTTTAGTCCCGCTTTGGATTTCACTGAGGGTTTTTAAAAAGAAAGACTTGTGATTTTTGGAATGTTGCGCTATTCGGTTTACAACAAAATAATTAGTGATTGCGGCTTAACCTAGATCAATCTTGACTGTTGAATTGATATTTAAAAAATAGCCCAGTCCAATAAAAGGTAGTGCTAAATTAGAAGCAAACAATAATATGTTAAGATGCGGAATGTATATCTGAAAAGCACCAAGAAATGCCGAACCAAACAACAACACTAAATAAATTAGGATAGCTGTTACAAAAAGGTAATTCAGTTTAACCGATGGTTTTAAATAACCTGCTTTGATAAATAAATCGATAATTAAAGGTGATAAACTGCCTAAGGTGAGCAAATGGATATAACCAATAATTAGATTATGGCTTTCAAAAACCCAATTTCCGATTGCCGGAATAGCAATTAGCATCTGAAAAACAAATTGCAAACAAATTGCTATCAAAGCTATTGTGGTTAAAAAACTGAGCGGTTTTAAATCGGCTTTAAGCCTTAAAATTAAAACAAGCCATGAAAGTAAATGTGCCAAAGCTGCTAAAAATGTTAATATATAAACCCACACTGAAGGATGAGTCCACAAAGTGAACATGGCGTACAATGGCAAGGTAGAAATCATTAACACCTTTGTCCAAAAAGCATTAACATGGCTAATAGGCATGTTACTTTTTAGGTAGTTTTTAAAAAACAGACCCAGCAAAGCCAATTGCATAAAACCGTTCAGTTGGAAATGCAGGTAAAAGTATATGGCATTTTGTTGCAAACTATGGTTTTTAAAGCCTGATGCCTTTAAATAGCCTAAAGCAAAAGGCCCTATTGATGAAACCACCAAAAAAATAAGGCTTCCTTTTAAAAGGAGATTTACAATTGAAGCGCTTTGTTGATTAAAAGTTTTGGATTTAAAAGTCACAAAGACAAACCAATAACCTACAAAAATAAAAAGGGTAGATAATAAGATAGAAAAGCTTTTATAACCTATTAAAAAAAAGCTTAGCAACATCCCAAAACTCACCAAAAGAGTGATTAAAAATATGGACTTGAAGTGCTTATTAAAGAGCGTGTCTTTAGCATTAAAATTATGAACAACTAATAGAGCGATGGACAAAAACATCCAGCCTGCAAATGCAAAATGAGAATGTGCGTGAAGAAGGAACTGATAATTAATGCTTGGTGCAGAAAAACATTGAACATAGCGTAGAAGCACCCCTGCCGCGGCTAGGATTATGAAATTTATAACGACCCATTTGGTGCAATTTATTTCTGAGGGATTAAACATAGCGTTTACTTACATCTCTAACTGGAGCTTTCCTTCTTCTGTGATTTGTTCAAAAGACCAAACTGGTTCCCAAACTAAATTTACTATAGCTTGATAAGCTGTAAAATGATGACTAATACAATTCTCAACAGAATTTACAATAGCAGCGCCCATAGGACAATGTGTGGAAGATAATGTCATATTTATTTCTATTTTCTTTGAGTTTTCTAAAACAATAATATCATAAACCAAACCCAAATCAATAATATTTACTTGCAATTCTGGATCTAGAACGGTGCTAAGGGCATTCAAAACTTTCATTTTAAATGAAAAATTTCCGTCGGTTATTTCAAATGAAATCATGTTTCTGTATTTTTTAACAAAGTGATTAAAACATTGCTAACATACAATAAGGCAGTTATTCCCAAACAAACAACACCTATATAAACCAATAATTGTAATTTCAAAAATAAGCCTAAGCTAAAGCTGATGATGAACATCAAAAAAGAAATGAATTGTATATTTAATAAAAAGCTATTATACAATTGGGCGGGTAGCAAAGTGATTTTTGAACCTGCAATATGTTGGTAGCGTTTTGTCCAAACAATAAAAGGTAAAGTCTTAAAAGTTTGACCTAAAATCAGGGAGCTTATCCATCCTAAAATTAAAAGGGAGCCATAAACAACAGTTAACCTGATGGATAAAACATCGACTTTAAGCTGATAAAAAATAATAAATGGTAATACTATAATAGCAATAATGAGCAGTGATATTGATAATAAAGTATGTGCCATTGCTACATCTAATTTTTTTCGTAAACGAGATTTAAAGCATTGATAAACATAAATTAACCAGCAAACTACTCCCACTATAGCAAGGAAAACTATGATGAACGTGAGTTTATTCAGCCCAAAAAAATAGGTATTAATAAAGAATAACAACAAAGCCAAGTTTATTAATGGATAACTCCATTTTAACCAAACAATTTTTTGTTTTGTAGATACCAAAAACATAGGTAAAAGCTTAGCACTTACGCCAATAATGAGCAATAAGAACCACCCTCCTAACCCTGCATGAGCATGAAGTTTTAAAAATAACAAATGGTCTTGGGGTAAAAAGGCATATCTAAAATTAAACACCATTAAAACGCCTAAAATAGCCGTCGCCCACAGCCAAATACAAGCTGTTAAAATAAAATCTTGATAAATATCTGGTTTCTTAATTCTTTTGGCAGTAATAAAAATATTGATAACGAATAATGAAATACCTGTTAGTAATAATAAGCCCCCACATTGCATGTGTAAACCTGGTTCAAAAACCCAAAAGCTGTAAATAAAATCTAGCAACCCTAAATAAAAGAGGGCAATGCTTAACCATGCCATTTTATAACTGTAAAGTTCTGTCTCTAAAATTACTGGAACCAATTGATAGCAGGCACCAAAAATAATCACAGTTCCCCAGCCTAAAGCTGCTGTATGGGTTATGGCCAATAAATGAGGTTGAAAATAATGCCCGCCTAAATCATTTACAGCTAATGCGAGCATTGGGGCTAATGCTAAAAAGTTTATAGCTGCTAGCAAATAGTGTGAAATTACTATTTTGTATAAACTTGGATGTTGTGGGATAACGATGTTCACGACTTAAAAATCAATATTTCCACCTCGTTTTCAGAAAGCTGTTTTATTAAATATTGAAAACCTTTTGCCTGCAATTCGGGCAGTAGAAAAACTGGCACTTTCCGGTGTTGTACAAAAATGGCCTCGTTTAGGTTTGTATTTTCCAATTGCCGCAAAATATTAACCATTGGCAAGGGCATCTCTAATTGTCTAACATCTAAACAAATAATTTTATCTTTTGTAAACGTTTGCTTTTTTTTATCAAACTCAATTTCTTCGTCTTTTTGCACCTGCTCAGGTAAATTTAATTCTTCTAAATTTGAAGTATCACTTTTAAAAAATGTGGTGATTACAAGATCTGTTTCTAGGTTTTCGATCTGATATTTAAAACCCTTTTTATGTAGTAAATTAATTAAGGGAGTGGGCGTAAAAGTATTTGTAATCTTTAGACCTTCATCGCTGTTTAACTCCTTAATGGCTTTGAGGATGATTTTTAAAGGATCTTGATTGTTTTGTAAAACAGGCCTAACATCCAATTCAATAATTTTTTCCGGTTTAATGCTGTGGGAACTTCCAGGCATATCTTTTAAACAGCTATCAGTTGATGTGATTTCTGCTAAAACAAATCCTAAAGGTTTTAAAAGAGCAAAAAAATCAGTCAAGTCACAATTTGCAATTTTACAAGCTTCGGCAATGCTCACCCTGGGGGCAAGCAATTTTCTTAAAAAAATGTTCTTTAGCTTTTTGAAATTTGGGTTTATGGCAATTAAAGCATCTATAACTAAAGGGTTGACTTTTATTAATACAGAAACCTTGGTTTCTTTTGTAATAATATTAGTATTTCCAGAACTCATTTTTATAGTCTTCTATATAAGGTTGATGATTTTTGGCAATAGCAACCCCAATACTTTCAAGTTCGTCTTTCGATAAAGTTTTTTCCAAATGTGGAAATAGCTTTCTTTCTTCAAACCGAATGTGCTTCTCCAGTTTCTCGGCTATTCCTATTAAGTTTTCTATGGTAGAATTTACAGAAAGATGCGCTACCAAATCAAAAATCTCCTGATGTTCTTCAATTACCTGCTTTTTTAAAGAATCTTCGTCTGATAAATAAATTAGCACATCTTCTTCCTCCTGTTTAAAATGAGGTTCTAATGCTTGTTTTCCAAAGTGTTTGATATAATTGGAGATTTCACTTTTAGCAGTATTATTTTTAATGCCTTGTTTTATTTTCCATCCAAGTAATAATCCATGGTGATGGTCTCTTGATAATTCAATTAAATTGATGTTTCTTTTCATGTCGGAAAGATAAATTTAACCGCGTAGTAATGTGCTACGCGGTTAATATTCAAAAATTAATCAAAAATAATTTCTTTTTCTAAGACTATAGATTTGGGAAACAAGATGTTGTTTTCTAAATGAACGTGGTTAAACAAATCGTTTTCAAACTCTGCTAATTTTTTAAATAATATTCGGTAAGAGTTACAAGCATCCTGTGGCAGTTGATAATTGTTAGTCAACTTTCTTATGGCTCCCATATCCACACCGGCTTGCTCATGTTCTGTTTCCATCATTTGGGTTGGATTATTCACCTTGCCAAAAGATGCTGTTGGCAAATGTTTATCTTCTTTTTTTGCAGTTACTAACTCTTTAATGTATGGGAAAAGGATATTTTCTTCTTTCATCAAATGCAACCCGAAATCCTGTGCCAATGAGTTGAAAATCCTGGCAACTTCCAATAGTTCTGGATGCTGATCACCATGAACTTTCGCAACTTTGGTAGCAAGTTCTGTCATAAAGGGAAGGCTTTCTTTCACGTATTTATGATGGATGTTAACAATATAATCTGATAAGAAATCGAGTTCCATTTGGTTAAAATCAAGAGTGGTATTATCCTTTTCATTAAAGCTTCTTAGTTCCTCTTCCACTTTCTTTAAATCAATTCCCTTTTTATCGCAAACTTCTTTTAAAGTTTTTTTACCCCCACAACAAAAATCAATACCTAATTTTTTAAAAACCTGTGCTTTTCTAAAATCTTTTGTCACCATCTCGCCAATGGTTTCTTCATTTTGATTTAGTTTTTTCTGGATTTTGACCTGCCATGTTTCAGGTCCATTCTCCAAATACTCCCAAGTGAATATTTGCCCACGTTCTGCCAATAGTTGATAATATAAAGGTTTAGGATCGTGATCGTTATTTATTATAAATGCTTTTTCATCTGCTAATTCATCAAACTTTTTGAAAATTGCTGGGTGCTTGAAACGAGGTTCTATAAGGGTTACATCTAAAATTTCCATGTGATTAGGCTTATTTGTATTTTTCAATACTATTTAGAACAAATCTAAACAAGAAAGCTCCAAAAGAATATGATGGTTGTCACCTATTTCACTGACGTTTGACAGATTTTGAATGAATCACCCCGAGGCAGAGCCATCGAGGTATCGCCTCACTCAATAAATAGGCTCAATTGATTTTTGCTGAACGGTTTATATTCAGTTTTTTCTTCCCCCTGATTTTGAATGTACTTTTGAATAACATCCTCCTTTCCGTATTGACCAACCGTATTCACTTAATATCCACTCGTCCAAAAATTACCGCCCCATAATTTGTTCTTCACTTCTGGATGCAAGCGGAAAATTTCTTTGGCTGTTATGCTTTTCACTGTCCTTACTATTATTTCAACTGAAATCTTTGGCACACTCTGGATCAAAAAATGAACGTGATTCTCATCTGCTCCTATCTCTATGAAATGTATTTCGTAACGTTCCGAAATGTTTTCGCAAACCTCAACCAAACTCTTCTCAACAAATTCAGAAAGTACATCTCGACGATACTTTATCGGACAAACCAAATGATACAGCAACAGGCTTTTGTTGTGTCGTTTGAAAACATGTTCACTCATGAAGCAAAAATACCAATCTTAAATCTCAAAATGACTAAACCCCAAGGCAGAGCCTCGAGGAATTCTTTTGATTAAAAACCAAACAGAATAATTTATTTTCTTTCGTTGTATCATAAAATGAGACTACAAATGCTCAATTACTTTTTGCAATCTGGCTCTTATTTCTTTCGCAATAGTAGCAAGTTCATCATTTTCTATTGCTTGCATAGAGGCTGCCGGATCAACAGCAGAAACCTCCACCTGACCTGCCTCTTTTTCCTGTACAATCACATTACATGGCAACATGGTTCCTATTTTATCCTCTGACATAAGTGCTTTGTAGGCAAAAGGCGGGTTACAGGCTCCCAGAATTGTATAATTGTAAAAGTCCACATCAAGCTTTTTCTTTAATGTGGCTTTTATGTCAATTTCTGTCAATATGCCAAAGCCCTCAGCTTTGAGTGCTTCTGTAACTTTTTGAATTGCATTGTCGAAACTATCGGCAATTGTTTTACTGAAATAATATTCCATGGTTTTAATTTTTAGTGTTCAACGTTCGTTTTTGTTTTTCCTGTATTTCTTTGGGTATTTCGCCCTTGGTGAACCATTGGTTTAGAATATTGATAGAATCTTAGCTCGTCACTAAATTTTATCTATTTTTTCTTAACGTACTGAACGATGAACAATACAAGCACAATCGGTATCAGTATCCACCAAATCATC